>JAFQOE010000055.1 GCA_017395635.1 Lachnospiraceae bacterium | reverse complement strand
ATTCTTGGATTTTTCCATAATCCATCCAATCAATCATCCTTCCTTCACCTCCGTGATAAAGTATATCACAGAGTAATATTTGATTGAAAACTATGGAAAATTAATTGCCATTTTCTATGGAATATAGTATACCACTTACATCAGTTTCTTCGTTGCTTTATATGTTGTGTCGAAGAGGGAGAAAGGTGCCTTTAAGTTAACGTGGGTTTTTCTGATTCTACAGTTTCCGTTGTTTGGAGGTGTTTTCTATTTGATTACTAATTTCCAAACTGCATCAAGAAATTTTGCAAAAAAGATTAGCCAGGTGGAACAAAAAACAAGAGAGATATTTTATTATCCTCAAGACGATTATAGTAAAGCCAGCAGATGTATTCCGGAACATATTCCACAAATTCGCTATTTGCAGAACTATGCTGGGTTCCCAATCTATAGCAACACAAAAACGTGCTATCTGGCATCGGGAGAGAAAAAATGGGAAGTTTTAATAGAAGAACTTAAGAAAGCAGAACATTATATTTTTCTTGAGTATTTTATTGTAGAAGAAGGTATTATGTGGGATGAGATATTTGGGATTCTCAAGGAAAAAGCAAAAGAAGGTGTTAAGGTACGACTGATTTACGATGATTTAGGTTGTTTTATGATTCTACCACAGGATTTTTCGAAGAGACTAGAATTGTACGGAATTGAGTGTGCAGTTTTTAATCCGTTTAAACCATTTTTGACTGTAAAACAGAACAATAGAGATCACCGGAAAATTGCTGTGATTGATGGAAAGGTGGCGATTACTGGTGGAATCAATTTGGCAGATGAATATATCAATGTTTATGAAAAACACGGTCACTGGAAGGATGCGGCTGTTTTGGTAGAGGGGAAAGCAGCGTGGAGCTTTACTGTTATGTTTTTACAGATGTGGGAAATATCCAAGGGTGTTAAAGAAGATTATATTACATATTATCCTTGGAGAGATACTCCTTGTGAAGTTGTTGAGGATGGTTTTGTACAACCCTATGCAGATAGTCCGATGGATACAGAGAATGTTGGGGAGCATGTGTATTTGCAGATTATCAATAGTGCCAAAGAATATGTATATATCTTTACGCCATATTTGATTATTGATGACAGCATGATATCTGCACTTACACTTGCAGCAAAGAGTGGAGTGGATGTAAGGATTATAACCCCACATATATGGGATAAATGGCTGATTCACATAACAACACGTTCCTATTATCGAGAACTGATTAAAGCAGGTGTTAAGGTGTATGAATATTCAAAAGGTTTTTTACATGCAAAAGCATTTGTATCGGATGATCACACCGCAACAATTGGAACAACCAATCTTGATTTTCGAAGCTTATACTTACATTTTGAATGCGGTGCGTGGTTGTATGGTGGACATGCTGTTATGGATTTAAAGCAAGATTTTATGAGTACCCTAGAAGAATGTCACCAAATTACTTTAAATGATTGTAGTCGGAATGTTTTCGTGAAGATATTTCAGGATATGCTTCGTGTGTTAGCACCATTAATGTAAGAAAAAGAGTAATCTTTATAATAAATTCATATTATTTTATGGAAAGGAGAATGCAACATGACATATGAACAATTAGTTGAGAAAGTGAAAAAGTTAACAGAGGGTATGAGGGTTAGTAAAGATATAGGCCATATAGCATACCAATTCAATGTAGAAGGCGAGGCAGAAGGTGCATTTTATATTGAATTGGATAATGGAAAGGTGAATGTGGAGCCATATGAATACTATGACAGAAATGTTTTGATCATCACTTCTGCTGAAATGATTATTAAAGTGTTAGAAGGTAAAACAAATCCAATGGAAGCATATGCAAATGGGGAACTTCGGGCGTATGGAGAAGTGGAGCAACTGAAGTTGTTGCCAACCTGTAGCGAAAGCAAAAATAAGAGAAAGAAGAAATGATAATTTATTTTTCATTGGAAATGAGGCATAAGTATGGGGCATAAAAGATTATTATTTCTTTATAATTCAAAAGCAGGAAAAGGAACAGTTTGCAATCATTTATCTGATATGATAGATATTTTTATTCAGAATGAATATAAAATAATGATTCATTCAACGCAATTTCAAGGAGATGCTATATCAGTTGTACAAAACCTTGAAACAGGAAAATATGATTTGGTTATATGTTGTGGCGGTGATGGTACTTTGGACGAAGTTGTAACTGGTATGATGATACGTGATGAGAAGCTCCCGATTGGTTACATCCCAGCAGGAAGTACGAATGATTTTGCACATAGTCTAGAGATATCGAATGATATGTGTATTGCGGCAGATTGTATAATGAAAGGTGAGCATATTACATGTGATGTAGGAAGCTTCAATGATGATATCTTTGTATATGTAGCAGCATTTGGAATGTTTACAGAAGTTGCCTATGAAACTACACAGGACAGAAAAAATGTCTTGGGTCATATGGCATATGTGCTTGAAGGAATCAAGAGTCTTTCTTCTTTGTCTTCATATTATGTAAAAATAATTACAGATGAAATGGAAATACAAGAAGAGATTATCTTTGCAATGGTGAGTAATTCTCGTTATGTAGGTGGCATCAAAAATATAACAGGGGACAATGTCAAATTAGATGATGGAGAGTTTGAAGTTATGTTTATCAAACGTCCAGATAGCATCAAGGATTTGAAAGCAATTATAAGTTCACTCATTTCGAGAAATATGAATTCGGAATTGGTACATTGCTTGAAAGCGTCGCATATTAAATTTGTATCTGAAGATCCAATAAAATGGACTTTGGATGGAGAATTTGGTGGTTGGCATGATAAAGTGGAGATTGTAAATTTAGAAAAAGCAATTGTTTTAGTGAGGTAAGATGATATCAAAAGCTACTTCTTGCCATTCACCCCATAATTTTATATACTTATCTCATGGCAACACTTTGGCAACAAAAAAGCAGTAAGCCAAGAAAAATGCAAATAATAGAGATAAAAAGGATCAGAAAATACACTAAAATTAAACAAATTAGTTTAATTGAAACGACAACCTTATCCGGAATGAGTAATAAAATGGAATATACATTCTATACACAGCATGTAGTTGATAAAACACATGCTGTGTTTTTTATGTCCTTTGACACCACTTGAGCGTAAAGAATTTGCAAGCAAACTCTTCGTTCTTGTTCATAAAAATTTAATAATCAAATACGGAGTTCAAATTGAAAATAGGAGAGAAATACTATATAATTAAAGGCAGTTTTAAGTTCGGTTTAATTGATAATAAAAAGGAATAATAGACAGAATATGTCTTATGGGGAAGTGTAACAAAGAGAAGGGATAACAAGCGATTTCAGAAAGCATAGGGGTATGCGATGGAGGGGTTATGGTGAAGAAAGATGAAGCGATCAAATGTTTAGGAGAAGTATTTCCTAACTTCTTTTGTAATATGGAAGTTTTGAATGCACTGCTTGATAAAGAATCTGATTGGGATGATTATGGGGAAATTGATTTTACAATTGATGTCATAGATGCACCGTATACGATTTTCTATAAAGCGGCAGAGAAAGTTGCTACGGTGAAGGTATACAAACGTGGAGATGTGTACACACATGATGCAAGTGGACATTGTATAGGTACAGCTACATTGGATAAGATTTCAGGTGGCATTAGCATGGATTTTAAGAACTCTTTGAAGCCTGATAAGATGGGAATGTTTGTAGTTGCCTGCTTGAAACTGAACGAATATATTCAAGAGAATAATTTGGCAGGTATGTATGATGGGTTGGATTTAGGACGTGCAGGCATACTGATTACCCGGAAGAAAGAAAAAATTGCGTGTAAAGTTGTTGTGGGTAAAGAACGCCCGGCTATTATGTGCGATACAACACTTAACGGATTGCAAATGTGTCGTCCGTACATAGATGAGGAGAATGATGATTCACCGTTGGCGGTGTTTCGAGATTGGGTAAAGAAAGAAGAACAATACGGACGGTTTGTGATTCATAACGACTGGGATAATGGTAATGTGACGATTCGTTGTGTTGTTACAGGAACCCATCATCGAGGAAGAGCAGACAGAATCGAATATGTAGCAGTTGGCGATGTGTTAACGTTAAAGAGAGAATTTGACAGTCCGTTGATGCCGGATAGTATTGAGGTTTTTAATACTTCAGATGAGTCATTAGGTTGGATAGAAGTGTATATGAGCGATATTCTGGCACCGCTCATGGATGATAAGATAATGACAATAAGCGAAGTGACAGTGGCCAGTGTTATACCGAAATCACAAAGAGGTAAACGAGCGCGTGCAGCGGAACTGTTTATTGATGTTATGGTGAATATTAACAAGGTCAAGATTAACCGGATTCAGAATAACAAACCGGGTTTGAGCAAAAAAGATACGGATCTTAAAGTATTGAAGGATTTTAATGATCTTGAGCAGCCTACAATAAGTAGTGAGCAATTGGCTGGTATTGATAAACGATTTAAACGTGCAACAAAGGAGGAACTGATTGAAAGAGCACTTGATTCAGCGCGAAAGATTATAGAATCATTTCGAGGTGATAATCAGGGGAAGGAAGTTAGTCTGCGATTACTTGTGTTTGGTGCAAAATTAGGCCTTGCCGGTGATGGTGTGCTCAATGAAGAGGAAAGAGAATTTGTTGAGCGAGTGTTTGGAACAATTGTGGACGGTGATATTTCGGATATTTATGACAGAATAGGTAACGAGATTGACGACAGTGATTATGAGTTAGTGCGTGTTCTTACAAAAAAAGGAAATAACGTTGTGATGCCATTTTTGCATTTTATTCTTAGCTTCGCATACATCGACCACAAAATGGAAGAAGAAGTTGCCAAACGATTAGAGGTTTTGTTTGGATTGAATGTGTTTGCAGAAGTTATACAGGATGACCAAGAAGGTGATTCTCTGTCGAAATTACAACACGCACAGTTATCTGCTGATGATTCGCTACCGGTTTCGAAAGACGAGAGTATGGAGGGGTATAAGGTTGTAAAAGAGAATGAGACGATAACCGTCAATGATGATTTTCGAATAACCCTTCAGAAAGGGATGTATTATGCTACTCCGGAACATGTTCAATTAGATGAAAAGGCGATTCTTAATATTGGCCGTTTGAAGGAAGAGAAGCAGGATGTAGAAGGTTACATTCAGGTAAATGCCAGTCAGGATGCAGATTTTGTTGGAACATTTTTTGCAAAAGAGTTTGACTCTGGCCAATATGAGCAAATACTGGAAAAATTTGATTTTGAAAATTATTTGCGTGACAAAGCATTGCAACAACCGAATCAAACCGAAGAACAGATTAACGAATGGGCAACTGAAATTTGTGTAAAAACAGATTTTTATAGTACATATAAAGTATACAAAAACGAGGAAGACTTGAAAATAGGATGTTATTCGAGTCTGATAGATGGTATTCCGACATATATGATTCAGGTGATTACCAGAAAAGCTTTGTATATGTGTAATGCTGTTTTCACAACGGGGGTATTAGCGATAGGCATGCGCGAATTTGAGGATAGAGTGTCTGATGATCAGGAGTTTTTGGATGGACTTTTGAACAGTATCACTTTGATGAATATTGATTCTACCACAGTTGAACATGCTCGATTGGAGGGTAGTATAGCCAGCGAAGAAAGGGTACAAGAACAGTTGGATAAGTTGATTAAAGAAACAACAGATACCCTTCATGAAATTGATACAATGTGGAATGAGGGTAAGTTAGGTTTGCAGCAACAATGGTTGAATAAGACATATACATTTGGACTAGAAGTCCATATGGATGCAGTTGTTGTTAAAAAAATGATAGATACCTATGCACCACTGTATGAGAATTTGTTGGAAGCATATGATGAATCGGCTGAACTATTATGGGAAATGTTAACAAGCAATACCTCTCAACTTATGTGTGCTGAAAAGAGCCTGGAAATGGTGGAGAAACACTATAAAGGCATGGATTCGCTAAGATATGATTTCGAACAATCAGAACTGTTGAATGAAAGCATAAGAAGTGTAAGCTATACTCGCTCTTCTGATAGCGTTAAAGAAAAGTGGGAGAAAAGAAGAGATGAGGCGAGGTGGAAAAACCAGGCTGAAAAAATGAATGTGGAAAAGGAGCAAGAGAAACAATCTCGGTACGAAGAAATCGATGACTATATACGAAGACAGAAGATAAATCTTATTAATACGCTGGAGGAAGAGAGAAAACTTCTCGAGGTGAAGAAAAACAGAAATAAAGAAAGTTTGCGTTTACATCGTTTGGAATTGGATTCTTTGAGTTCCATGCATATACTTAGAAAACTTTCTCTTGAAAAGATGATTCGGGAAGAAGAAATGCAGGATAAGGATTTTGATGTGGAAATGAAAGCAAATCAAATTCGACTAAAGGATGAATTGAAAGCATTGGATTGGCAGATAGAGGAAAGAAAACGAGATTTAATCAAAGAGTTGGACGAAAAATATCAAATTCCAAAGAGGCCGTAAGTACAAAAGAAGTAAAAAGACATTGCATTGATTATAAGAATAGCTATTATTCGCGTTCTTTCATCAAGTTGCAATGTCTTTTTTTTATAGAAATTGTCCTATAAATGTGTATGCCTTGTTGAAACAATATTAGCAATACGCTGTGCAATGTGTTCTACGCAACAGAATCCTGTTTGACAGCGAAATCAATCTGTTGTATGATTCCGGCCTGACCTGTGGATTCGTGTAGGTAGAATCCGGTTTGTTGAACAACAGCTTGTGTTTCGTTGTTCTCCGAATTGTTATGGGAAAAACGAGTGGCGGCCGAACCTAAGTAAATTGCACCAACATCTGCCTGTTGCAAACTCATAAGTTTATCTTTGCCGGAAGCATCCTTTGCCCATATTTTCAATTTGTCATAGATAGCATCATTTTCATCAATCCAGCCATTTCCGTCATCGTCGTATTCGGCCAAATCTTTGAAACCATTACCGGATTGTGTTCCGAATAATTCGTTTCCGTCATCAATTATACCATTACCATTTTTGTCCAAAGCAAGAAATCCGTTTCCTTTGGAAAGTTCGGAAATCTCTTCTTTTTCACCATCACCATCGATGTCAAAGAACCACTTTTGGTCACTAATGGTTTCGGGTGCGTTGTCAAGTTGAATTACTAATGGATCGGTTAAAATGTACTGTGTTTCAGATGAAATGGATTCGACCGTTTCGGTAAAGGAACGACTCATTTCCATAGACACATTAAAGTCAATGGTGCGTCCATCTGAGGTTACAACCGTACCGGTGCTACTGAAACTTGTAGTTTCTGTTTCACTTACAGTAATACTTTCGTGAGTTTCTTTTGTCCAAAAAGCTCCCGGTTGATTGCTAGTGCTGGTTACATCCACAATTGCATGATCTTCGTTCCATTTGACGCCGAGAAGTTGGTTGCGAATGCGATCCATTAATTCTTCCATTCGTTTGATGAATTCTTCGTGAAATTTTTCATATGTAGTCTTTGCACGGTCAATGTTTAATCGGTTGTTTGCCAAATTCGTATACAAATCCGAAGACAATGGTGTTGCAAATGAATCTGAAGAATTCATGGAACTTAAGTAGGAATCATACTGGTCTAGAGCAGTATTGTTGTTAGCTGTACCGCTGTATTCAGCATAGGTACTTAAAAATGAAGTGCCCGAGTATCTGACGGCTCCCGTGCTTAAGTTTGTTGAGATAGTTTCCTGTGTTACTTGTGTGTTGTTTGCATAGAAACGTCCTGAATCCATGCTAACTGTACTTGAATCAATTTTCATGTTCTTCACCCTTTCAAAATGTATTCCAGTCTAACCATTTTGCCATAGTTGCAGAAATTTTTTTGCAACTATGTGAAAGTGATGAACCTCCATGTTCAAAGTACCAATCTAACCAATATATATTTCGGAATAAAGTGGAAAATAGTGAATGCTTCGTATAAAAATTTGTAGAGTTTAGGGTGGTTCTATGATACAATAAAAGAAGTGAAATTATAGAAGGAGGAGAGGGATGTATTCAATCACATTGACTCAGTTTATTGAGAAACTCAATTTGAAAAATCATTTACCAGAGATTAACACAGATGAAATTCTGATTAAGGATCCGGATATTAATCGTCCGGCAGTTCAGTTTTCCGGATTCTTTGAACATTTTGATGCTAGTCGTATACAGATATGTGGGAATGTAGAACATGCGTATATAACCAGTATTCAGGATGACGAAGCGACGTTAGAGATATTTGACCGTTTCTTTTCGCATAAGTTTCCATGTCTGGTTTTTTGTAGAGGGTTACAGCCACAGCAATTTATTTTGGATGCTGCTAAAAAGTATGGTGTTCCAGTTTTGACATCAGAAGCAACCACTTCTGCATTTGTACATGAGACGGTACGTTGGTTGCATGTAGAGCTTGCTCCACGTATTTCTATTCATGCGGTTTTGGTTGATGTATATGGTGTTGGTGTTATGATTATGGGTGAGAGTGGCATCGGTAAGTCAGAAGCTGCTTTGGAACTAATTAAAAGAGGTCATCGTTTGGTATCAGATGACGTGGTTGAGATTAAGAAGGTTTCGGATGATACGTTGGTTGGTACTGCACCGGATATTACGAGACATTTTATTGAACTGAGAGGTATCGGAATTATCGATGTTAAAGCGTTGTTTGGTTTTGAGTGTGTGAAGATGACACAAGCCATTGACCTGGTTATTAATCTGGAAGAATGGGACAAAGAGACCAATTATGACCGTTTGGGTCTGGAGAATCAATACACAGAATTCCTTGGTAATAAAGTGGTGTCTCATAACATTCCGATTCGTCCGGGACGTAATCTTGCAATTATTGTAGAATCGGCGGCGGTTAATCATCGTCAGAAGGAAATGGGATATAATGCTGCTCAGGAATTGTATAACCGTGTTACTAATAATATGAATAAGAACAAGTAATAAGGAGGCTATTATGAAGAAGTATGTATTTGGCGTAGATATTGGTGGAACAACAGTAAAGCTTGGTTTCTTTACAATAGAAGGAGAGTTGTTAGATAAGTGGGAGATTACAACCCGCAAAGATGAGGGTGGACGTTATATTTTAACGGATATTGCTGCATCAGTTGAGGAAAAATTAGAAGAAAAAGGAATTGTAAAAGATGAGGTTGCCGGTGTAGGTATTGGTGTTCCGGGTCCTGTTCGCGATGATGGAACGGTTCTTCGTTGCGTGAATCTTGGATGGGGAGTATTCAATGTTGAGGAAGAAGTAGAGAAGTTATTGGGATTGCCTGCCAAGGTTGGTAATGATGCGAATATGGCATCTCTTGGAGAAATGTGGCAAGGTGGAGGAAAAGGATATTCTTCACTCGTTATGGTAACATTAGGAACCGGAGTTGGTGGTGGTATTATCATGAACGGTAAGATGCTTTACGGTATTAATGGTGCAGGTGGTGAGATTGGTCATATCTGTGTACAGGATTCCGAAACCGAGACTTGTGGATGTGGTAAAAAAGGTTGCTTGGAACAGTATGCATCTGCAACAGGTATTACACGATTAGCAGAGAGAGCGCTTAACAATACTGACCGTCCATCAAAGCTTCGCAGTGTTCAGTACATTTCTGCAAAAGAAATTTTTGATGCAGCTAAAGAAGGTGATGATTTAGCAATTGAGTTAGTTGAAGATCATGGTAAGATATTAGGTAAGGCATTAGCAACAATAGCATGTGTGTGTGATCCGGAGGCATTTGTAATCGGTGGTGGTGTATCACGTGCCGGCGATATCCTTATTACAACACTTACCAAGTATTATCAGCAATATGTGTTCCATGCTTGTAAGAATACTAAGTTTGTTCTTGCAACATTAGGCAATGATGCAGGTATTTACGGTTGTGCACAGGCGATTCTTACGAAATAGAAGTGAGGATTCGTTTGGTAATATATAGGATGTGAAATATAATTCATTGGTAAAAAGGACGAAAGGGGAGAGGTTCTCCCCTTTTTTTTCGTGACTTCTTATATTGATTTTGTGTAATAGCATAGCATATAATAGGTAAGAATGGGTTGTTATAGGCTTTGAATAAGCCATAGCAATATTTATATTAGTTGGTGGGTTAAGTATGAGTCAAAATTTAGTAAATGAATTATACCGTATTGTGGGCGAAACGAATGTTAGAATAGAAGAACCAATGAGTAAACATACTACCTTTCGTATTGGTGGTCCGGCACAGCTTTTTGTGACTCCACAGACGACGGAAGAACTTGGTCAGGTGGTTTTGCTTTGTAAGGCAGAAAAAATGCCGTTTTTTGTGTTAGGACATGGTAGTAATCTTTTGGTTAGTGATAAAGGATTGCGTTGTGTTGTAATCCGGTTATACAATAATTTTGCTAATTTCAAAATCGATGGAACGAAAGTATACGCACAGGCAGGAGTTATGCTTAGCAAACTAGGTGCGGTTACTAAGGAAGCCGGTCTTACCGGTTTTGAGTTTGCTGCAGGGATTCCCGGCACATTAGGTGGTGCAGTTATGATGAATGCCGGTGCTTATGGCGGTGAAATGAAAGATATTGTAGAGTCTGTGCAGTTGATGGATTGTAATGGTAATTTGCTTGAAAAATCCGGAGAAGAAATGGAGTTTTCGTACAGACATAGCATAGTAGAACGGGAAGGTTACATTGTTCTTGGTGCAACATTAAAGCTTGAACATGGTGAGCTTGGAGCAATTGAGGAACGAATGGAAGAGTTAGCAATTGCAAGAAAGACAAAGCAGCCATTGGAGTTTCCAAGTGCAGGTTCTACCTTTAAACGTCCGGAAGGTTATTTTGCAGGAAAGTTGATTATGGATGCAGGACTTCGGGGATATCAAGTAGGTGGTGCACAGGTTTCAGAGAAACATTGTGGATTTGTGATTAATAAAGGTGGTGCTACTGCAGCAGATGTATTGGCACTTATAGAAGATGTGAAGAATAAGGTGTATGAAGAATTTCAGGTAGAGTTAGAGCCTGAAGTGAAGATGGTTGGAGAAAAGATGTAGTCCATTTATGGATTTACGAAACGTAACTATGAGGATGTTAAGTAGATACGTTGGATGGATTAATAAAGTGGGGATTAACATGAGATTTGTCATTGTAACCGGCATGAGTGGTGCTGGAAAAAGTACAACATTGAAAACGTTAGAGGATATTGGTTATTTTTGCGTAGACAATCTCCCGATTCAATTAATTATGCATTTTGCCGAAATCGCATATGCCACAGATAATGATATTAATAATGTGGCGATTGGAGTAGATATTCGAAGCGGAGTATATTTGGAACAGTTATCAGAGTGTCTGTTAGCTTTAAAGGATTCTCAATATAATTATGAGGTTCTTTTCTTGGATTCCAATGATGATGTTCTAATTAAGCGTTACAAAGAAACAAGACGTAATCATCCACTGGCACGTAATAGTCGTGTGGAAGATGGGATTAAGGCAGAACGAGCAAGAATTGCTTTTTTGCGCAAGGAAGCCGATTATATTATAGATACAACAAGTCTGCTGACAAGAGAGTTGAAGGCAGAATTGGATAAAATATTTGTTAAAAATGCAGAGTATAGCAATTTTATTGTGAATGTAGTATCCTTTGGATTCAAATATGGAATTCCAAGAGATGCCGATTTGGTCTTTGATGTGAGATTTTTACCTAATCCGTATTACGATTTGGAGTTACGTCCCCTTACCGGTAATGATGAGGCGATTCAGAATTTTGTAATGCAGTTTGATGAGGCAGAGTTGTTTTTGAATAAGATTACAGATTTGTTGGAATTTTTGATACCGAATTATATCAAAGAAGGTAAGAATGGATTGGTGATTGCTATCGGTTGTACTGGTGGAAAACATCGTTCAGTAACTCTTGCTAATGGTGTATATAAAGAGTTGGAGACTTTTCCATATTCTGTAAAGATCGTTCATAGAGACATTGGAAAAGACGCAGTTAGGAAAGGTTAGTGAGTATGTCGTTTTCAGCAGATGTGAAGAATGAAATAGGTCGTCACAACAACCACAGTAGACATTGCAAAATAGCAGAGCTATTAGCCCTGGTGTTGGCTACTGGTGAGGTGGAGTTGGCTGAAGGACAAACGAAGCTGATTATGCGACCGGAAACCACTGTGGTAGGTGATAAGATTTGTCAATTGATTGATGAGTTATTTGATAATAGAATAAAAAGTATTTGTCATTCTAAGTATATTGAAATCATAGGCGCGGAGATGACAGACCGGTTGCTTCAAACAATTAAATTATCCGATTATGTGGATTTTTTGGAAGAGGATTGGTTGGATGAAGAAGAATTACTAGAGATAGAAGATGATATTACCTATGTATCAACTCGGGGTGTTTCACTTCAGAATTGTCAGTTTCCTAAACAAGTTATACAAAAAGATTGTTGTAAAAAAGCATTTGTGAGAGGCCTATTTTTAGCAACAGGTTCGGTAAATGATCCGAATAAGGCCTATCATTTTGAAATAGTTGTTCATAACAAGGAGATGGCAGAGGCTGTGCAACAAGTTGTGAATAGTTTTGCATTGGATGCCAAGATTGTAAAACGTAAAAAGTATTATGTGGTCTATCTCAAAGAAGGGGCTATGATTGTGGATATTCTCAATGTTATGGAAGCTCATATAAGCCTGATGGATATGGAGAATGTTCGTATTCTGAAAGATATGCGTAATGACATTAATCGCAGAGTGAATTGTGAAACGGCCAATATTAAGAAAACAGTGAATGCAGCCCGAAGACAGATAGAGGATATTGAGTATATAGAAAAAACCAAGGGATTAAAATATTTGAATGATTCTTTGCGGGTGGTAGCGGAGATTCGCTTGGCTGAGCCGGATGCGAATTTAGTAGAACTTGGAGAAATGTTAGATCCGCCAGTATCAAAATCAGGCGTGAATCATAGATTAAGAAAAATAAGCAGTATTGCTAATACATTAAGAGAAGAGAGCATCTTATAAGGGAGGAAAAAGAAAATGGTAAGTAAAGTGGTTAAGGTGAATTTGGTAGCGGATGCAGAAGCTAGACCGGTGGCTGTATTGGTACAGAAGGCAAGCCAATTTGAAAGTAAGGTTTATATTGAATCCGGTGATAAGAAAATTAATGCAAAAAGCATCATGGGCATGATGAGTCTGGGATTAACACAGGATACAGAAGTGATTGTGTATGCAGAAGGCGATGATGCACAGGAAGCAGTGGATGAATTAGCGGCATATTTGCAGAATGCTCAATAATTAATAATATATTGCATAAACATAGCAAAACGTCATTCTTTTTGAATGGCGTTTTTATTCTTTTCAAATAAATGAAGGTATGGTAAAATGAAGTTGTAGTATGAAGTTCGAGAACATGGAGGTTCGTAAGTGATTCAAAGGAGTGTGAGAGTATGGCGAATGTGAACGGATTAGGAAGTGACTGGGCGCGCTTGTCTACAATGAATAATTATTCTTATTTGTTTGATAATTCATCAAGTAGTAAGAGTTCGACAAGTGGTAATTTGTTGGGAATTGATTTGGCAGAATATTCGTCTATTACAAGAGGATCTTATAGTAAGCTGATTAAAGCGTACTATGCCAAGTATGGTGATGATGCAAAGCCGTCAAGTTCCGCAGAAGATAAAAGCGATACAATTGCTAAGACAACATTGAAGAATAATGCGAATGAGCTTTATGAGGCTACTAACGCATTGGTTAGTAATGGAAAAGAATCGGTATTCAAACAAGTTGAATTAAAGAAGGAAGATTCTGGAGAAACGACAAAGGGATATGATAAGGATAAGATATATGATGCAGTGAATTCCTTGATCAAAGCATATAATGGTTTGGTGGACAAATCAACAGATAGTAATAATAACGCTGTTTTAAGACAAACCCTACATATGATTAATTCGACAGCATCCAACAGTTCCTTGTTAGCAGATGTAGGAATTAGTATTGGAGCAGATAATAAGTTAGCGGTAGATGAGGAAGCATTTAAAAATGCAGATATGAACAAGGTTAAGACTTTGTTCAATGGATCATCTTCGTTAGGTGGAAAGATTCAGAGCGCGGCAAGTAATATTTATATGAATGTGAATAATTCATTAGGCGATAGTAATTTCTATACAGCAGGTGGTACATTAGGTAATTATTCAACAGGCAATATTTTAGACAATTTTTTATAAAAGAGAATATTTAACCTAAATTATTCACGGAACAGTTTCTTTCCTAAAAACTGACCCATGAATCATAAAAATAATTCATGCAGACTCAACTAATCATTTTACTCCTGACAAAAGGGTATAGTATCCCTGTGACAGTTTTATGAATGATTAT
>JAFQOE010000139.1 GCA_017395635.1 Lachnospiraceae bacterium | reverse complement strand
GAAAGTTTTTACAACTTCCCTCCCCGTGCTTTGTAGTATAGCTTCTCAGAAACTATTCTACATCACAGAGTAGAAGTTTAAAATCTTTCATTAACTATTTGTGCCGCCAACTGAAAGGCGGCGGAATGGAGATTATTATGAACAAAGCAAATTACAAAGCACTCTTGCCGATAGGCGTATTTTTGGTGCTTTATTTAGGATTGGGAATTGTATTTGAGTATGTATTGAAGATACCGATGGGATTTTATAACATTCCGATTGTTGTTGTTTTCTTGATTGCACTTCTGGTAGCGTGTGTTCAAAATCCGAAGCTTAATTTTGATGCAAAGCTTGAGCTGATGGCAAAAGGTGTTGGGGATAAGAATATTATTACAATGGTGCTTATTTTTATGACAGCGGGAGTGTTTGTCGGCGTTGTGGGGAGAAGTAGTGCAGAAAGTGTTGCGTACTTTCTATTATCTATTATTCCCGCACAGTTTGCAGTAATGGTTTTGTTTGTTGTAAGTGCATTTGTATCTTTAGCAATGGGCACCTCAGTAGGGACTATTACATTAATTGTCCCTATTGCGATAGCGGTGGCAGAAAGCTCTGGTTTTGGTGTACCACTTTGTCTCGGAACAGTCGTTGGTGGCGCAATGTTTGGGGATAATTTGTCATTTATTTCGGATACAACGATTGCGGCATGTAACGGACAAGGTTGTGCTATGAAGGATAAGTTTCGTGAAAACATTGGAATTGCATTACCGGCAGCAATTCTAACAGTAGTTATTATTGCAATGATGTCTATGGGGGCCAATGTTGGTGAACCGGTACTACAAGACTACAATTTAGTACAGATTATTCCGTACATGTTAGTATTGGTAGGTGGTATCGTGGGTATTAATGTATTTGTTGTATTATTAATTGGAATTGTCAGTGGTGCTATTATCATGCTTGCTACCGGTGCAACAGCACCAACACAAATTCTTGCAAATATGGGAAGTGGTGTGTCTGGAATGTTTGAAACATCTATGGTAGCGATTCTTGTATCTGCAATTTGTGCATTGATTAATGAATATGGTGGATTTGTAGCAATATTGCAGTTGATTAAGAAAGTGTTCAAGGGTAGAAAAGGTGGAATGCTTGGAATGGGGTTGCTGGTAGGAGCCATGGATATTGCCACAGCGAACAATACAGTAGCAATTGTTATGGCGAATCCGATTGCAAAGGAAATGGCGGATACATATGGTATTTCGCCAAGAAAAGCAGCATCTATTTTGGATACGTTTTCTTGTATTTTCCAAGGTGTGATACCGTATGGTGCCCAGATGTTGGTGGCGATATCTGTAGCCAATGAATTGGGCGCTAATGTATCAGCATTTCAGATTATGCCAAATCTGTTCTATCCGTATATGCTGTTGTTGAGTTCTTTGGTGTTTGTGTTTCTTATACCGGATAAGAAAAAGAAATGAAATGCAGGAAATATATATCATAGATTTACTTGTAACGCAAATCGCGTTACGATAAAGAAAAAGTGGAGGTGTATACAATGCCAAAAACTGCTAGTACAGTAAATACAGAGATGATGTCTGTAGAAGAGATACATCGAAAATTGGAAAAAGGATATGCGGATATAGAAAAAGGAAATGTTGAAGATGCAGCGAGTGCATTCGCAACATTTAGAGAGATGCACTAATGGAGTAATATAAGGTAGAAATTACAAAAGAAGCATTACAGGATATGGAAGATATATATAATTATATTGCGTTAGAACTACTTTCACCTGATAATGCAATAGGGCAATACAATCGGATTGCCGATGAAATATTAACCTTGGATACATTTACACAGCGTTATAGGCTTATGGATTCGGAACCGGAAAAGCAGATGGAATTGCGACGAATGATAGTGGATAATTATTCTATATTTTATACGATTTGTGCGGATAAAGTTATTGTAACTGATGTTTTATATACTGCTTCGGATATTGAAGCGCGACTTCGTGGTGTGTAATTTTATCAAAGCATGCGATTATTGAATTTGCTGTTATGTTAAAGGCGGATGTTTTATTCCGTCTTTTTGTATTGACAAAGAAAAGGTAATGTGTTACCTTATACAAAGTAATATATTACCTATTGGAGGATGGAATGAATATAAAGGAAGTAATCAGAAGTGATAAAGTGAATTTTACAGGCATTGAATCATCCTATTTTCTGTTAGGATTGCTAAGTGCCTTTGAGAACAGATTTCAGGCAATGGCGGATAGTGCTATGAAAGAAATTAGTTGGAAACAATTTTTTGCAATCATCTGCATCAACTTATGCAAAACTTCTCCTACAGTTAAGGAGTTGGCGGAAATCATGGGTAGCTCTCATCAGAATGTGAAGCAGATACTGTTGAAACTGGAGAAGAAGGGGTTTGTAAGTATTTCTGTGGATGAACAGGATAAGAGAAAGCAACGGATTGGACTTACGCCATATTGCCAGGAGTTTTGTGAGAAAAACGATGAAATGAGTATAACGCTTTTGAAGAAAATGTTTGAAGGAGTGTCTGAGGAGCAGTTACAGATAACAATACAGACCATTATACAAATTGAAGATAATTTAAAGGAGATTCGAGATTATGGGTAGAGGTATTATTTTATATCAATCTAAATATGGAGCAACTAAAAAGTATGCTGATTGGTTAGTTGAAGAGACAGGGTATGATTGTGTTGAAACAAAAAATGCTAAAGTTGCAGATTTGCATAATTATGATGTAATTATTTTGGGTGGTGGTGTTTATGCTTCAGGTATTGCAGGTTTGCAATTCTTAAAGAAAAATATAGGACAGTTGGCAGATAAGAAGGTAGCGGTGTTTGCAGTAGGTGCTTCTCCATATGACGAGAAGGCAATAATGCAGATAAGAGAACTACATTTCAAAGATGAACTATGTAATATATCATTGTTCTATTGTAGAGGAGCATGGGATGAAGAAAAAATGAAGTTTACGGATAGAACGCTTTGCAAGATGTTACAGAAAGCAGTTGCAAAACAAAATCCGGATGAATATGAACCTTGGCAAAAAGCATTGATGTGTGCAGTGGGGCAAAAGTGTGATTGGACAGATAAGTCGTATTTAGAGCCATTGTTGAAGTACATTGAAGAATTGTAATCTTGGAGGTCTATATGAAAAAGTACGTGTTTGCATTTTTATTGTTGCTTATCTGCTAGTACCTAAAATCAAGAACTGTGTGAAGAGAGATTATATTTTCTTTGGTGTGATGTGGTTTGTATTGACAAATTTATTTGACTTGTCAGCATATATCAAAGAGGGAGAAAGATTTGCAGGATTGCTGCAATCATATAATATTTTTACAGGAAATACATGGTTGTTGGTAGTATTAACAGCATTATTTGCACCAACGATTGTCTGAAAATACCGTATTTGATTATTTGCAGACCACTAACGTGGAGTTTCTGGATATGTTTTTAACTGCAAAGCATTTAGAAGGGTGTTCTGATAAAACAATACGCTATTATAGGTGTAATATTGAAAAAATGCTGGATACAATAAATATTCCGGTGATAAAGATTACAACGGAAATGCTGCGAAAATATCTTGTGGAGTATCAAGCGATAAATAATTGTGGAAAGGTAACTATTGATAATATTCGTAGAAGCCTTTCCACTTTCTTTTCATGGTTAGAGGAAGAAGCTTATATTATAAAAAGTCCGATAAAAAGAATTCATAAGGTTAAGACCACAGTTGTTGTAAAAGATACCATTCCGGATGAGAAAGTTGAAATTCTTAGAGATAATTGTAATAATTTACGTGATAGGGCGATGATTGATTTCCTGCTTTCGACAGGAATCCGAGTAGGTGAATTGGTAAGGCTGAACATTGATGATATAGATTTTTCGGAGCGGGAATGCGTGGTTTATGGCAAAGGAGATAAAGAGAGAAAAGCATATTTTGATGCTAGGACAAAAATTCATTTATTGAATCAAGGACAGATAATAATATGGCGTTATTTGTGTCGTTAAACAAACCACACAGTAGACTAACTGAAAGTGGCGTAGAACTACGATTACGAGAAATGGGGAAGAAGTTAGGTGTGGAAAAAGTACATCCACATAAATTTAGAAGAACTATGGCAACCAGAGCGATTGAGAAAGGCATGCCAATTGAACAGGTACAGAAAATATTGGGACATGAACAGATAGATACAACACTTAGATATGCGATGGTTAATCAAAATAATGTAAAGTTATCTCATAGAAAGTATATATCTTAATTTGTTTGTAATGACAATGTATTGACGCTTGTTGAGGAAGGTGTTATGATATTGAAAAAGTGAGGAGGTATGTCTTATGGATACAAATTTGAATGTTGCTATTGCACCAAAGGATTCAACTTTTCAAGTAAGAATAAATTCAGAAATTAAAAGAGCGGTTGAGGATATTTATGCAAAGACCGGAATGACATTGACAGATGCATTTAACACCTTTATACAGCAGTCTTTAAATGTTGAAGGTCTTCCTTTTAT
>JAFQOE010000054.1 GCA_017395635.1 Lachnospiraceae bacterium | reverse complement strand
TATATTATCGGAACCACTTATCAAATCTTATATTCGTAGAGTCGAGCAAATTTCATATTGTTTTATATGTGTTCTTTCACAATCCCAACAGGATTTTTCGTCGTTTTCAAAAGTCAGGGAGATTTCTACAAACTAGAATTTGTTTAATATTCCATTGCAGTTTCTTCACCATTTAATACACGGATTGCACCCTGAGCAAGAGCCAATAATTCATCTTCACCAGGATATACAGTAAATGGTGCGATGAATTCAAGTCTTTCCTTTAATCTGTCGATTGTTTCGGTGTTGTAAGCAATACCACCAGTACAGATAATCTGGTCAACCTTACCACCTAATACAGCTGCCATAGCACCAGCATCTTTAGCGAGTTGATAGTGGAATGCCTCGTATACACCTAAAGCGTTCTCGTCGCCATCTACTAAAGCAAGCTTCTTTACATCGCGCATATCATTGGTTCCGAGATAACCATTGAAACCACCGTTACCACAAATCTTTTTATAGATTTCTTTTTCTTCGTATTTTCCAGAGTAGCAAAGCTTAATCAAATCACCAACCGGAACAGTACCGGCACGTTCTGGTGAGAATGCACCTTCGCCATCTAATATATTATTAACATCGACAATCTTACCACACTTGTGGGCACCTACAGATACACCACCACCCATATGGATTACGATTAAGTTAAGCTCGTCGTAAGACTTGCCGATTTCTTTTGCGTAACGTTTTGCAACAGCTTTTTGGTTCAATGCGTGGAAAATACTTCTTCTTGGAAGTTCAGGCATACCGGAATATCTGGCAACCGGTTCTAATTCATCTACAACGACTGGGTCTACAATATATGCTGGAACACCAACTTCATCGCCGATTTCCTTTGCTAAGATACCACCAAGGTTAGATGCGTGTTGTCCCTGTTTGCCAATCTTAAGATCGTTTAATAAATCTTCTGTTACAGCATAGGTACCACCAGGAATTGGCTTTAACAAACCTCCACGACCAACTACAACGTCAAGAGTTTTAATGTCAAAGTTCTTCTCTTTCAATACATCTAAGATTACGTCTTTACGGAAGTCCTTCTGATCGATGATAGAAGAGTATTTTGCAATTTCTTCTGTTGGGTGTCTTAAAGTCTCCTCGAAAATCTGGTTCTCATCCTCATATACACCGATTTTTGTAGAAGTAGAACCTGGATTGATAATTAAAATTGTGTAAGCCATTAGTATATCCTCCTAATTTAATAATTATTTGTAATTGTTCAGAACCAAGCATTTTTGGATAGGATCTGTATAATTACAATTATTTGTACAAGCCTTATAGCTAGTGCTATAAAATCCTTTTATGAATTGAGGCTGTCATACAAAATGTATAACAGCCGTATCAATCAACCTATTTATTTGCTCATGGCTTCGGCAACAACGGCACCAACAGCAATGGAATTAACCTTGGTTTCAAAGTCGTCTGAACGAGATGTCAAGATAACAGGAGCTTTTGTTCCTGTTAAAATGTTTCCGTTAACAACTTTTGCATTGTGAACAAGTGCTTTGTATGTAATGTTACCTGCGTGGATGTCTGGGAACAATAAGATATCAGCATCGCCAACAATCTTACGGTCTGTGGCACCTTTGTGTTTAGCAGCTTCCGGATCGATTGCAAGGTCATAAGATAATGGTCCGTCTACGATACAACCGGTAATCTGACCTTCTTCGTTCATCTTTGTAAGTTCAGCAGCTTCTACGGTAACAGGCATCTTAGGATTAACAACTTCGACGGCAGCAAGAGGAGCAACCTTAGGGCATTCGATTCCACATGCATGTGCAATCTCAACAGTGTTGCGAATGATATTAGCCTTTGCTTCCAAATCAGGGTAAGGAATAAATGCAACATCGCTTAAGAATAATAATCCATCATGTCCTTCGATATCAAAGATACATACATGGGATAATGTTTTTTCGGTACGGAGACCAACTTCTTTATCTAATACACTCTTCAAGAATGACTTTGTGTCGATTAAGCCTTTCATGTACATGTCAGCCTTGCCGTCATGAACGAGTTTAACTGCAGTTAAAGCGGCTTCGTAATCTTCTTTCACATCAATAATTTCATATTCAGAAATATCCATATTGATAGAATCAGCAACAGTCTGAATTTTGTCGGCATCACCAACTAAAATTGCATCAGCAATTCCTCTTTTTTTCGCTTCTGCAACTGCCTCTAAAACAGCATCGTCCTGAGCAACAGCAACAGCAACTTTCTTTGTGCTGCAAGCAGCAACCTTTGCTAGTAAATCGTCAAAAGTCTTTGTCATGTTTGTACACCTCATTAATAAAATTTGTTTTTGGAAATATATTATTTCTTTAATGTAATAATCCAAAAACTATAGTAGCACTTGCAAGCTGTTTGGTCAAGTTGAAAACCATTATATTTTAGCCATAATTAGGTTGTAAAAAAGTCTCGAAATTTGTATGTACAATGAAAATGATATAATAGTGTGATTGTTGGATGGAAACCCAAGATGTTGTGTTTACATAAAAAATGAATAATAGACGTTGTGAAAAAACACGAAAAATTCTTTTCATTTTACAAGTCATATGGTATACTAATGTCAAATACTGTGCATTACTATGCTCTTTCTTCAAAAAAAGAACTTTTTTTGTGAAATAGTATTCAAAAAGATGCGAAAACAGACGATATATTTACAATATAGATATTTTATATACGAGGTGATTGGGATGAATGCAAAAAACAGACTAATTGAAAAATTATTGGGAGTAGCAAAGAAACATAAGATACTAACTTATCCGGTACTGGCATTAGTAGCATTGGTTAGTGTATTTAGCTATTTCTTTTCATGGAGTACAGGTGCAGGGAAACGTATTGTAGCAGTTGTCATGGTGTTGGTTATGTTAGTGTCTCAGTCATATTTCTTGACTTCATCCGCGACAGCATTGGTAGATACGGAAGAGACAATGCAAGAGCAACAAGAATTACAATCCCAAAGTGGAGAGGGATTGGTGGATGACAGTGCAATGTTACAGGAGTCAACAGATGGTGTTCTTGTGGATTCAGAAAAGAATACAGAAGCTGTAACAGAGGAACCTGCAAACGAGTCGAATAGTTCATCGGAAGAGGGGACTACGGACTTGGAAACTTCACCGGGAGAAGCTGGTACTGAAATAACCGGAGATAGTGTTACTGATATTGAGGATGATGTTTATGTAGAGGATAACACAACAGAGTCACAAGATGATGTTCCGGTGTATATGGATGAGATGACTGATCCGGAGACAGATGCTATAGCAGAAACGGTAACTGTTAAATTTGTTGGTCGTGAGATAGCTGGAGTATCGGGATCTTTGGTTGAAGTGTATACTTGTAATGCAGTGAAAAATCCAGATGATGGATTGTATTACATGGAAAATGTGGATTGGAGAGCTAATGCAGACTTAGCTTTGGAAAATAATACAACATTGAATAAAGGTCAGTATCTTGAATATGCAGGATGGTATACTTCGGCAGATGGTACGACAGAAGTGAATCCGAATAATCTTCCTGCACCGGATTCTAGTGGATTGATTTGGATATACGCTAAAGGTAATGTCAAGAATTACAGAGTATCCATTAATCCGGGTTCGGTTGAGGGAGATGTTACTTATAAGGTCACAAGTGCTAGTGAGGAAACACCGGCATCAGGAATTTTTGCTGTTTCAGCAACTAAGACTGGAGATGATTATAACGGTTCTTTTACTATTACCAATATTGCAAGAACAGGATATCAATTAGTTGGTATTGATATCGCTGAAAGCAGTAGTGGTGTATCGGCTATTTTGGATGCAGATGGTAATCTAAATGTTTCTTTAAGTGGCAATACTTATCAACAGAGTGTCGTACTCAAATGGGAAGCAAAACAATATGAAATTTCGTATGCTACGGAAGAGAATGGGGTAGATTTGATTACACAGACAGTAACTTACAATGGAACAGACAGTTCGGACCTTATCCGTTCTGATATTGAAGTGGCGGAAAAAGAAGGATATGTTTTTGCCGGATGGCAGACTAGTAACGGCATTCAGATTCCAAAAGAAGAGTTAGGCACCAAACATGTATCAACCGTATCTGATTTGCAACATTATGCATATGTGGAGTGTTGGGAAAAAGGTAGTACTGCTGTATTATATCCTTATTATAGATATGTTGGATTGGAATTAATAAAGGATGTGGTTACATATGAATACAGAAGCACACAGAAGGAACCGGAAGTTATAACTGCCAAATATGTTAACAATACTTCCACTTCTAAAACTTTCAAATATGAAGTGATTAATATAACGGATGGTGGATCTACTGTTGATCCTGCTAATTATGGATTATCAATTGATGATGGGAATGGAAACTCGATTATAGTTAGTATAATAGAGGGTGGACTTACAGGAGTTATTACTTTATACGCTGATATTAGAATAACAGATACAGTAGCAGGTGGAGAAGAAGAAGTATCGGAAGATACACTAACGATTATAGTAAATCCTTGTAATTTGATATTAGATACTAGTGGAATTAACACACTTACAAAAACATATGATGGAACTATAGATTGTGATTTTCAAGGTGAAATTCCGACGAATATTTCGGGGGTTTCAGTTATTGTTGAATCGAGTCAGTTTGCAGCTGCCAATGCTGGGGCTCAAAAAGTAATACTTACACCTTCTAGTAATTGGTTAAAGAGCGACAAAGTAGGCGATCTTGTTCGTAATTATAGGATTATTTTTGATGAAAATGGCAAACTTGAGGTGGATGGTCAAATTAATCAGCGTAAAGTGACTGTTAGAACTTATGCTGCAGTGAATGGAATAGAAATGACTAGCAATGATTATATTCGTGCTGGCGAAGCGAATCCGGAATTCATAGCAGTAGAGATGCCGGTAGATGATCCGGAAGATGAAGGCTTGCTACCTGAAGACAAAGCAAAATTGAATGATCTTATTACGTTGGTTACAGATAATCCTCGTGATGATTCTGGTCTTACAACAAATAGGGATGTTGTGTATCGTATTATTCCTGCAGAGACAAAGGATGCCAATTATAAGTTTGGATTTGACTATCAAAATGTAGGAACATTTAAGGTTCGCTTGGAATCTGCAGATGATCGATACATAACAACCGGACAGAATGAGGAGACTGGATGGTATGGAGAGAATTCCACAATTGCTCCAAAGGATGGTTGTGGTTATGATTCTATTCGTATTGAAGGCGGTAAAGAGTTTGGTAATGAAATTCTTCTGACAGAAGAGAATACACAAGGGAATAAGATTACATTCCAGTTGTATGATTCTGTAACAAATGCATATACGGCTTTTAAAACGATTACAATTGATGTGGACTTGACAAAACCTACATATGTCAAATGTGAAGTGATTGAAGATGGTACAACTCCTGGTAATGGATTGTTTTTCCCTGCTGTAGGCGGACAGGTTAGTCTTGGCCATTATTTTAATAAATCTATTACATTTAAAGTAACATATGAGGATGCTGCATCAAATCCAAGAAAATTAGTATATTCTTTGTCTGGTAGTTTGACGGATGCACAGGGTACAAGAGGACAAGAAATTGGATATTCCAGCTTGTCGGAAGGTGAAGCGGTATTTACTTTTACCATTCCGGTTAAAGATTTGATGGACAAAAAGGGTGGAATTCAGTTCTATGCTATTGATGGTGCCGGAAATAAATCGGAACTTATGAATTTAGTCAGTGAAGGTGATGAATGGATTGTTGAAAAAACAGCTCCTGAAATATCAATTGTAATCAAATCAGGTGGTACAAGTTCAACGGACGGAATTACGATTACTGGAAAAGATTTGGAAACTTATTTTGGTAATGTGAAAGCATATCTGTCTGCTTCAGATACTACATCACCAATTACAAGTGTTATATGGCTTGTTAATGATGAAGAATATGTAGAAGAATTGGCAACAGAAAAATTGACGGTGAACACATCTCTTCCAATTAATGTAGATGCTTTTGCTCCAAAGGAAGGTGGATGGTATACAGTATCTGCATATGTAATAGATAAGGCAGGTAACAAATCATTGGAATCAACACCAATATCCTTTAAGGTGGATGATGTGAAACCGGAAGTTACAATTGATGATGGATATGATTCATATCAGAAAGAAGTAACACTTACTTTTAATGCATACGATACGTTGAGTGGGATAAGATATATCAACGTAAAAGATGCGAAAACGGGTGAGATGATTCAACATGTTGTAAAAGAAGTGAAGCAGAATGAAGATGGGTTTACTACTTCGTATTGTTACATTCAGACAACAGAGCAAGGTGTTTATATAATTGAAGTTGCAGATAAAGCAGGTAATGTATATACTTCAGAAAATATTGTATTAGACAAGGTATCCGATGAGATTCCGGATTGTCCAACTGTTACATTCACGCCTGAAGCGAATGAGAATGGATGGGTTACCGAGAAGGAAGTAAAAGCATATATTACCAATGTAAGAGAGACAATGGTAGATAAAATGCCGGTTGATACAATGTATCAATTATGGAAAGATGGAGAAACTTCTATGCATGTTACTACAATTGATAGTGAGAATGCAACAGAAGAGATTTCACTTTCTGATGGTGTGTATCAGTTAAAAGTATGGAGTAAAAGTGCAACAGGTATAGCATGTACATTACCGGAAGAAGAAGGACATATTTATGAAATTCAGGTGGATTCCGTTGAACCTACGATTGAATATGCGCTTCAGAAAGGTTCGGACAATTCATTAGTGGTGAACTTTACGGTAAAAGATGCTACCAGTGGTGTAAATGGTGAAAAGATTCAAGTGTTTAATGGTTCACATCCGGTTACAGCACAAATTACAGCGCTTGAAGATGGTTCGGGTTATGTTGGAAGTTTTAATATTACAGAAGTTGGAAATTATTCAATTAAAGCACAAGATATTGCTGGTAATTATGTAGAAGCACCGACGTTTAAACCGATGAGCATGAAGGTAAATGCGGTTAAGAATATTTCACCAACGGCAGCAACCGTAGGTGCTCGCGTAGTCAAAGGTACTTATAATATTAAGTCAGCTAGCATATTATATCGTAAGTTTGATGCCACAACTTATATAGAAACAGAGGCACTCCCTATATTGGATGAGGCAACAGGTAATATGTCTATATCAGCGGTTATTAATAATTTGGAGAATGGTACCAATTATGTATATAAAGTAATTGCAATTTCAGAAGGCGATGAGGTTTTAGAATATGTTGGATATTTTAGAACGTTAGCAGATGGTGAAATGGGTATTACAATTTCAGGAACAACAAGATATGCAGATGGAAGAGATGCAGCAATTACAGTTGGTTTGTTTGCCGGTAATTCATGTGTTCGTGCATTTGAAGTAGATACAAGTGTCAGCAATACATTTGCATTTACGAATGTTCCGGATGGTAATTATAGTGTAGTAGCGACAGATGGAGTGTATACAAAAACTGCCAGAGTATTAATTCGTGAAGGTAGAGTTATTTATCCGGAAACGAATACTCTTGATTTGATTCTATCAGGTAAAAATACATCCGTTGTTGTTACAACAGATGAGACTCCGGATGTTACAGCTGGTAATCTTGATTCTTTATTCTATGATGAAATAAATTATACGGATGAGGATAAGGAGTTGGTAGAAGATGGTGTGGGAACAGTTGAGTACAAACTGTACGCAACACTTATGAGAATTTCTGATGTTTCGGCGGAAGAAATTTCAGCAATGTACGCAGCAACTTCGAATAAGGATAAGATTGTTGGTGCATATCTTGATTTATCATTATATAAGATTACTACAGATGAGAATGGTAATGTGAATCGTTCGCAAGTAACAAAGCTAAGTGGTGGTGCGAATGTTTCTGTAACAATTCCGTTAGGAGATTTAGCTAACAAGTCTGGTTTGGAAGTGGTTCGCATTCATAAGGATGGTGACACGTTTACTGGAGCATATTTAGTAGATCAGGATAATAATCCTTCTACATATACAATTACTACAACTCAGTTTTCAACTTATGCAGTATTGTATAATCCGGATAAGGAACCTGAACCAGAACCGGAACAAGAACCTACAACAGAAGAGATTAAGGATGGAACATTAGATCCTTCTGATAATGGTGCGATTAATAAACCTGTAGGAGATAGTAGTAAGGAACCAGGTAAAGATGAACCTACTACAGAAAAGCCAAAGGATAACGAAAAAGAAGATAATAAAAAAGAAGATAATAAAAAGGAAAATAATAAGAAACCGGCTTCTAGTGGTGGTTCGTCAGTAGGTTCTTTGAAGAGTTCAGGATCCGCTAAGACGGGTGATGCTACCCCGATTGCAATGCTGTTTGTGATTATGAGTGTATCGATTGGTGGGTTTGTGGTTCTTCGAAAGAAGTTGCATGATTAATATTTAATAAAAGTTAATATTTACCTTAATAAAATCAAGTTCCCTGCAAATAATATTATCAAGACATTAAGATGTCTTAATAAAATATTATTTGGAGGGAACTGTTATGTCAAACAATTCAAACAATTCAAGCAAAAAGTCTGAGGCTATGAACAGATTCAAAATGGAGTGTGCATCTGAAGTAGGTGTATCATTAAAGGATGGTTACAATGGTGATTTGACTTCAAGAGAGACTGGTTCAGTTGGTGGTCAGATGACAAAGAAGTTGGTAGAGGCTCAGATGAACCAGATGGCTGGTAAGTAATTATTTTAATATAATTACAGAATATCTACCATAAATATGTAGTATAAATGCATATGGAGCAGAAGGTCATCATTTACTTTTGTAGAAGGTAAATGATGACCTTCTTTGTGTTAACATAGATTACATAATATAAGTTATCTTTGCAGTAATATTTTTCGTTGAGAAAAAATTCATGTTAGCACTAGACATTCTTATATTCTGCGTGGTATAATTGATTGATTTGTGCGGTTGAAGACTGCATTTATGCAGGTGATCGCTTATGAAAACTGCAAAAGAATAAAATGATATATATTTAAGGAGGAATTGTTAAAGATGAGTTTAACAGTGGAAAATTTAGAGAAGAATATGGCAAAGCTTACGATCACAGTGCCTGCAGCAGAATTTACAGAGGCAATGAAAGATTCATACAATAAGCAGAAGAATAAGATTTCTATTCCAGGTTTCCGTAAAGGTAAAGTACCTCAGGCTTATATTGAAAAGATGTATGGTCCAGAGATGTTTTATGAAGATGCTGCTAATACATGTATGGAAAACTCATATCCAGGTGCTTTGGATGAGTGTGGTTTAGATGTTGTTTCTCGTCCTGAAATTGATGTTGTTCAGATGGAGAAGGGTAAAGACTTCATTTATACAGCAACTGTAGCAGTTAAGCCGGAAGTTACATTAGGTGATTATAAGGGAATTGAAATCGAGAAAGTTGAAGTAGAGGTAACAGATGAAGATGTTCAGGCTGAACTTTTGAATGTTCAGAAGCAGAATGCACGTAACATTCCTGTAGAAGACAGAGCTGCTAAGATGGATGACGAAGTAACTATCGATTTTGAAGGATTTATTGATGGCGAAGCATTCGAAGGTGGTAAGGGAGAGAACTACCAGCTTACATTAGGTTCTCATTCATTTATTGATACTTTCGAGGATCAGATTGTTGGCAAGAATATTGGTGAGGAATTTGACGTTAATGTTACTTTCCCAGAGAACTACCAGGCAGAGGATCTTGCAGGTAAGCCAGCAGTATTTAAGTGTAAGTTGAATGGTATCAAAGAGACAGAACTTCCTGAGTTAGATGACGAGTTTGCTTCTGAGGTTTCTGAGTTTGATACATTAGACGAGTATAAGGAAGATATCAAGAATACTCTTAAGGCTAAGAAAGAGAAAGCAGCTAAGAATACAAAAGAAGGTCTTGTAATCGACAAGATTATTGAGAATGCAACAATGGAGATTCCTGAGCCAATGGTTGAGACAACTAAGGAACAGATGATGAACGAGTTTGCACAGCAGATTAGCTACCAGGGACTTTCAATTGAGCAGTACTTCCAGTTTACAGGAATGACAAAGGAGAAGTTTATGGAGACAGCTACTCCTGAGGCTGAGAGAAGAATTAAGTCTCGTCTTGTATTGGAAGCAATTGCTAAGGCTGAGGATATTCAAGTTTCTGACGATGAGTTAGAAGAAGAGTTAAAGAAGATGGCTGAGATGTATCAGATGGATGTTGAACAGTTATCAGGCTTAGTTGGTGATTCTGAGAAGGATGCTATTAAGAAAGATATCGCAGTACAGAAGGCAGTTGACCTTGTAACAGATGCAGCAGTAGAGAAATAATTATAATATGAGGGCTGTCAACAAGACAGCCCTATCTTTCTAAAGGAGGATATGATATGAGTTTAGTACCTTACGTCATTGAGCAAACAAGTCGAGGTGAACGTTCCTATGACATTTATTCAAGATTATTAAAAGAGCGTATTATTTTCCTTGGGGAAGAAGTGAATGATGTAACAGCAAGTCTTGTAATCGCACAGCTTCTTTTCTTGGAATCAGAAGATCCTACGAAGGATATTCATTTATATATTAATAGCCCGGGTGGTTCTGTATCAGCAGGATTTGGTATTTATGATACAATGAACTATATTAAGTGTGATGTATCTACAATTTGTGTAGGTATGGCAGCTAGTATGGGTGCATTTTTGCTTGCTGGTGGTGCACCGGGTAAGCGTATGGCATTACCAAATGCTGAAATTATGATTCATCAGCCGATGGGCGGTATGCCGGGTGGTAGTCAGGCAAGTGATATGGAGATTACTACAAGACATATCTTGAATACAAAACGTAAATTGAATACTATCTTAGCAGAGAAGACTGGAAAACCAATTGAAGTGATTGAGAAGGATACAGATCGTGATAATTGGTTAAGCGCACAAGCTGCAAAGGAATATGGTTTGATTGACGTTGTTGTTGAAAATCGTGAGGTTATGGGCAAATAATTCATGAACGAACCAAAGATAAAGCGATTATGAGAGAATAAGTATGAGAGAATGAGGTGTAGCAATGGCAGGTCGTGGTGAAGAAAGAAAGCCTTTACGTTGTTCATTTTGTAATAAAACACAAGATCAGGTTAGAAAATTAATTGCAGGACAGAATGTGTACATTTGTGATGAATGTATCGAGGTGTGTTCAGAAATTATTGAAGATGAATTAGAAGATTACGAAGAATCGACGGATATTAATTTGTTGAAGCCGAAGGAGATTAAAGAGTTTCTGGATCAGTATGTAATTGGTCAGGAAGATGCAAAGAAAGTGTTGTCTGTTGCAGTGTATAATCACTATAAGCGTATTCTTGCAGATAAGGACTTTGATGTTGAATTACAGAAGAGTAATATTATTATGGTTGGACCAACTGGTTCGGGTAAAACGTATCTTGCACAGACACTTGCAAAACTGTTGAATGTTCCATTTGCAATTGCAGATGCTACTGCATTGACAGAAGCAGGTTATGTGGGTGAAGACGTTGAGAATATTCTTTTAAAGATTATTCAGGCAGCTGATTATGATGTAGAACGTGCAGAGCATGGTATTATCTATATTGATGAGATTGATAAAATTACCAAGAAATCAGAAAATGTTTCTATCACAAGAGACGTATCAGGTGAAGGTGTTCAGCAGGCACTTCTTAAGATTATTGAAGGAACAGTAGCATCAGTACCACCTCAAGGTGGCAGAAAGCATCCTCATCAAGAATTCATCCAGATTGATACCACTAATATTCTATTTATTTGTGGTGGTGCGTTTGATGGAATGGAAAAGATTATCGAGAATCGTATTGGTAAGAAGTCTATTGGATTTGGTGCTGAGTTGGCTGAGAAGAACGACAAGAATGTTGGAGAGTTGTTGAAACAGGTGACTCCGGCTGATTATGTAAAATATGGATTGATTCCGGAGTTTATTGGTCGTGTACCGGTAACAGTTACTTTAGATTTGTTGGATGAAGATGCGCTTATGCGTATTTTGACAGAGCCAAAGAGTGCAATTTGTAAGCAGTATAAGAAATTATTTGAATTAGATGGTGTAGAGCTTGCGTTTGAAGAAGCGGCATTAAGAGCAATTGCAAAAGAAACAATGGAGAGAAAGACAGGTGCGAGAGGTCTGCGCTCTATTATTGAAAGAGCAGTTACTGATTTGATGTATGAGGTTCCTTCTAATGATGAGATTTCAAAATGTGTGATTACAAAGGAGACCGTTGAGGGAACAGGTGAACCAGAGATTGTATATTCTGATTCTCCAAGAACGAAAAAGTCATTTGTAAAGCGACATCCAAAGAAAAATAGTGGAGAAATAGCTTAATAAAGTAGACTTTTGCACGTAACTGTGAAAAGAATGAACAGTTACATTTTCTGAATAGAAGAAATTAATGAAAATGGAACTTGTATAGACTGCAGGTTCCATTTCTTCAATTCATAAAGATAAAGCGAGGAATGAATATGGGAAATAAGATGAAAGAAGATATAGTTCTTCCATTGTTGGTATTGAAGGAAATTGTTTTGATGCCTGGTACCACTGTTCAATTATTAGTTGAAAAAGATAATTCCATTCATGCAGTGAATTCTGCTTTGGAAAATAATATAGATATATTTGTTGTAATGGCAAAAAAACGTTTTGAAGGTGATGAAGTTTCGTTAGATTGTTTGTATTCTGTAGGAACGATTGCTACAGTACGACAGATATTAAAATTGCCGAATGGACAAACTCGTATTTTACTGGCGGGTAAAGAAAGAGCTTGTATTAATGATGTAGTGAATGGTGAACATTACAATTGTGCACAAGTGGAAGTGATAGAGCAGGTTACAGAACTATCACAAACAGAGCAAACTGCAAGAATTCGGATTCTTAAGGATTTGTTAAAACGATGTGAGAAGAAAAACATGATTACTAATAAATCAATGTCTTCTACACTTAGTAAGATTCGCAGTTTGGAACTATTAGCTGACTGTATGGCAGAAGCACTTGCGTTACCAAGTACTTCCAGACAGTCAATATTAGAAGAAAGTAATTTGAACGCCAGAGTAGAGTTATTGATTTCTATTGTTTTAAATGAAATGGAAATCTACAATATTCGCGAAGAAATTGGAGAAAAATTAAAAGACTGCGTTAATCAGAACCAACGGGATTATGTATTAAGAGAACAATTGAAATTAATCAGAAAAGAATTAGGTGAAGAAAGCGCAGAGGATGAGGGGGATCGTTATGAAAATGAGCTAAAAAAGGTGAATCCTCCAAAAGAAGTAAGAGAAAAGATTGAGAAAGAAATCAAAAGATTTCGAAGCTTATCTTATTCTTCTTCTGAGAGTGCAGTTCTTCGTAATTATATTGAAACTTTGTTGGAATATCCTTGGGACAAGGAAGGAAAGGATAATGAAGATTTAAGAAAGGCGATTGATATTTTAGAGAAAGATCATTATGGTCTTTCTAAGATTAAAGAACGGATTATTGATTACCTTGCAGTACGTAATCTGAGTGGCAGAAAAGATGCACCGATTCTTTGCTTGGTTGGTCCACCGGGAACGGGTAAAACATCAATTGCCAGATCAATTGCACGAGCATTGAATAAAGAATATGCCAGAATTGCATTAGGTGGTGTCCGGGATGAAGCAGAAATCCGTGGACATAGAAAAACTTATATTGGTGCAATGCCGGGAAGAATTGTGAGTGCTATTACAAAGGCGAAGGTTAACAATCCTTTGATTTTGTTAGATGAAGTAGACAAAACTAGTAGCGATCACAAGGGGGATGTCTCCTCTGCTTTGTTGGAGGTATTAGATGGTGAGCAGAATGTTTGTTTTACAGATCATTATTTTGAAGTACCGGTAGACCTAAGTAAAGTTCTATTTGTAGCAACAGCAAATGATGTATCTACTATTCCTGAACCACTTCGTGATCGTATGGAAATTATAGAGGTAAATAGCTATACAGAGAATGAAAAGTTTCATATTGCTAAGCTTTATCTTATATCAAAACAGTTAAAAAAGAATGGTTTATTAGCAAAGCAATTCAAAATAACAGATGAAGCTATCTATAAGATTATTCGTAACTATACGAGAGAAGCGGGTGTTCGAAAGTTAGAGCAAACGATTGGAAGATTAATGCAAAAGGCTGCAAGAGGAATCTTGACAGAAGAATACAAATCTTTACGGGTTACACCGAAAAAATTAACAGAATTGTTGGGTGTAGAAAAGTATACATTGGACAAAGAAACCTATCAAGATAAGATAGGTGTTGTGACAGGTCTTGCATGGACAAAAGTTGGTGGAGATACATTAAAAGTAGAAGTAAATCTTTTGGATGGAAAAGGTGGTTTGACATTAACAGGTAATTTGGGCGATGTGATGAAAGAATCTGCACAGATTGCACTTTCATTTGTTCGCACCTTACCGGATGTACGAAAACTTCCTGAGGAATATTTTGAAAAACATGTTGTGCATGTTCATGTGCCAGAAGGTGCAACTCCAAAAGATGGTCCATCTGCAGGAATTACGATGGCATTGGCGATGTATTCTGCATTAATGAATCGACCGGTGGATGGTAAGCTTGCAATGACGGGTGAGATTACTTTAAAAGGAGATGTACTTCCGATTGGTGGATTGAAAGAAAAGTTATTAGCGGCGAAAAACGCGGGATTGTCTAAAGTGTTTGTACCAAGTGAGAATCGCAAAAATGTAGCCGAATTAGAAGCTGAGATTACGGATGGTTTAGAAATAAAGTATGTATCTCATATGGAAGAAGTGATTGCACAGGGAATTGTAAAAAGAAGCTTTGTGCTGAAGGAAAAGTAAGCTTTTTTGAATGAGGCTTTGAATAGTTACTAAAAGATGCTAAAAGAGGTGATAGAGAAAATGGTTGTAAAGAGTGCAGAATTAGAAACAGTATGTGGTGTTACAAGTAAATTGCCGAATAATCAAGAGTTAGAGATTGCTTTTGCGGGTAAGTCCAATGTTGGTAAATCTTCCCTTATCAATGGATTGTTGAATCGTAAAGCATTGGCTAGAACATCCTCACAGCCTGGTAAAACACAAACGATTAATTTCTATAAAATTAATGACGCCTTTTATTTTGTGGATTTACCAGGTTATGGATATGCAAAAGTATCCGCTACAGAACGTGAAAAATGGGGTAAAATGATTGAAAGGTATTTGAACACATCGGATAAATTAGTATTAGTGTTTTTGTTGATTGACATTCGTCATGAACCATCTGCGAATGATAAAATGATGTATGACTGGATTATCCAGAGTGGATTTACCCCTGTTATTATTGCAACGAAAGCGGACAAAATTAAGCGCTCACAATTGCAGAAGAATCTTAAGATTATTCGAACCAAATTAGAAATGGGAAAAGAGGATTTGATATTTCCATTTTCTGCGTTATCAAAACAGGGAAAAGATGAAATCTGGGATTATATTGAGAGTATATTAACACCGACAGATGAATCTATTGAGGCTACTGTAGAATGAGTCAGTCAATAGGATGAATTTGTAAGCGTTAAGAAATTTTATTAAAATAATGATAAATAGAACGGAACAAGTTTGCTGAAACTTGTTCCGTTCTGTAGTATAGAGATATTGTTTTGCTTTTTTGAATATTGGAAATGCATGTTGTATATGAAAGAATCAATTATCCTGCCAAACCTGTGTGATGAGGTACTGGTATATTTCCTCGCTTTTATCTCGCCAAGAATCACAAATATGAATGGCTTGTTCCTGTGTAGGAACAGTTAGTTTGATTTCTAATAATGTATGATTTCGCTCTTTGATGCTACATTGGGCTACGTACTCATTGTTAGAAGGGTAGTAGTCAGATGAAATTGCGGATTCATTGCGGAGTTCAATTTTCTGTTCCTTCAAATAGTTCATAATATCGAATTTGATTGCATCTGAAATCTTGAATTCGAATAATTCTACCGCTTCTTTTCCTTGCTCTGTTATTTCGTATAGAGAGTGATTTCTTGCAGTGGTAGGTTTGATGAAGTCCTGTTCAATTAATTCATTTTGAGCGATTTGCAAGTTAAAGTAATTCGTATATCCCTTATCTAATATGAATTGTGAAATTTGTGATCCGGTTAGTGGAAAATCCACTCGGTCTAGCATATACAAAATCATAAGCTTGTATAAAACCAATCCTTCGCTTGTCATAGGTAGTCCCTCCTAGTTTTATGCATGGATATGTGATTTTACAGCAGCACTTACAGCATCAGCAACTCTAGGGTCAAATGCTTCAGGCATGATAAAATCATCGCACAAATCTTCATCTGATACAAGAGAAGCGATTGCTTCAGCAGCAGCTAATTTCATTTCTTCTGTGATGATAGAAGCACGTCCTTCTAATGCACCTTTGAAGATTCCTGGGAAAGCAATTACATTGTTTACCTGGTTTGGAAAATCGGAGCGTCCGGTTCCTACAATACGTGCACCAGCTTCCTTTGCAATATCAGGCATGATTTCCGGTGTAGGATTTGCCATGGCAAATAAGATGGAATCTTTATTCATAGAACGAACCATATCGGCGGAAACAATTCCAGGCGCAGATACGCCAATAAATATGTCAGCACCTATTAATGCGTCAGCCAAAGAACCTGTTTTTCCTTCTAGATTGGTTACTTCTACCATTTTTTGTTGCATCCAGTTCAATCCTTCGTAATCTTTATGTAAAATGCCGTTGCGGTCGCACATGGTTACATTTTTAAAGCCGTATGTTAGTAATAGTTTTGTAATGGCAACTCCTGCTGAACCGGCACCATTTACTACTACTTTACATTCTTCTTTTTTCTTGCCGGTAATGCGAAGTCCATTGATAATACCGGAAAGTACAACGATAGCAGTACCGTGTTGATCATCATGGAAGACAGGAATATCTAATGCATCATTAAGGCATTGTTCAATCTCAAAACAGCGAGGAGCGGAAATGTCTTCTAAGTTAATTCCGCCAAAAGCAGGTGCGATGCGAATTACGGTTTCGACAATTTCATCGGTATCTTGTGTATCTAAACAGATTGGGACAGCATTAACATTGCCGAAAGATTTGAATAAAACAGCTTTTCCTTCCATGACAGGCATTGCAGCAGCAGCGCCGATATTACCAAGACCTAATACAGCACTTCCATCTGAAATGACAGCAACCGTATTACCTTTTTGTGTATATTTGTAGACGTCGGCAGGATTATCAGCTATCTTTCTACATGGCTCAGCCACACCCGGGGTGTATGCTAAAGATAAGTCCTCGCGAGATTGCACTGGACATTTTGGTTCTGTGCTTATTTTACCGGCCCATTTTTCATGTAACTTTAATGATTGTTTATATACGTCCATAATTTGTACCATACGCAAACAAAATGCTTGTGTTATATCCTTTCTTTTGCTTATATGTCGGATATCATCTTAACATTTAGTGTAGGGTTGTGCAAGGTTTGAAGCTGAAAAAAATGAAGTTTTACTTTTGTGTTTTTTATAAGAATGATAAAATGAAATGTGAATAATCAGACTTTACATTCGTTAGAATTATGCTATAATCGTTGTAGTTATCTATGTTTGTTGTAATTGTTTGGTAATTTTATGGGATATACATACTGAATAGTTGCAATTTTTCTTAATTATCGAAACTGTGAAAGTAACGAATGGTTACACAATACCCGGTATTAAGAATTGAATAAATGTGTTTTGAAGTGCCATCCTATCACGATGTGATATGAGAAAGGAGTAAATATGAATTACACTGAAATGTCTTTGCAAGAACTACGTAATCTAGCAAAGGAATTGGGAATCAAAGGCGTATCTACTATGAAAAAAGGTGAGCTTGCTGAATTATTAACAGCGATTAAAGGTCGTCAAACAGCAAGAGAAGCAACCAAAGTAGTTACTGAACCGGTCAGTGAAGAAACTGTACAAGTAACTTCAAAGAATGATAATAAAGTTAGTTCTGAAAAGGAAGTAAATTCGGTAGATACAACAGAAGTTAGAAAGACATCTGAAACAAAAAGGGATAATGAAGCGAAACAAAAAACAGATTCAGTGGATTATAGTTTGGATAGTGGTAAAGAAGCAAATGGTATCCTTGAGGTTATGTCAGATGGATTTGGATTTATCCGCTGTGAGAATTATCTTCCGGGTGAGAATGATATTTACGTATCACCGGCACAGATTAAACGTTTTAATCTGAAGACGGGTGACATTATTGTAGGAAATCAGAAGGTAAAAACAGAGAAAGAAAAGTTTGCAGCGCTTTTGTATATCAAAACAATCAATGGCTATCCTGTGGAAGCAGCAATGAAACGTAAGAATTTTGAGGATCTTACACCTATTTTTCCGGATGAAAGAATTAAGTTGGAAAATGAGAATTCTAAGGGTATATCAATGCGTATTATGGATTTGCTTGCTCCAATTGGTAAAGGTCAAAGAGGTATGATTGTTGCACCGCCGAAGGCTGGTAAGACAACCTTATTAAAGCAAATTGCCAAGAGTATCAGTAGAACTTATCGCGATATGCATATGATTGTGTTGTTGATTGATGAACGTCCGGAAGAGGTTACGGATATTAGAGAATCCATTGAAGGACCAAATGTAGAAGTAATTTATTCTACATTTGATGAGTTACCGGAACATCACAAGCGTGTGTCGGAAATGGTATTAGAGAGAGCAAAACGTCTTGTTGAACATAAGGAAGATGTAGTGATTTTATTAGATTCCATTACAAGATTAGCAAGAGCCTATAACTTAACGGTTCCACCAAGTGGAAGAACTTTAACGGGTGGTTTGGATCCTGCTGCTCTTCATATGCCAAAGAAGTTCTTTGGTGCAGCTCGTAATATGCGTGAAGGTGGTTCGTTAACCGTGCTTGCAACAGCATTGGTTGAGACTGGTTCTAAGATGGATGACGTTGTATTTGAGGAATTCAAAGGAACCGGTAACATGGAACTTGTATTGGATCGTAAGCTTCAGGAAAAGAGAATTTTCCCTGCAATTGATATTTCCAAATCAGGAACACGTAGAGATGATTTGTTGTTAACCCCGACAGAAAAGGAAGTTGTGGATGCTATGGCAAAGGAAATTGCAGGCAATAAACCGGAAGAGGCAATATCAGAAGTCTTAAAGCTGTTTGTTAAAACGAAAGATAATCAGGAATTTATAGAATTAATTAAGCGTTCTTTGCTTAGAAAGTACTAAATAGTAAGAAAAAATGCTTGCAATCATATATAGCATATGTTAATATGTAGAAGTTGTGTAACTATTCAGTATGGAGTAGTTATGAAATTGTTAATTTAGGCGGGTTGGAATCTGCCAATATATTTAGAGAGGTGTAAGAAGATGAGAGAAGCAATTCATCCAAATTATTATCAGGCAAAGGTTGTTTGTAACTGTGGTAACGAGTTTGTAACTGGTTCTACAAAGGAAGAGATTCACGTAGAAATTTGTTCTAAGTGTCATTCTTTCTATACAGGTCAGCAGAAGGCTGCACAGGCTCGTGGTCGTATCGATAAGTTCAATCGTAAATACGGAGTTAATCAGGCAGATTAAGAACATTATGGGGTTGAGATTGAATAATCTCAACCCTTTATGCGTTATAATTGAGTAGATATTGGAGACTTATATATAAGTTTTATAGATAGATTTGAGGTATAGATTATGGAAAATAGATTACCAAAAGGAACCCTTGGCGGTCAGGCTGTAATTGAGGGTGTTATGATGAAAGGTAAGGAGAGCTATTCAGTAGCAATCCGTAAACCGGATAAAAAAATTGAAGTAGTATTACACAAATGCAAAGCATTTGGCGAAAAACATGCATGGGCACGTATTCCATTTGTTCGTGGAGTGGTTAATTTTATGGAGTCTATGGTGGTAGGCATGAAGACCTTGAGTTATTCTTCGTCTTTTTATGAGGAAGAGGAAGAAGAGACAAAGGCGGATAAACTAATCAAGGACATATTTAAGGAAAAGGCTGAAAGTGTAATTGTAGGTTTGACATTGTGTTTGTCCATTATCCTAGCAATTGGTTTGTTCATGTTGTTGCCGGCTGCAATTGGTGAGTTTATTGGAAAATGGCTGGATAGTCGTATTTTATTATCTTTAATCGAAGGTATTATCCGACTTGCTATTTTTATTATATATGTGGTTTTAATATCGCAGATGGAAGATATTAAACGTGTGTTTATGTATCACGGTGCGGAACACAAGACCATCAACTGTTATGAAGCCGGTGATGATTTAACCCCGGAAAATGTTGCAAAGCATTCCCGATATCATAAGCGTTGTGGTACAAGCTTTTTGTTTATCGTTATGGTAGTTAGTATTGTGATATTTATGTTTATTACAGCCGATCAGATGTGGTTACGTTTCTTGTTGCGTTTGCTTTTGATTCCTGTTGTTGCAGGAGTTTCCTATGAGTTTATCCGACTTGCAGGAAGAACAGATAACGCAGTGATGAACATTTTAAGTAAACCGGGAATGTGGATTCAGAAATTGACTACAAAAGAGCCGGAAGAAGAAATGATTCAAGTTGCTATTATTTCCGTAGAGTCTGTACTTTATGGAAAGCAGTATGTGGATGCTGTTAATGAGGCGCAGGGACTTGGAAAGAAGAAAAATGCAGATAAGTCTGTAAAGGGTGATAAATCAGAAGCCGTGGAAGAAGGAGAGAAGGATGTTGAGGATGAAGATTCAATGTCTACCGTAGCGAGCACGGATAACGAGGATTACGAGGAAGTTTACGAAGAGGTATATGAAGAAGTAATCTATGAAGAAGAGATTTCGGATGAGATGGAGGAAGAAATCGAAGAAGCAATTGAAATGATTTTGGATACAGATGAATCTGATGATGCTACGAAGAATGAAACAGCAGATGTTGAGGTAGTAGAGGAAGCGGATAAAGTATATATGTCAGATAAGGCAGAGGAAGAAAAGAAGGAAGATTCTAAAGTAGTCGCTAAGGATGAGAAAAAATCCACTGCTTCTGATGAAAAAGCAGATGATGAGAATGAAACGGTAGAAGAATTTATTGAAGTATCTACGGATGAGGAATAAATTATGGCAACTATTCAGGAATTGCTGAATATTGGAAAAGAAAAATTAGAGAGTGCCGGCAATGAATATGCAAAGTATGAGCGCAAAGTGTTGTTGGAAGAGGTTCTGGGTTGTAATTACATGTTTATGCTGATGAATCCGGATGAAGAGGTTTCCTTGGAAAAGGAAACAGAGTATCTTCGTTTAATTGATGAGCGCTGTAAACATTATCCATTACAGTATTTGTTGGGATATGCGCATTTTATGGATTATACATTTTGTGTCAATGAGAATGTATTAATTCCGCGAAATGACACAGAAATATTAGTAGAAATCGCCAATGATGTGTTAGAACAAGTGTCGACGAATGCCTATAAAGTGTTAGATTTGTGCTGTGGTTCAGGTTGCATTGGAATATCATTGAAACTTTATCATAATGATATTGATTTGACCTTGTCAGATGTGTCTAAAGCTGCGTTGGATGTTACGAGGAAGAATTTGGAACGTCATGATGTGAAGGCAAAGGTTGTCTGCGATAGCCTGTTTGCAGGGATTAACGAAAAGCAGAATATGATTGTCAGTAATCCCCCGTACATTGAGAGCAGAGTGATTGATACTCTTATGCCGGAGGTCAAAGAATATGAACCGATGTTGGCATTAGATGGTGGCAAAGAGGGGATGGATTTCTATAATCAAATTATAGAAGAAGCACCAAGTCATTTGAATGTCGGTGGTTGGTTGTTGTTTGAGATTGGTTATAATCAGGGCGAAGCTGTTTCTAAGAAAATGACAGAACTTGGCTTTCAGGATGTGCATGTGAAGAAAGATTATGCAGGCTTAGACCGAGTTGTGTATGGACATCTCTAGCGGGGCTGATATAATGTTGGAATGGAATCGCACTTATATAATTAAGAAAAAAGAGAGGAATCAGATATGTTTGATAAGTTAGAAGATATATTGGCACGTTATGAATCGGTGTTAGAGCAGTTGAGTGATCCGGATGTGTTGAACAATCAGGAAAAATATACAGCATTGATGAAAGAGCAGAGTGAACTTGGGCCGATTGCAGATAAATACAGAGAGTATTTGGCTGCTAAGCAGGCGATTGAAGACAGCTTATTAATGCTTGAGGAAGAAAAAGATGAAGAAATGCGTGAGCTTGCGAAGGAAGAGTTGAATGAGTCAAAGGCTGCAGTGGAGCGCATCGAACAGGAGCTTAAGATTCTCTTACTTCCTAAAGACCCTAACGACGATAAGAACGTAGTAGTAGAGCTTCGTGCCGGAGCAGGTGGTGATGAGTCTGCATTATTTGCTGCAGAAGTATTCAGAATGTTCCAGAAGTATGCAGATAAAATGCGTTGGAAGACTGAGTTAATCAGTGTAAATGAGAACGGAATCGGTGGCTTTAAAGAGTGTTCCTTCATGATTAACGGTAAGGGTGCATTTTCACGTTTGAAATACGAAAGTGGTGTACACCGTGTACAGCGTGTACCAGAGACAGAGTCCGGTGGACGTATTCATACCTCAACTATTACAGTGGCAATTATGCCTGAAGCTGAGGAAGTGGATTTTGAGCTTGATATGAATGATTGTAGATTTGATGTATTCCGTGCTTCCGGTAATGGTGGACAGTGCGTTAACACAACAGACTCTGCAGTTCGTTTGACACATATCCCAACCGGTATTGTTATTTCTTGTCAGGATGAGAAATCACAGCTTAAGAACAAGGATAAAGCCATTAAAGTTCTTCGTGCAAAACTTTATGACTTAGAGTTACAGAAAGCTCATGATGCAGAGGCAGAGCTTCGTAAGAGCCAGGTTGGTACCGGTGACCGTTCTGAGAAAATTCGTACCTATAACTTCCCACAGGGACGTGTAACTGATCACAGAATTAAGCTTACACTTCATAAGCTTGACCAGGTAATGAATGGTGATTTGGATGAGATTATTGATAGCTTGACAGCAGCGGATCAGGCGGCTAAGTTGGCGAAGATGAATGAAGACTAAGTAAATTTTGGTGTGAGATTGAAAATCGGATAGTGAGATGTAAAAGTGAGATGCTCTATATCAGTTTATGTGGCTGATATAGGGCATTATATAATATGAATAATACTAATGTAAATTGAGGTGGTGGATTATGGCAAAAATAGAATTGGCATATAGTTTAGAACTAGGAAAAGTCCTAGATGCCATGGAGGCAAATGAATTATGGTTAGAAGGTAGATTGAAAGATAAGAGAGCGTTTGAGTGTATTGATAATAGTTGTGATGCAAAAATTACTTGTAAAAATATGGATACTTTTGCGGATAAAAGAAAAGTAAATCCTCATTTTATTATGGCAAATCGAGAAAACATGCATAGTCTTTTTTGTGAAGTGTATAAGGAATATGAAGAAAAAGATGATAAAAGAGAAAAAAATAGAATGGAATGTAAGAAAAATACTGATATAGGTAGAAGAGTATGTTTTCATCTAGAAAGACCAGAAAATCATAGAATAATTAAACATAAAGATTCAATAGAATGTATTAATAATGAAATTGAATACAAAGAAGAAAAAAAGCGAGCGGTTGAGAGAAGAAAAAATAGTCAATCAAATTATTATTGGCTCAATTCTTTGATATGGTATTATATTCGTTCTTATAAAGAGAATACAACTGATAAGGATGTGGTTGAAATTGATTTTGGAAAAGGTAGAAAATATCCATATCCATTAAACAAATTATTTAAAAGAATAAATAACGAGGCAGAAACGACAGATAAAGACAAGAATCATTATGTTTATTACGGAAAAGGTAGAGTTTATTTGAGAGAAGATGGAGGATATGATTTAGTTTTTTCTGAAAAATTTAATGGTTCGGAGAAAAGGGTAAAATGCGTAATAGGCAAAAAGATGATAGAGGGTTGCCAGTATGGAAAAGCAAGTAAAGTTAACATTTTAAATGCAAGTAGAGGGAAAGAGAGATTTATATATGTTTTGTCCTCAAAAAACATTGATAAAAAATATGATAGAATATATTTGAATATTGAAAAAATGGATTGTATTGCCATTTCAGAGATTGATTTGGATGAGATTGGAGAAATATAATGATTAAATTTAAGTGTAAGAAATGCAATAAAATGGTGATGATTATTCCTGAATCTGAAGAACAGAGGTGTGTTAATTGAAAAGGATATGAAGATTTGAATAATTTTAATGGTAAATTAGAAATGTTAAGGCAAGGATGTTACTATGAAATAAATATAAATTGTTCAAAATTTAAAAATATATTATTGAACAAGGAGATAATGTTATGAAAGAATTATGGGATGATTTTAATAACTGGTTGAATTTTTATGGAGGATTGATTAGTATTATTGGTTTGATTTTTTCTTTTTTTACGTATTATAGAACGGGACAAATAAAAAGTAATATAAGAAATCTGTTAAAACATGATAACTATGAGCGAGTTAAAAAACAATCAAAGAAAAATTTTGTGGGAATACTTGATTCTATAACAAAAGATGATGTGCTAGATGAGAAATTGATAGGAGAAGTAAATCGTCAGATTGCAATATTGGAACATTATTCAATATTTTTTGATGCGAAAACGAGAAGGAATATTAAAAGCTTGAAAAAAGAATTAGAAAAAAACATCCATGATGTTATTATTAATAAACAAGTTCTTATTACAGAGTTAAATAAGGTGATTGGAGATTTAGAATATAAAGAAACATATTTAGGTTAAGAAGGAGAATTCGTATGGAAAATGATAAGTTTATAAGAAAATTAATAAAAGGAACAAAAGAAGAAATATTGGAATGGAAACCAGCTCAATCGAAAAAATTATATTCTTCTTATCAACCATTTTATCTTGAAAAAGGTGATAAAAAACTAGTTTTGGAAAAATGTAATACAATTGAATATGACAGCTATGGAGAAGAATTGACAACAGCAAGTTGTATGTTATCAATATGTGATGATAACTATAATAGGTTAAGTATGATTGTAGAAGAAGATTTAGATAAAAGTACCGATTTATGGAGATTGTATAGACTTGCAGAAAGAAAAGTAAATAAAATTGATGATATTATGGAAAGTTTTGTAGAAGACATTCAGGATAGTGTGGATTTTTAATTTTAAGATGTGTTTTAGTAGAAAGAAGGTATGGCTATGGATTTCTTTACAAAAGATAATATGACTTTAGTGATTTCAATATTAGGTGCATGTGCATGGTTGCCTATTATTGTTGAAAAATTTAGAAAACCTCAGATTTTATGTAAAATTCTAAAATATGATTGGTTAGAAAATGGTAAATATCTATACCGTATGCCCTTCGAAGCGGGATTGGTAAAAGAGGTGAATGGCACAAATTTTATAATTTAATACGTTGTATTAGTTTGAAAAATGATTTTTTCCTTTCGGAATTTAAGGTACGTGTGAAGTTTGAATCAATGAGCAATGAAGTGGATGCGCACATCTATTTTACTCCTAATATTGAAGTAAAGAATTTAAATAAAACGTTTGTTTCAGATATAGGATGTAATGTGTTGTATTGCCCAGTTTTGAAGAGAGATGAGTTATATGATTTAGAAGTTCAATGTATTATTGAAAACAAAAGAACGGATATTGAATATGTTAAATTTCTTTTTATTGATGACAAAAAGAAGGAACAAATTGTCAAAATTAGAAAAACGGATTTTAAAGATGCTATGAAATTATTTGAATAGTTAATAGAGATATAATAAATTAGGAAGGATATTAGTGAATGGAAAACAAAAGGAAACAGCTAATTGTATTAATAATTATGATTTGTATTTTGAGTGGATGTAATAATCATACAGATGGTATGCCTATTGAGAATGAAAGTAATAATGAATATACTTATGAAAGTGATGTAACGGAATCGGAAGAGGTTTCGAATGATGACATACAGTCAGTTCCAAGTCATATTACAGAATTGTTTGAACAATACGATAATATTCTCTCACAAGGGCAATATGATATTATGATAGGAGAAGAAATTGGCATAGATGATAGAGATGAAGAATGGACATATTATAGGATTTCATTGTGTCCTTCTGACCCTAATATGATTTCATATCCTTATGTTCAATTTATGGGGAATAATGATTATGTAAATAAGAGTTTTTCTGTTTATATATTAGATGATTGTACTAATACTACAAAAAAAGAAATTATTTATTGCACATTGTTAGCTACTAATCCGCATGAAAGTGATGAAAAAATAGCATCATTGTTGAATGAGTTGGTTGATAGTTATGATGGTTACTCTCAAAGTGATGTTGTTGAGTTAGGAAACTACAGATACTATCTTGATTCAAGTGCTGTATCAGCGGATGAGATACTAGAAGTTGTATCTAAAGAAGAAATAAATCTTTCTATAGACAAAACAGAATATAGAGAATATGGATTCGAAGAAATGCAAGCGGAATTAAATCAAGGTGAAAAGGTGATGTTGACATCCGAAGTTGTTGGAATTTATGAAGATGATTATAATAATTATCTTTTAGTAGGAGAAGGTGAGGAAATATATTACATACACTATTCACCGGAGTTATATGTTGGCATATTTGAGGAAGGAAAAGAATATACATTTTATGGAGAAATAGCAAGTCCATGTAAGTCCTATATTGCATGCGTGAGCTTAGAATATGCGGAATAATGATAAAAAGTCTTCTTAATTAGTGATAATAATTAAACTAGATGTATTTAGTTACAAATAGATAACACTATTGGTGTTACTTATGACATGTATGTAAGTATATGTTGCACTAGAATGAGGAAACTTTAAGTTGCAAGCTAGAAAATACCATGCTAACATATCACACACTTTAAGACATAGGAGGTGTGGTAAGACATGAAATCCAATAATGATAAGGGGTTCGTTAGTAGCTATATAATGGTTCAATTCTTCTTGAAAAAGCTATTTGAACAGAATTTAATTGATACGGATACTTATGTATTTGCAATGAACATGGCGAAAGAAGAGTGCGATAAAGCGGATAGAAAAGTGCATTGACGCATACGTATACACCCTTAAAATTCAAAGTAGCGTATGTATATAGCTTGTGTTTATTGACGCACATGTGTATAGCTCCAAATTTTGTAAAGCCTCGTATGTACACACCCCCGAATTTAAGCAACGTATGTGCATAGCACCCGATCAGGCGTGTAAGTTAGCACGTCTAAATGAAATGGAATCATTATTAGCTTTTTCAGCAATTTAGGGTGGCACAGAATATGTAATACAAACGGTTTGATTAGGTTTTATCCTAGTCAAACTGTTTTTTATTGCATTTAGGATTCACTTTACGTTCAATTTACGGTAATTAACGCTAGGTCAAATGAAAAAGTAAATTCCACTTAAAATCATTTTGACCTCGTATTTTCGATTTTGAGCAACTTTTTTAAGATACCCTATACAAAAGTACCCTGAAAAGTGCTATAATTCGTGTTATGAAGTCTGTTTGTTTGCATGGCAAACAGACGACTGGAGCAGCTTGAGAAAAAATTAATTCCACCCGTCTACAATGAATTTTTGTTGTTCTTGACGTAAGGTGGTTATCTGTCCGCTCGCAAAATATAGTGACTATTGCTTGTTGTATTTTAACTCTATGTATAGTTCGCGGTACATTGTTGATGCTCTGAATAGTTCATCAATCTGTAGTTCTTGTTCGCGGATGACAGCTTCAAGTTCATTGCAGTGTTCTCCAAGCTGGGAGTTAATAATAAGTAGTTCTTCATAGGAAGGCATATAATTATTCATGGGTAGCCTCCTTTGAACGGTCACGGTGTTCAATTAATTCCGGTTTTAGCATGACTTCGTCTGGGGAGACTTTGAATTGTCCTGCTAGTGCCGGGATTTTTTTGTCTAAAAGTAATGTTGCTAGATCAAAAGGTGTAGACCCATTTAAACTATCTCTTGCTGTAGAATTGATATGACTAGTCATTAGATTAATGTCATCTTGGGTGTATTTATACATACTACGACCTTTAGGAATGACATATCGAATGTATTCATGATTCTTTTCCAAGCGTGCTTTTTGATTTGAAACATATGGGTCACAATAGAATACATAGGTTCTGTGTGTTCCTGATTCGGTCTTTTCAATATCCCAGGGATTCTTGAATTCTGAGCCGTTGTCCGTCAAGATTACAGGAAAGTATTTCTTGAAGGTACGAATACCGAGAGCTTCAGTAAGGTCGTTAATCGCTTTAATTACACTTTTTTGAGTACAATCTGGCATAAGAATTACAATCATGAAGTTACAGCTTCTAAATAGAAAAGTAAGGAGACATTTTCCTTTGTCACGCCCGCCCTTAACGGTATCCATTTCTACAACATCAAGGTCTGGATGAGCATTCATAAAACGTTCAAAATCCACATAGGTGCGTTTGTTACGATATACTTGTTGAAGATTTTTGTTCTTTCTTGGCTCGGATTTCTTCTTGCGCTTTTTATATCGAACGCGACGTGGTAAATCAATGTTTCGTGCCTGAAAGATACGTTGGTCTAAATAGTTGTAGAGAGTTCTTCGGCAAACAGGGATTTCGTCAGCATGAACTGCAAAGATGTGACTTAATGGTTGTCCTTTAAGGACAAGAGGAGATATTAAATCATTTAGTTCCTGCAACGCCTCAGGCGTCATATTAATTCCCTCACGCGATTTTGAAAGTGTCTGTTCATATAAGCGTTGAGCTTTCTTTGCATTGTAAATATAACGTTCCAAAAAACAAGTTCGCTCTTTGGGACAAGCATTACACACATAAGGTGCTTTGGCGCATTTGTTACAAGTGAATTCAAGAAAGTTTGGGCATTCATCCTGAGGATTCCATCGATAGCATTTCTTGCAGCTAGCGTTACAATTATTAAAATATGGATGTTCCTTGATTTTGCGACATAAGTTTTTATCGGAGCAGGAACTATAAAAATGACATAGCCTGCATTTGCGTGCAAACCTATCATGTGGAATGAGCGTTCTTGCACGTTTAACTTCTTTTGAAATAGTAGTAGGATCCTTGTGAAGCACTTTTGCAATTGCTTTGAAGGATGTTCCTTGAAGTAATTCCTGTTCAATATATAATCTGTCGGAAATAGTTAAATGTTTTTGGTTATATTTATTCATATGGTAATCCTTTCTAACAGACAGATAACCATATAAGATTGTAACAAAAACTATGTGCAGGAGTAAATTCCGCTTTTTTAGAAAAATGGTGGAATTTAAAAATTCACTTTACGGTAATTAACGCTATCCAAAACATCAAAATAGGTTGAATTCATCCTAGATAAAATGATATAATATCTATATAAGATGATGGAGGTGTTCATATGACAGTAGATACAAACACAATGGTTTCAATTACAGAAGCAAATCAGAACTTTTCAAAAGTTGCAAGATTAGTAGATGAGCTTGGCTCGGTTGTTATACTTAAGAATAATGCGCCAAGATACTTGGTAATAGATTTTAGTAAAGCAGATGACTGTGCCGTTGCTAAGGATGAAGATGTGCTTGAAATTTCAAAAAGATTACTTGCACAGAATAAAGAAGCTTATGAGGTACTTGCTAAATGAAAAGACTGAGTAAGGAGCAAATTCTGATGCTTCATTCACAGCTTATAGAACAGACTGGTGGAACAGTTGGTGTAAGAGACTTCAATTTGTTGGAGTCTGCTATAGAGACTCCATTTCAGGCATTCGGTGGAGAAGAATTGTATCCAACGATTCAAGCAAAAGGGACACGTTTGGGCTATGGCTTAATAAAGAATCATTGCATGTTGGATGGGAACAAACGAATAGGAATACATGTGATGCTTGTATTCTTCGCTTTGAATGGAATTGAATTATCATATACACAAAAAGAATTGTATGAAATGGTTCTTGCTGTAGCTGATGGAAGTTTGGAATATGAAGATATGCTTAAGTGGGTATTGGAGCATCAAGCGTAATTATTTATAGTATTTTAATAGCTGTGTTCAATCTAGGAAAGGTTGAACACAGGTGATTTGAAGTTTCTCGAGAGGTGATTTGCTATAGGATAATATTATCGCTTAGGAGAATTTATGGTAAGCTGAATATTCTTGTGCGGTTTCACTTCACAGGAATATTCATATGAACGAATAAATAGTTGGATAAACTTATATATGACGGAGGTATGTTATGAAAAAGAAGATTGTTTTTGGGTCGCTTTGTTTGATGTTAATGTGTTTATGTGCTTGTAAGACTGGAAATGAGGAAGTGACTACAAGTGAAGAAATGACTACGAATGAGGAAACGACTATATATGAGGACGTTACTACAAATGATGAAGAATTGCTGGATGTAAATCAATATGAGAGTGTAGAAGGAATCATAAGTATTGAAAAATTGGATTTAGAGAAGATTCTATCTGAAGGAGTAGAAGTATCTACTTACAAGGTTAAATATCAGGTCGATGATTGTACTGTCGTATCATACCTCTCTGTTCCTAATGCGTGTATAGAAGAACAAGTTGCTTATCCATGCATAATTTTTAACCGAGGTGGCAATCGGGAATTCAGTGCAAATAAGCCGGAAGATATTGCATATATGGCAGAGTCTTCCGGAAAAGTCATTTTTGCAACACAGTATAGAGGTGTAGATGGAGGAACCGGAACAGAAGAATTCGGTGGAGCAGATTTGAATGATGTTCTTAAACTTGTTGATTTCTGTGAAGAATTTGCATTTGTAGATACGGAGCAAATTTATATGATGGGGATATCCAGAGGCGGAATGATGACATATATGGCAGCCAGAGAGGATAGTAGAATAAAGAAAGCTATAGTTATATCCGGAGTAGCTGATGCATTTATGGGTTATGACGAAAGAATAGATATGCAAGAAGTTTATAAAGAATTAGTTGGTGAAACACCAGAAAGTAATCCAGAAGAATACACAAAACGTTCTGCAACATATTGGGCAGATGAAATAAAATGTCCAATCTTAATTATACATAGCAAATTCGATAAAAAAGTATCTTTTGAACAGGCAGAGAAAATGACGAAAGCATTGGAAGAAGCTGATAAGGAATATAAATTTATAAGTTATGAAGATGATGTACATGGACTTCATCCGGAAGATTTTTCTATTATTATGGAATGGTGTCAATAATTATAGAAATATAAAATTTCAGTAATTCTGAGAGATGAATTTGACGGAGACAATATGGGAAATGTAATTGGAACACTTATATTAGGAGTTATTGCGAGTGCATGTTTTGTAATAAGTAATTTACGTTTTAACGAAAAGGTATTTTTATTCAATAATGCCTACATATATGCATCAAAACAAGAGAGAGAGGAAATGGATAAAAAATATTATGAAGTATAGACGTGTTTTTCTATTTAAAAACTTTTTTAAATACCGCTTGTAAATTAAAGAAAGGTGTGCTAACATCTATTTAAAGAAAATTTTAAATAGGTGAGATATGGGAGAAACAAATATATTTAAAGTGTTAGCAGACAGCCAAAGAAGAAATATTCTTACGATGCTAAAGAATGGTCGATTAAATGCCGGAGAAATTGCGGAAGAATTGCAAATTACACCAGCGGCACTTTCTTATCATTTGAAACTATTAAAGAGTGCTGATTTAGTATCTGAATATAAAGAAAAAAACTTTGTTTATTATGAAATCAATACTACAGTTTTTGATGAATTAATTATATGGGTTAATCAGTTTGGAGGAAACAAGAGATGAAAAAAATAATGTGGATAGTAGCAATGATTCCAGTTGTAATTACAAGTGTGGTACTACAGTTTATGCCGGATGTTATACCTATGCATCATGATTTGGAGGGGAATACTGACAGATGGGGAAGTAAAACAGAAAGTCTTATTTTTCCGATAATTATTTTGATTATTACGCTATTTTGGCATTTACTAATCAAGGTATATGAAAAAAAATCAATAACAGCAAAAACAGAAAAGGAACAAATGGAAGCAAAATCTTCTGCAAAAGTATTGTGTGTTGTAGGACTTTCGCAGGCTATAATGTTCGGTATTATGCATTATTTTATTCTTTACTCTTCATGGATACAAGCAAATACGGGTAGTTTTCAGGCTACTATTGATATTGCAAAAGTTTCCTGTATTTTATGTGGTATTATGTTTATTGTGTTAGGAAATTTTATGACAAAAGCAAAACGTAATGCGGTAGTGGGACTTCGAACTGTTTGGAGTATGCATAGTGACGATACATGGAGAAAAAGTAATCGTTTTGGAGCAATATGTATTATTGTCACCGGATTCTTAACTATCATTACTACTATATATACAAGTGGAATGACAAGCACAATTTTTATGTTGATTTACGTGTTATTAGCAGCGATTGTAGCAGTTATATATTCGAAAAAGGTGTATGATCAGGAAATAGACAAATGATTATTAGCTATGTGGCGAAAGTGAAACTTTCAGTTCTCAGATGACGATTTTTATAATAACTGTTATATCTTGTTATAGAAATCTTGTCAAACCCTTGAAAATACTAAAATTTTCACAGGAGTTCTTTCCATTACATCTTGTATCGTGTTATATTGTTCTACCCTTGTTTACGAACCCTCATAAGAGAAAAAATAAGGGAAAGAAAATCTGGTAACAACTTATAACAATTTATGAAAATGGCAGTTGGAACTGGATGAAATGCTTATAATACATTTCTATGAAAGGACTGATAAGATGCGATTGATAGTTTGGATGTTTGGTAAATTTGAGGTAGGCTATATGATATGTAGCTTGCCTTTATCTATTTTTCAGAAAATACAGGTGGAACGAAATTATTATGTTTGATATAATTAAAGGGTATTTTTGAAATTACAAAATAATAGGTTTTGCTGAAACGGATATATAAAAGGAGCTTATTATGCATTACAATAGAAAAAAACAGC
>JAFQOE010000138.1 GCA_017395635.1 Lachnospiraceae bacterium | reverse complement strand
AGAAGGTAACACTTATTCTTACCAAGTTCCTGTTTACCCATACACTGGTAATGCAGTATTAACAGTTAAGGACGTAAACAAGAAGGTAGTTGGATACTTCACTATTCCTACTGAAAATATCACTAAGGTAGTATCTGGTGATGTAGTATACCAAAATGAAAATGATATTGTTGACGCTAACAACCAGGCAATCTTAGTTTCTTACGATGAAGCATTCAACAACGTTGGTGCTATCACTGCAAACGGAAACACTGTAGAAGTTAATTCTGAAGCTACTGGTATCACAGCAATTCAGGCTAAGATTAACCTTGCTGGATTTGAAAACGAAATCAACTTAATTAACAACACTGTATACACAAGTGTACACTGGTCACCAATTCCTAATACTGTAAAGGCTGTTGAAAGCCAAGACTTCTATGCATTAGTTGGTCAGAACATTACAGTTAAGGCTCAATTAGTTGATAACAATGGTAACAAGGTTTCTCAATCCGGACAACAGATTACTTATGCTTATGGTACAAACAACGATAAGATTACTGAATTAGGAGCTGTTGGCGAAACTAAGGCAACTGCAACTGCTTACACAGCAACTACAGATGCTAACGGTCAGGCTACATTAAAGCTTGCTTCTGGAGATCAACAAGCATTAGTTGATTTATTACATGCAACTTCTGCATCTTACAATGTACAGTTAATGATTGGTGACACTATCGTAACTAACGCTAACTTACGTTGGGTTGAACCAGGTCTTGCATTTACTTCAAGTGTAGATAAGAATGATGCTGATTATGAAAAGGCAATCACTCTTAACTCAACTGCATTTGATGCAACTACAACTAATTCTTCTGAATTAACTAACATTCTTAAGAAAGACACTGGAAGCAACTGGATCTTCGGTTACGAAGTAGTTGGTGAAACTAACGATACTGGTGCAACTAGATGGGTTGATTCTATCGAAGGACTTAAGATTGATGTAACTAAGGGTGGTGCTGGTGATATCACAACAACTGGTATGGCTAATGGTACTGCTAAGTTAACATCTACTAAGGCTGGTGCAACTACATTAACTGGTACTATCGATGAAAAATCAGTAGTTTCTGGAACAAATGTTGTATTCAACGTAGCAACTAAGAATGGTTCTACTGTATCTTACAAGACTTACACTAACGTAGGTGAAGGAACTCCTTCTATCGGTGCATCCTTGAACTTACCAGTTACTTGGGGTACTGTAGGTACAGCTATCAGCATCATCGCTCCTAAGGGAACTAGCATGATTGTTGACACTGACGAAACTGTATATGTTAAGGTTGTAGATGCATTTGGTAACGTAAGAGCTGGTGAAGAAGTTGAAGTTTCTGTAACTTACTCTGATAATACAAATACATTCAATGCTAACTATGCAGGTGTTGCAAAGACAGCTGATAATGTTAAGACAACTACTGATGCTAACGGTTTAGTAGCAGTAACAATTAAAGCAGATGCTGGATTCGCTCCTACTACAGCTACTATCTCAGCTAAGGTTGGAAACGAAACTACTCAACAAACAATCCAGTACAAGAAAGCAACTACAGTAGCAGCTGACTTCGATTTAGTAACTGCAACTTACAACTACAAGTCTGGTTCTAATCCAGAAGTTAAGTTATACTTTACAAACCCTGTAAATGCTAATACATTAAAGAAAGAAATGTTCACCGTTGAATACGGCGCTTACAAGATTCCAGTTGCTAGCGTGAAGATGGATTCTGATAGCAACAAGGTAGTTCTTGTTCTTGCTGATCAATTCAAGAACAGTGGATTAGATAACTTTACAGATTACGATGTAACTATCGGTAATGTTGTGACTGATGGAATCACATATAACTTATGTGATACTTACGGTAAAGAAATTAATGCAAACACATTTACTTTCGATACTGGTATGATTGATGAAGCAGCAGCTGATAAGGAAGTAGAAGATGCTGTAGCAGCAGCTCAAGCAGCAGCTCAAGAAGCAGCAGCTAAGGCAGCAGCTCAGAACGCTCTTAATAATGCAACAATTGCAGTTCCAACTGTAGCATTAGCTGATAGTACAGCAGTTACTTTCGGAACTGTATCTGGATGTACTGTAACTGCAGTAACAGTAAATAATAATGATATTTTTGCTGATAATGCTGGAGCAGCTACATTAAGCACTATTGCAGATACATCTGGCTTAACTAATGAAACTACAACTGTTACAGTAGTGTATACTAACAGCACTTATAATACTGTAACAAGAACAGTTGTTTATACTGCAACTGTAGCTGATGGTGCAATCACTTTTACAGCTAACCAATAAGTCTGTTCTAAACTTTTAAAGTTTTAGGGTTAGATTATTAAAACGAGGAGTCTTCGCGAAAGCGAAGGCTCCTTTGTTATCTATCCAAAGAAACAAATTCAAACCAGGAATACGACACTGATAAGTACCCAGTGTCATATCCCTGGTTTTGATTTATTTTATACAAAAAAATTTTATCTGTATATTTATATTTCTGTGTTATTTGCATATCTTAATTTTCACTTTTCACTTGTATTTTTTTGTTGAATATGCTAGCATAAAAAAAAACATTAATTTCTAAATCAATTTATATCAATTCTATCATGGGAATCACTCCCATCTCTACTCATCAGAAGTAGTCGAAGGTATTTTGAAATCCATGCTTAAAAAAATCAAATGAATCGGAGTTCGGAATACATTCGGATAGAAAAAAAGAGGTTTTTTCATGAGATATTCAGTAAGATGTATAAAAAAGGCGAGTTTTTCATAAATCTTTTACGAAAGGGGAGATGAGCAAGAAATCCTAAGATAAAGACTCTTAAATTAACATAAATTTTCCATGAAATCAAACACTTTTTCTACGAAAGTTTCCTGACTCCGGGAAAAGGAGCGTAAATGGAAAATGAAAAAAAGAAACAGTGGCATCCCGCATTTTTGGCAGGAATGCAGATTGAATTAAAGGAGGAGGAAGATAAACTCACCTTTGAACAGGAACATTACTTGTCATCAAAACCATTGCAAATCGACATATTAATTATCAAGAAGAACTCAAAAGCCAGGCTTAAGAAAAATATTGGCCATATCTTTCGCCAGTATAACATCGTGGAATATAAAAGTCCGGATGATTATCTAAGCATCGATGATTTCTATAAGGTATATGCCTATTGCTGTCTGTATAAGTCCAATGGGAATACTCAGAATGAGAAAAACGCAGAGGATATTACCATCACTTTCATCTGTAATCACTACCCTGTGAAACTGATAACGTATTTAGAAGAATAATGGCAGATACGGTTGGAAAACTTCGACCATGGAATCTACTATTTGAAGGGCGATATTTTCCCGATGCAGCTTATCGTCACCTACCAGTTATCGGAAGAAGAAAATCTCTGGCTTAAGAACATCACCAATCACTTAGAAAATCATGATATTGCTAAAAAAATAATCAAAGACTATCAGAAACATGATAAAGACGAACGGTATCAGGCTGTGATGGATATTATTGTTAAAGCAAATAAGGAAACATTTAAGGAGGACACTACCATGTTGGAAGTATTAGAAGAAATATTTAAGGATAAATTGGATGAAAAATGGGATGATGGAAAAAAAGAAGGAAGAAAAGAAGGACAAAAAGAAGGGCGTTTTCACGAGTTATGCAGTCTAATAGATGACGGCATCCTTACCATTGAGCAGGCTTCTGATAGAATGGGAATGGAACCGGAGGAATTTTTGAAAAAGAAGGAAGAAGCATTACTGTTAGTATAAGTTTAGAAGAAGCTGTTAAAAGAACCACTGATGACTGTATCCGGGAAGGAATTCTAGTGGACATTCTCACAAAATTCAGGGCGGAGGTGACAAAGATGAGCATATTTGAATACAATGCACGACTGCACGAAGAAACCCTGAAGAAGGAAGGATATGAAGATGGCTTCGAGGATGGGCGTGAAGATGGGCGTGTGGAAGAGCGCGGAGAAATATTACAAAATGCTTTACAAAAAAGTTATACCCCGGAGCAGATTGCAGAATTTACCGGAGTGGATTTGGAAGAAGTTCTGAGGGTGCAAAGGAAAATGTTGCAAGACGAATCTTAAATTTCTCAAGGAGAGGCAATACAAAAAACAAAGAGCCATCATATTTTCGATTTATAATCGTAATTATGATGGTTCTTTCATAAATCTTCTGCCCCAATATGCCCTGAGGGATTTGCAGTGTGTTTCCACTGTACTGGAGAATCTGTTGAAGGAACATGATCTTTAGTCCAGTACCCTGGTAACGATTCCGTCACCACACTTCGTGGTATTTTATAATGGAAAAGAGAAAAAAGAAGACAGGATGGTTTTAAAACTCTCAGATGCTTTTAGGAGCAAGGAAAAAGAACCACAACTGGAATTACTGGTAATCATGATAAATATTAATTATGGGAAGAACCGAGAACTGCTGGATGCCTGTAAGGATTTAAAAGAATATTCCATCTATGTCGCCAAGATTCGGAGTTACCATGGAGGGTAATGGTGGAAAACTTGGAAGTATTGAAACGGATGAAAATGCCGGAAATGATGAAAATAAGGAAACCATTGAAAATACAAAAAATGTTCAGAATACAGGAACTAATAAAAGTACTTCCGGACATAAAAACAACAGTACTACGAAATATAAAATGACCATTGAAGAAGCCGTTGAGAGAACCATTGATGACTGTATCCGGGAAGGAATTCTAGTGGACATTCTCACAAAATTCAGGGCGGAGGTGAAAAAAATGAGCATATTTGAATACAATGCAAGACTGCACGAAGAAACCCTGAAAAAGGAAGGATATGAGGATGGATTCGAGGATGGACGTGAAGATGGGCGCGAGCAAGGGGAATTAAAAAAACTGTTAAAACTTGTAAAAAAGAAACTGGAAAAAGAAAAAACATACGAAGTCGTTGCAGAAGAATTAGAAACCGCTTTTGCTATCGTGGAACAGATAGGTGAAGTAATTAAAAATGCTGCCCCAGATTCCAGTTCGGAAGATTTATTAGGTATTCTGATAGAAAAGAATATAAAGTTAGACGATTAGGAATCGAATAGGTGAAAATTCGGAAAACGCTGAAAATACAGAAAATTCTCAAAATTCAGGGCAGAGGTGAAAAAAATGAGCATATTTGAATACAATGCAAGACTGCACGAAGAGACCCTGAAAAAGGAGGGTTATGAAGATGGGTGCGAGCGTGGATGCAAAGAAGGACGTGAAGTAATAATACAAAATGATCTGCAAAAAGGTCATACTCCAGAACAAATTCCTGATTTTTATAAGTACAAAGCTTGTATTTAATTAGAATATTCATATTTTCAATTAAACAAGGGAGCCTCACTTTCATGAGACTCCCCGTCTTTTACTATTCTCTAATTATTATAGAGAAATTTTTAGTTTTTTATTGTGCCTTGAATACGATTGCATCAGCTTTTGTATCGTCGTCAGCACCATCAGTTAATGTTACATCATAAACGACATCTTTTGTTACAGTAGGATAAGTTGCATCTGTATATGTTACAGTTACAGTTGCTGTGTTTGCTGTATTTTCTGCTAATGTATCAGCAATTTTTAAATCACCAGTTGTCCAAGCTGCAAAAATATTATTAGTATCAGTAACAGCTGTAATTTCTGCAGTATATCCTGACAATGTTGGAACAGTTACAGTTGCTCCTGTCTTATATGTTGCAGATGGAACTGCGAATGTAAGACCAGTAAGTTTAGTTTGTGCAACTGCTGTTTTTTCAGCTGTAGTTAATTGTAATACTTTCGTTACTACAGCACCATCGTAGTAGAATGTAACAGACAATGGAGCAGTAAGTTTTGAATCATTTCTTGTGAAAGTTGCAGTTGCTTCATAAATACCAGTTGTTTCAGACGCTAACACTTCATCTGTAGCACTATCATATACACAAAGAACTTCTTGGCCTGATTGAGCCTGACCATTAATCTTAAAGCTAATTGCACCTTCAGCAGTGATAGTAACATCTAAATTAGAAGCTACAGTATCAAAGGTAGTTGTTTTATAAGCGTCAGTTATAATTGTTCTACCATGTGTGTCACATAAGTCATAAGTAATACCTTTATCAGTAATAGAACCAACTGTTACTGTGTATGTTTCACTTGAATCTAAACCAGTAGTTTTATGAACATCACCTAATGTTAAAATTACTACCTTATTATCGTCGCTTACTTTTGCACTCTTGATATCAACATTCTTACCAGCAGTGTTAACAATAGAGAACATATTCTTATTTAATAAAGTTTCTGGATTTACTGGAGCAGTAAAGTATAACTTTACTTGTGGATTAGCACCATCTGTAAACTCATATTTAGCAGTTGCTAAAGCAAACTCAGCTGCATTATTTGTTTCTGATGCATAATCAATAACGCCTTCTGTTTCAACATTTCCAAATTTTACTGCAATAGTAGCAGTTTTTGGACTAAAGTCTGCACCACTAGCTGGTGTTACAGAATTTTTAAGACTAACTTTTACTAATCCATTAGCAGTATCCACTTGATCTTCTGAAAGTACTAACGTTTCTGAAGCGGAGCTTGATCCATTCGAATAAGTAATCTTAACTTCAACGTTGTCTTTTGTAATGGTTGTAATTGGATTTTCTCCTTGTGTTGTATCTTTCACTTTAATATATGCTTCATATGTTGTATCACTACCATCAACCATTATATTGCTTCCCTTAGGAGTTACAATTTCGATTGCAGTACCTACAGTACCCCATGTAATTGGTAAGTTAAGTGATTCATTGATAGAAGGATTTCCTTCACCTACATTTGTATAGCGATTTACAGTACCATTTTCTTTTACGTTAAAGATAACAGGAGTGCCTGAAACTACAGAATTCTTATTAAGAGTACCAGTTAATGTAGTTGCTCCAGCCTTCTTAGAAGATAACTTAGCAGTACCATTTGCCATACCAGTAGTTGTGATTTCACCATCACCACCCTTAGTTACATCTACCTTTAATCCTTCGATAGATACAACTTCTCTAACTTCAGCATCATCAATATCATCATCTTGAGTTAAACCAACAACTTCATATCCGAAGATCCAGCTACTTTCAGCTTCTTTTGCAAGAACGTTATCTAATTCTGTATCGCCTTCCAAAGTACTTGCTACTTCGTAATCTTCATCATCTTCATCAACACTTGAAGTAAATTCTAGTCCTGGTTTTACCCAACGTAAGTTAGCATTTGATACCATAGTATCACCAATCACTAATTGAACATTGTAATTCTTAGATTCAGCATGTAATAATTTAACTAATGCTTCAAAATCACCAGAAGTAAGCTTTAATGTAGCCTGACCGTTAGCATCTGTGGATTGTGTATAAGATGTTGCAGTTGCCTTAGTTGTTCCAACAGCTCCTCTTTCGGTAATTTCCTTATTATTATCATAATAGTAAGTAATTTGTTCACCTGATTGAGCAACCTTATTACCATTGTTATCCACTAACTGTGCCTTAACTGTGATGCTCTGTCCTGCTAAAGCATAGAAGTTTTGTTGGTCAATAGATTTTGTAGTTGGAATTGGTGACCAGTGTACACTTGTATATACTGTGTTGTTTGTTAAGTTGATTTCGTTTTCGAATCCAGCAAGGTTAATCTTTGCCTGAAGTGCTGTGATACCAGTAGCTTCAGAATTAACTTCTACAGTGTTTCCATCTGCAGTGATAGCACCAACGTTGTTGAATGCTTCATCGTAAGAAACTAAGATTGCCTGGTTGTTAGCGTCAACGATATCATTTTCGTTTTGGTGTACTTCCTCACCAGATACTACCTTAGTGATATTTTCAGTAGGAATAGTGAAGTATCCAACTACCTTCTTGTTTACGTCCTTAACTGTTAATACTGCATTACCAGTGTATGGGTAAACAGGAACTTGGTAAGAATAAGTGTTACCTTCT
>JAFQOE010000137.1 GCA_017395635.1 Lachnospiraceae bacterium | reverse complement strand
ATCAATAATGATTTCATCCCATTTTGCATAGAAAGTCTTATCGCCTTTTGCGCCTGCAGGGATTTCTGCTACTGCTTCACCAGCTAATTCCGCATTGTCATACCAACCTACGAAATTATATCCTTCGCGTGTTGGTGTTGCCAGTGTAACGCCTTCTGAAACAGATGTGTATGATGTAACAAGTTCGCTACATTCTCCACCATTTAATTCGTAGTTAATAGCATAAACAGCAGGAGCTGCAACTCTTAACCACATTGATTGATTAAGGCCACTTGAAGTTGTAACAGTTAAAATAACTTTACCTTCAGCTAAAGCCTTAATTGTTTTAGCAGATTCATTAATTTCTACGATACCTTCTTTGCTTAAAGAAAGTTCATAACTTGAACCAGCTTCATCTCCTAAATTAACTGCGTATTTATATTCAAAACCAGCAGTCATGTCTTTTTCTACATCAACTGTAACTCTTGATGAACTACCTGTAATTGCACATCCTACCATAAGTAAAAGTGCGAAAACAAAAGTTACAGCTAACATTAAATGCTTTTTAAAATGTCTCATATGTACCTCCCATTTTAACGATATTATTATATCAAACAATTATTAATTTTTCAAGTATTTTGTAAAACGTTTACATATTTTTTCCCTAATAAAAAGGATGTTCAAATGAACATCCTTCTATTTTTTAATATAATCTTACGCTTTTTCGTACATACCAGGAAGTACAGAACTTAATGTAATACTTTCAGTCTTGCCATTGTATGTTACTTTAATTGTGTAAGAAACACTTGTAGTGAATTCAGGTACTGCAATAACACGTCCTTGATTATCAATATATTCAGGGTTGTGTGATTCAAATTCAATTGTAGCACCAGCGAATTTATTTAATAAATCATATTCAGCTTGAACAAGTTCAATGAATTCATACCAGATTTCTAAATCGTTTTCTAATAATGGTTGAGGGCAATCTTTACCATCGAAGAAATGGTGACCTTTAACTCTGTCAACTGTTAAATTATTATCAGTTAATAATTTAGCAATTAATTGAGCAGAAATTTGCCATGTTAACCATAAGTCAGAACCTTCGTTAACACAAGATTCAATACCGATTGAGTTTTGGTTACCACCAACTGCACAGATACGACCTTCAACAACTTGACCATAACTCCACCAAGTTGGACCCATATAATATTGTCCATCAATTACTTTAACTGCGAATCCTTGATCATTGAAGAAGCTTTCAGGAGTTCTACCAGAGAATTTAGCCCAAGAGAATGTTAAGTCATCTTGAGAAGAGATAGTTCCATCAGCATTGTATATATGATCAGTATTTCTTTCTTTGTAGTTATAAGTATCAGGAAGTTTAATAGTAGTTTTCTTACCATTGATTTCGAAGTAGAAGTCATCAGATGCTGTCCAAACGATATCTAATAAGTCAACATCATCATAAGCAACACCAGTTGGAATCCACATGAAACGTCTTAAACCATCTTCATCATAAACAGTACTGTTAGAATAATATCTAGAGTTAGAGTCACCAGCATGCCATGCGCCATGTGCATGATCTAATGTTTGGTAAACTTCTGAAGTAGCACCATTACTATCTGAACCTTTATTACCAGTTACATAGTGAATAGAAACGTCAGCACTACCACCTGTGAAATATGAAGCATGGTTGTCAGTATCTGCTGTAGCACCCATACCTGCAGTATAGTGGAATGTTATGAATTGTAATCCACCATATTGAGTTTGTAAGTTTGCATTTGCATAGTAATCATTTGTTGCATTACCTCTTTCAAGGTATTCAGTATTGATTTCTAATTCATGATTCATTAATAATTTACTTACACTTCCATAAATGTCAGAATAGTAAGCTGGAGTACCAGAACCAATTCCTAAATCGTAAGAAGTAAAGATATTTGAATTATGATTATCTAAAATGTATTGTAAAATTTCACTAATTTCGCCTTCTAAAACAGTTACTTTTAAATCTGCTACTACAGTTTCACTACCTTCTAATTTAGCGAAAATTGTAGTTGTACCAGCTTTAACACCAGTAACGATTCCATTTACAACAGTTGCGATAGTTTCATCTTCTGATGACCAAACGATGTTACCAGTAACATTTACTAAGTTAGCATATAATTCGATTGTATCGTTAACGTTAACATAAGAGTTTGTTACATAACCAGCTTCAATGTGAGCAGGTTCAACAACAGTAAGTTCAAGAACTGCTTTAACATTTGGATATGAAGCAGATGAAATTGTAATTGTGCAATTACCTTTAGCAACAGCAGTAATGAAACCTTTAGCATCTACTGTAGCGATATTTGAATCACTTGATTCGAAGTTAACTTCTTTATTTGCAGCAGCTGCAGGAAGTACTTCCCAAACTAATTGTTGAGTTTGGAAACGATTCATTGATGCGTTGAATCCAGAAACAACGATTTCAGTTACTGGATTTGGATCAATGTATTTAGCATAGTATGTAGGGTTAGTAGCACCTACTGTGATTTCGCTAATAGCTTCACCTGTGAATTCAGGATTATCATACCAACCAGCAAATTCTAAATATTGTTTGTGAGCTTCAGGTAATGTTAATACTTTACCTTCAGTTGTATCAAGAGTTTTAGATTGTGCTTTTGCAAGAGGTTCCCAAATTTGTGCTCTTAATGCAGCTTCTGTATAGTCAGGAGTTTTATAAGAAGCATTACTATGGATATAAGATCCTCTCATAATTGCTCTAAATTCATATGAAACTTCATATGGATAATTACTGTTTTTAGCTTTAAATGATGCAGCATCAGTAAAGTCTAATAATGCTTTACATCCAGGTTTATTAGCACTTCCACCAACTTCACCTAACCATGCAGCAAGCCATGCCCATTTTTCAGACATACCTTCACTGTAGTAGAAATCATGAATATTGATATTAACCCATGCACCAGTAGGAAGTGTATCAGCAGTATAGTTACTTCCGCAGAATGCATTATAGTCAGCTAATAAATCTGCAGAAATATCTTCGAAGCTACTATATCTCCAGTTACCACCATTTAATTCGAAGTTAAGAGTAACAGGGTTACCTTCAACTACTTCCCATACAGCAACGATAACGATATCGCCTTTAGTACCTGCAGGGATTTCAGTGATAACTTCACCATTTAAAGTCCAACCTTTGAATTCATGATAAATATTCCATGTAGGAGTTGGTAATGCAATTGCACCAGTATCTTTATTATATTCAGTTACTAATCCATTTACAGAACCACCAGCTAAATCATAAGTAATAGTCCAGAATTCATATTTTTCTGCTTCACCAGCACTTGGTTTATGTTCAAGAGCTGTACCGATTGTAGCAGTATGGAAGAATTTGTCAGCGATTAAGCTCATATCAGTGATAACATTACCATTGTCATCTTCATAGTAGTTAGCACCAAATACATTTAGATGTGGGTTAGTAGTTGCAGTATCACTACCAGTGTATGTACCATAATAATATTCTTGAGGTAATCCTAAGAATTGGTTGTATTCGATAGTACTACTCCAGTTAGAAGCACTTGCACCATTATTACGTAACCACATATAGTTATAACAATTTTCAAAGATATTATAAGAAATATCCCATCTTAAGCCCATTTCTTGATAGAAGTTAGCAGCTAAAGCACCAGTAAATTTAGAGCTGTCAGCTTGACCTAAGTTTTTAAATACGTTGTTTTGTACTACTACAACTGGGAATGCATCTCCACCAGATAGTGAGTAGAAGAAAATACCAACGTGTGCATCACCTTGATTTTCAACTTCAAATACGTTATTTGTAAATGCGTGAACACCATGTGTATATCCGCCTTCAATACGGAAGGCATCTTGTGAGAAGTTTTTGAATAAGTTTCCATCAACTGATAAGTTATGAGGTCTATTTACCATAACGTTAACAGCTGAACAATTTACGAAACTATTATCTTCGATAACGAAGTTTTTAGATTTTCCACCACCACTTAATTTGAATTCTACAACAGCATCCATTTTATATCTGTTAACAACCCAAGGTGTAGTAGATTCATTAGTATCATAAACGTTATTGTTTTTGAATGTAAATCCATTATAAGTACCGCTTGTAGCACCTGCTTTTACTTGACCAGCACCAGTAAATGCTAAACCATCGATAACTAAATTGCTTGCAGATGTACTAACTGAGAATACACCTTTAATAACTGCTTCTGCAGCTCTTGTACCACTAACTGCGCTAATACCAGCGTTAGGGCCTTTAATTGTTAAATTAGCAACGCTAATTGTTACATTTTCAGTATATTCGCCAGCAAGAATGATGATAGTGTCACCTTCTTTAGCTGCAGCTAATGCTTCACCAATAGTAGTATAAGCACCATTTGCACCATCAGCGCTTACGTATAGACCAGCTTCATACCATTTTGCAACTAATTCTAAGCTACCAGTTGTACCAGCTTCAATAGCTTCAACTTTTTCGCCATTTAAATACCAACCAGCAAATGTGTAACCATCTTTAACAGGTGTAGGTAATGTTAAACCTTTTTGAGAATCATATCCAACAGGTTTAGCACCAGCGAATTCACCACCAGCTAAATCAAATGATAATGCGAAATAACGTTCTGGTTGTGTTGCTACTAAGTAACCGATAAATGCTGCTTCTAATGCTTCAGCACTTTCACATACAGTAGCATCAACTGTAACACCGTTCATTGCAACTTCTTTTGGAGCAGTTGCTAAAGCGTTACCGTCTTTATCAAGATATAAGTTTTGATCAAATGTTAATTGGTTTGCTGCAGTTGGATGAGCAAATTTAATAACATTTTCAAATGTGTTATATTTAACAAATGATGGAGCAGCGATTGCTTCAAAGTAACCAGGAGTATTTTGTGAGCTTCCTGTGAATGTGTTATGATAAGCTTCTAATACACCACTTCTTACTCTGAATAATGCAGCAGCAGAGTTAGTTACACCACCGCATGTATAACCATCAACGATATTGCCTAATAATAATACATTTTGCACTTTTGAGTTTTGAGTCCATACAACGAATTGACCAATTGTATGAATATAAGAATTTTCAATTCTTAAGTTAAGACTTGAAGATGTACCATTAGCTTTGAAGAATGTATTCATATCTGAAATCTTACAGCTTAAGAATGCAACTTCTTCAACATTTCCACCATCTTCAAAATATAAACCAGCGACACCACCGCCACCGCCGTTACCTTTTAAGTGAACACCGTTAAATACAATCTTCGCAGCTTTTAAGTTGCCAGATGCAACTGCAACTTTGATAACTGCTTCATTTTCACGTTCTCTTGATGCTTCTGCATCTTTGTAAGGACCAACGATTGTTAGGCTCTTATTAATTACTACACTTAGTGAATATTCACCAGCTGCTAGGATGATTGTTGCACCTTCTGGAGCATTTTGTACTGCTTCATCAAGTGTTGCATAATCAAGACCTTCACCTACGTAAACTTCTTTAACTTCTTCTTCACTCCATTTTGCT
>JAFQOE010000073.1 GCA_017395635.1 Lachnospiraceae bacterium | reverse complement strand
TAAAGTGTCCCCCATGTCAAGGACATTTAGTTTTTTATTTTTTAAAAATTTGGACACTGAGTTTTAGTAGAATTCCAGGATCCGTACAATAAGTTTTTGCAGAATCCTGACATTCGTACAATGAGTTTTTTGTATGGTTATCTGTGTGGGTATAGTCCTTAATCTATATTGCCTTGCTTAGTTCCTAATTCTGAAGGTTCCTTGAGAATCTGTGGAACTTGAGGAGGATTGGCAATAGAAAGCGGATATACTCCAGTAGTTATAAAGTTATAGTATTCATTCGGCGAGAGCATACAAAGCTCCCATACATACGCCTCGTTGTTGTAGTAATCTATGTAATCATCAACGATATCTTTAATCTGCTGGAATTCAGTACATCCCTTAACCTTATCAAGAATATGATCCTTCATATGACCAAAGAAACTTTCTTGCGGCGAATTGTCCCAGCAGTTACCTCGTCGGGACATCGATCTGCGTAAGTCACAGTTTTCAATGATTTGTATAAACGTGGTGCTAGTATAATGACTGCCTTGATCGCTGTGAATCAGAGTTTCCTTGTGCAATGAGATTCCGTGATCTCTGATTAGGTTTTCAACGGTTTCTTTAACAAAATCGATTTCCAGCGAATCGCTCAATACATAGGCCAGTATCTGCTTTGTGTATGCGTCAAGGATGGTCGATAAATAGGCGAATTCCCCATTGTATGGGATGTAAGTTATATCCGTCAACAGAACATATCGTGGACCATAACATTCGAACTCACGCTGCAAGAGATTATCGGCATAGTTACTCGTTTTGATAGCTTTCGCCATTCTACGGTAAGGATTCGCCTTCCTGATTGGGCAGAAGAGATGGTACTTCTTCATCAGCCTTCGGATTTTTTTGATATTCATTACCACCGGAGGATTCATGTGCAGAAGTCCCATATAAATACTTCTTGCGCCTTTTGAATAACCACGTTTTTTATATATGGCAAGAATTAGCTCAAAGTCGGCCTTATCCTGTAATTCACGTGCTTCTCGCGCCGGGGCAGCTTTTAACCAAGCATAATACCCTGAGCGTGAAACACCAGCAAGTTCACATAGAATCGACACACTGAACACACCTGGTGAATCCTCAAGAGTGTTATGGATGACCTCGTACTTGTAAGATGTTTTTTCCATGATGAGCCCTCCTACTTTATATCCTTGTCGGGTTTTAAAATTTTTTTTAGAAACTCCATTTCATGGCGCAGATAGTACAGCTCGTGTTCCATTGCATGAAGTTTCTGATCGTCCGACATGGATGAGTAGTCTGGGTGATTACTGACCGCATAGCTGGTATGTTGTCCTTCGCGGAAGTTTCCTTCCTGAGCTTGCTTTCTGATCATACTCTGCAGACCACTTACTCTGGATTCTCCAAGCATCTGGTAGTCGTATCCCAGTTCTTCCACGATTTGACGCGGACGCTGTCCTGTTTGGTACCGCTTCCAGAATTCCTTCTTGAACTCAATCGTGAAGGAAATAGTATTTGCGGATACGCTATATGTGTATTTGTTTTCTCGCAGGAGTGCTTGCTCTTCTTTTGTAAAACTGCGTATACTCATAACAGTCCCCTTTCTTAGACAATGAGATTATAACATTGATGAGTGTTGATTAAAACTCATTGTCCGAAAAATGGGATTCCTTAAAATCAGGTGTCCACAATACGGGATTTCTAATTGTCAACGTCCAAGGAATAGGGTATCTCAAAAACTCGATGTCCATTTCCTAGGGTATATTTTAT
>JAFQOE010000053.1 GCA_017395635.1 Lachnospiraceae bacterium | reverse complement strand
TTGTTAATAACTTTGAACATTTATTCAAAAAGTGTCACGAAAAGTTATAGAATCTTCATAGGGATTTAATTTCCGCGAGCAATGAGTCAAGCGGACATGCTTGCATGTACATTTGACGAATGCCGCGAGAGTCAACACTCCCACACTTTGCTGTGGGGTGTTGACTGGTTCATAATTTTTTCTGTTAACATTTAGATAATGACTTCATTAATATATAACTGCAGTGAAAGAATTTGGAGGATAAAGGTATAACAGAAGAAAAGACGAATAACATCCCACCAGAGGAAATATATCAGATATTAGAAAGTAGATAATTATGAAACGAACACTTTTATTAATAACTTTTGCTCTCTATATCGCTCTTATTCTCTACCTTTCGTTTCAACCAGGAGGAGATACGGCGGATACCAGTATGAGGTTGACCAAATTAATATTGGGCATATTTATACAGGGTGACATCCATTATGAAACCATGGAGTATTGGCATAGGACATTTCGTTTGTTAGCACATCCGGTACTGTTTGCCATTTATAGTATGTTTGCTATGGGAGTAACTACCGAATTTATTAGAATGCGATGGAAATGTCTGGTGTTGGCAGGTGTATCCGGAGTTCTTTTGGCGGTGGTTACAGAAGCAGGGAAATGGAATATTCCCGGACGGCATTTTGACCTGGAGGAAATGTGGTTGAATGTTGCAGGTGTAGTTGTTGGAGTCATGATTTATCTGTTGGTTGCGAAGGTGTTTTGCGTGTTGTGTAAGAAAGTGTAGAAAAGAACCAATTGTGTAATTAAGGTGTTTGAATGACAAGAGTTATACAATTGGTTTTTATTATGCCGTTCGAATCCGTATAATAGAATTTAACTTGGTAAACAGAAGTTGCGTTGAGAATAATAATTTAATATAATAGGTAGGAAGAATATGAGATCTACAAAAAGTTTGATGAGATGACGATGAGTTTTTTGAATTTATAAAGAATTGCAGGGATAGAGAAAAGTGCAAGGAGAAAAGCAAGATGAAGATACCTTTTGTAAGTTTTAAACCCATGGAAAGAGAATTAAGTGAAGAATTAAGAGCCGCATTTGATAAAGTTTTTGAAAACAGCTGGTACATAGAAGGAAAAGAAGATGAATGTTTTGAAAAAGCATTTGCCGAATTTTGTGATACAAAGTTTTGCGTAGGAACAGGAAATGGTTTGGATGCATTAGTGCTCCCTTTAAAAGCATTGGGGATAGGACAAGGGGATGAAGTTATTGTTCCTTCTAATACATATATTGCGACTGCTCTTGCAGTGACTTATGTGGGTGCTACTCCTGTGTTTGTTGAGCCGATTATCGATACATTTAATATTGATCCGATTAGAATTGAAGAGAAAATTACAGATAAGACTAAGGCGATAATACCGGTTCATCTCTATGGACAACCTTGTGATATGGATCCAATTATGGAAATTGCAAGGAAAGATAAATTGTATGTTATAGAAGACTGTGCTCAAGCGCATGGTGCAATCTACAAAGGTAAAGTTGTAGGTAGTTTTGGTGATGCTGCAGGCTTCAGTTTTTATCCTGGAAAGAATTTGGGAGCATTAGGGGATGCAGGAGCGGTTGTTACCAATAATGAAGAATTAGCCAAGAAAGTTAGAGCACTAGGAAATTATGGTTCCGATTACAAGTATCATCATATTTACAAAGGTACTAACACAAGATTAGATGAACTTCAGGCTGCGTTTTTATCTGTCAAATTACCTCATATGAATAGAATGAATGAGGAAAGACGAAGAATTGCTAATAGATATTTGAGCGAAATTAAGAATAAAGACATTATTCTTCCTGCCGTAAGAGAGGATGTAATGCCGGTATGGCATATCTTTGGAGTGCGATGTAAAGATAGACCTCACTTTGAGAAATATCTAAATGATAATGGTATAGGAACTAACAAGCACTATCCGATTCCGATGCACATGCAAGACTGTTATGCGGATTTGGGGATTGCTGAAGGTGAGCTACCAATAGCGGAGGAAATAAGTGCAACAGAACTTAGCTTGCCGATGTATTATGGTATGAGCGATGAAGAGATAAGTTATGTTGTTGATGTTATTAATAATGTTTGAATATATGCAAAAAATAGTAGTATATATTTTTAAGAAAGAGGAATAGTTATTATGTCTCATTCAAAGAAGATAATGCGTAACTCAGGTTATACATTGGCATATAAAATGCTTAATGTGGTATTGTCGTTTATAACTAGAAAGATTTTTTTAATCTACTTAAGTTCAGAGCTTTTAGGTTTGAATTCATTGTTTACAGATTTGTTAGGGTTGCTTAACTTGGCTGATATGGGTTTAGGAATGGCTTTGCAATATAATTTATACAAACCATTGGCTGAAAAAGATAATGAGAAAGTAGCAAAACTTCTTAATGCCGCAAAAAAGATATATAATACAGTTGGACTTATGATGATTGTAGTTGGTATTATCTTAAGTTTTTTCATTCAATATTTAATCAAAGATAACCCTTATTCGTTAGAGTTTATTAGATTAGTTTTTATTATAAATGTGATTAGTAATGCATCTACCTATTTCTTTGCTCATAAAAGACTTTTTTTGCACGCAACAGAGGATGTATATATTACTAATATTATAGATAGTATAATATTCATTGTCTCGTCTATGGCAAAGATACTGGTTATTGTTTTCTGGAAGAATTATTATCTTTATATAATTATTGATGTTGTCTATTCTTTTGTGTCAAATGCAATAGTTAGTTATGTGTGTGATGGAAAATATAAGTATTTGTCCCAGTACAAAGGTTATAGCAAGAACGAAATGAAAGTACTAGGGGACAATATGAAAGAATTGATTCCTAATAAGATAGGTGCATTTGTTTTCAATAATACAGATAATACTATTATTTCAGCATTTCTTGGATTAACAATGGTAGTATACTATACAAATTATTTTACTATAACTAATCAAGTATTTTTGATAGCACCAATCATTGCTGGAGTTGTAAAGGTTTCTTTCGGGAATGTTGTACAAGAGCAAAAAGAAGAAAAACAGCACATGTTCTTTTTGAACAGTTTTCAACTTGTACAATTTTTCTACTCTTCCATATGTGGAGTGCTATTATTTTGTATGTTGGATGAATTTGTAGGATTTTGGTATGGAAAAGAATATATATTATCATTAAGTTTCTTGATAATATTGACCTTAGATTTTTTTGTACATAGTATGTATCAGCCATTATCTATGTTATTGGAGGTGATAGGCGATTTTAGTGTATTAAAGAAACAACAACTTATATCCATGACATTGAATCTAATAATATCAATTGGGTTGATCACTCCGTTTGGTATAATTGGTCCGATTGTTGGGACGTTGATAGCGGACATTATTACATTAATATTTAGAATTTATACTGTACTGTATGTACATTATAATGATTATTGCAAGGAATATATTATCAAATTGATAAAATATTATTGTGTTTTTCTGGCAGAGTATATAGTTTGTTTCATTATATGTAGTGTAATATCACTTGATATTACTCTTGTTAGTTTGATTATAAAAAGTGTGATGATATTTATATTTGTAATAGGAATAAATGTTACGATCTTTTATAATACAGATGAATTTAAATATATAAAAAATAAATTTGTAATAAGGAGATGAGAAGATTTGTTGAAGAGTCTTTTGGGGAAAATTGATAAAAAAGGGTATACATCGGATGTTATTGCAATCCTAAGGATGAATAAATATAGAAAAAACAAATGTGTAAATCATGAGCGAATTAAAGTTGTTTTTTTATGTCAAATTGTAGAAACATGGAATAAGGTGGCATATGTATATTATAAAATGTTAGAAAACCCTCAATTTGATGTTGAGTTAGTATGTATTCCGAATAGGATAAAGAACTCTGTATTAGAGAATGCTGAAGATTTAAGTAATGAAACATATGATTATTTTATCTCAAAAGGCTATAAAGCTATTAATGCTTTAAAGGGAAAGAATGAGTGGGTTGATTTGAGAGAATTATCACCAGACTATGTTTTTTTTATAAGACCATACAATTATTTTATGCCAGAGATATATTATAGTAAAAATATAAGTAAATATGCAAAGACTTGTTGTCTTTTGTATGCAATTAATACAATGCAGGAAGTAAAAAAACATACTTTAAATAAAGAATTTTTTAGATATATTGACTATTATTTTGCAGAGAGCGAAAGTACAATGAATTATAATATTAAGCAGTTGAGATTAGGACATATATTAAAGATTAATGTTAGTAAATACCTTGGATCTCCGACACTTGAATTATTTATAAAAAATAGTGATAATATAGAGCATTCATGGGACTTTTCAAAAAATAATTTTAGGGTAATATGGACACCAAGGTGGTGTACGGATGCTTGTCTAGGTGGCAGTAATTTTTTTAATTATTACAAGTGGTTATTGGAATATGCAAAAAAAACACCGGAAATAGATTTTCTTTTTAGACCACATCCACTTACTTTTGAAAATTTTTTGGCTACAGGTGAGATGACACAAGAAGAGATTACTAGTTTTAAACGAGAGATTGAGCAAATTCATAACGTAGAATTGGATACTAATCCACAATATGAATCAACGTTTTCTAAATCTTCTGTGTTAGTTAGTGATATATCTAGTGTGATGGTTGAATATTTCGTTTTAGGGAAGCCTATTATTTTTTGCATATCTAATATGAATCTCGAGTTAGAAGATGACACAAAAAAAATAGTTGAGGGGTGTTATGTGGTAAACAATAGGGAAGAACTTGAAGAACGTATTATACAATTAAAAAATGGTAATGATTATATGAAAGAAAAACGTCAAAAGATAATTGCAGAAGTATTTGGAAACGATATTCAGAATTCTACAAATAATATAATAAATGAAATAATTAGAAATAAGTAAATTGATATTTGGGTATGTTATTTTGAAAAAAAGAAGGAATTTGAATTAATATAATATATTACCGGTTGATAGAGGAGAGTGATGAAATGAAAGCACTTATTTTAAATTCAGGTGTTGGAAGCCGGATGGGAGTCCTTACATCAGAACATCCTAAGTGTATGACCGAAATTTCAAGTAAAGAAACAATTTTAAGTCGTCAGTTACATCAGATATTGGATGCAGGCATTACGGATGTGATTATGACCACGGGTGCCTTTGATGAGGTGTTGGTTAATTATTGTAAAGGGTTAGATTTGGCGTTAAATATTACTTTTGTAAAGAATCCGGTATATGATCGTACTAATTATATTTACTCGATTTATTGTGCTAGGGAATATTTGAATGACGATATAATACTTATGCATGGTGATTTGGTGTTTGATAATCAGGTTTTTGACAAAGTGGTAAGTAGTGATACGAGTTGTATGACAGTTAGTTCGACTCTGCCTTTGCCTGAGAAGGATTTTAAAGCGGTTGTTTATGATGGTAGAGTGGACAAGGTTGGTATTGAGTTTTTTGATAGTGCTATGGCTGCACAGCCACTGTACAAGTTGTTAAAGGAAGATTGGAAAGTATGGCTAGATAATATTGTTACATTTTGTGAAAATGATAACAAAAAGTGCTATGCAGAACATGCCTTGAATGAAGTATCTGATAAATGTAATATTCAGATATTAGATGTTGAAGATATGCTATGTAATGAGATTGATAATCCTGAGGATTTAAAAATGGTTTCTGAAAGAGTTGCAGAGTTGGAAAATAAGACAGTGTATATGTGCTTTTCAACAGATATGTTGCATAGTGGACATATTGAGATTATAAGAAAAGCTAAGAAATTAGGTAAATTGATTATTGGTGTTCTTTCAGATGAGGCTGTAGTTAGTTATAGAAGATTTCCACTTATGCCATTTTCTGAGAGAAAAGTAATGTTTGAGAATGTCGTTGGAGTATATAAAGTTGTCGAACAGAGAACACTTAGCTATAAGGAAAATTTGCAAGAGCTTAAGACGGACTATGTTGTTCACGGTGATGATTGGGTGACTGGCTTTCAAAAACCTATAAGAGATGAAGTTATTTCTGTTTTAGCTACATATGGTGGACAGCTTGTAGAATATCCATATTCAAGGGATGATAAGTATCAGGCACTTGAGAAACGTGCTAGGGCTGACTTATCTTTGCCGGACATTAGAAGGGCAAGACTTAGAAAAGTTATTGATATGAAGGGGACCATTAGTGTTATGGAGGCGCATAGTGGTTTAACCGGACTAATTGTCGAGAATACTATTATATACCAGAATGGAGAAGCCAGACAGTTTGATGCTATGTGGGTTAGTTCGCTTTGCGATTCAACTGCAAAGGGTAAACCGGATATTGAATTAGTTGATATGACTTCAAGATTTCGTACTATTGATGATATTATGGAGGTTACAACCAAACCGATTATTTTTGATGGAGATACGGGCGGACTTACAGAACATTTTGTGTATACAGTTAAAACTCTTGAGCGTATGGGTGTTTCGATGATTATTATAGAGGACAAAACAGGCCTCAAGAAGAATTCGTTGTTTGGAACAGAGGTACAGCAGACACAGGATTCCATTCCTGATTTTTGTGAGAAAATTAGAGCAGGAAAGAAAGCTCAAAAAACTAAGGATTTCATGATATGTGCGCGTATAGAAAGTTTGATTCTTGAACAGGGAATGGATGATGCATTGGAACGTGCTTTTGCTTTTTCTGAAGCTGGTGCAGATGCAATTATGATACATAGTAGAAAGAAAGATCCGACAGAGATATTTGAGTTTGTTGAAAAATTTAGAGAAAAAGATTCAGCAACTCCTATTGTAGTAGTTCCTACTTCGTTTAATATGGTTACGGAAGAGGAATTTAAGGAAAGGGGAGTTAATGTGGTCATTTATGCTAATCAGTTGACTAGAACTGCTTTTCCGGCTATGAAGAATGCTGCTGAGCTTATTCTTGAGAACCATAGGGCAAAGGAATGCGATGACGTATGTATGCCATTTAAGGATATTATTACATTAATTCCTGACGAAGAATAATAAAGAGGTTTACCGTTATGGATCAACAAGAGATATTAATTGCAAGTGAAAACTATAAGGAAGTGGATGACTATATATTGAAAAACGGTTTTAAGACCGTTTTTCTTGTATGTGATGGTTCGATATCTTATTTAAGACTTAATAGATATTTTGAAACTGTAGAAGAACGTATAGGAATTAGAATTATTAAATTCAGTGACTTTCAGCCTAATCCATTGTATGAGTCGGTGGTTAAAGGTGTTGAATTGTTTAGAGAAAAGTGTTGCGATGTGATTATTGCCATAGGTGGTGGTAGTGCTATGGATGTTGCAAAATGCATTAAGCTTTATTCGAATATGAATCCTGAGATTAATTACCTTGAACAGAGAATAGTATCTAATGATGTGCCGTTGTTTGCAGTGCCAACTACAGCTGGAACAGGTAGTGAAGCCACAAGATATGCGGTCATATATTATAACGGAGAGAAACAGTCGGTCACAGATTATAGTTGTATACCTTCAGCAGTACTTATGGATTCGTCTGTGCTTAAGACGTTACCGGAGTATCAAAAGAAAGCAACTATGTTAGACGCACTTTGTCATGCAATCGAGTCATATTGGTCTGTTAATTCTACAGAGGAAAGTAAATGCTATTCTCAAGAAGCAATACATATTATTATGAATAATAAAGATTCGTATTTAGCTAATCAGGATGAAGGTAATGCGAATATGTTGAGAGCAGCGAATATAGCTGGTAAAGCAATTAACATTACTCAGACTACAGCCGGACATGCTATGTGTTATAAGATTACCAGTTTATATGGTATTGCTCATGGACATGCAGCGGCGCTTTGTCTTTCTAAGCTTTGGGCATATATGCTTGATAATACAGATAAGTGTATAGATGTTAGAGGTGAAGAATATATGAATTCTGTTTTTAAGGATATAGCATCTTCTATGGGATGTGAGGACAAATATAAGGCAGTTAAGAAATTTTGTGAATTTGTGGATAGTCTTAATTTTACAAATCCAAAGGTGAATATAGGAGATTATGAGAGGTTAAGTAGTTCTGTGAATATTGATAGATTAAAAAATAATCCTATTGCATTGGATTATGATACGATAAAAATGTTATATAAACAAATATTATAGCTGTTTATTTATTAGATATGAGTAATTAACTAAGTAATGTGGTTTTATGACTAAAAAGAAAGGAAAGTAAGATATAAGAATCTTATTAGACAATTATGAAAGTAGAAAAATTTGTTGAAATTATAGGGTCAGATTTTTATACAGGAGTTCCAGACTCTCAACTTAAAGCACTATGTGACTATCTGATGGATGTTTATGGAATTGATAAAGAGCATCATTTGATTGCTGCGAACGAAGGAAATTGTACAGCTATAGCTGCAGGTTATCATTTAGCCACTAATAAAGTTCCTGTCGTTTATATGCAAAATTCCGGACAGGGTAATGTTATTAATCCTATTGCATCACTGTTAAATGATAAAGTATATGCAATTCCGGTTATATTTGTTGTGGGATGGAGAGGAGAGCCTGGAGTACATGATGAGCCTCAACATATATATCAGGGAGAAGTGACTTTGAAACTTTTGGAGGATATGGATATCAAGACTTTTGTAGTAGGGAAAGATACTACAGAGGAAGAATTGAATTCTGCTATGGAGAAGTTCAAGCCTGTTCTTGATAAAGGAAAGAATGTTGCTTTTGTTATAAGAAAGGGTGCGTTATCTTATGACAATAAAGTAGAGTATGCCAATGATAATCAGTTGCTTCGTGAAGATATAATTAATCATATTGTTACATTTTCAGGAGAAGATCCTATTATTTCTACTACAGGTAAAGCAAGCAGAGAACTTTTTGAAATTAGAGAATCTAATGGACAAAGTCATCAATATGATTTTCTTACCGTTGGTTCGATGGGACATAGTTCCTCAATCGCATTAGGGGTGGCTATTAATAAGCCTAATGCAAAAATATGGTGTATTGACGGCGATGGCGCAGTCCTTATGCATATGGGTTCTATGGCAGTACTTGGAGCAAATGCACCTAACAATATGGTACATATAATAATAAATAATAGTGCTCATGAAACGGTGGGAGGAATGCCTACTGTAGCGGCCAATATTGATATGGTTTCCATTGCAAAAGCTTGTGGTTATCCATATGCGGTATCTGTTGACAATTTTGATGATTTAGATATAGAACTTGCTAAGGTTAAAAATAGAAATACGTTGAGTATGATAGAGGTGAAATGTTCCTTGGGTGCTAGAGAAAATTTGGGAAGACCTACAACTACAGCACATGAAAATAAAGAATGTTTTATGAAATATATAGCAAAATTATAATACAAATTTGCATGACAAGGATGGTTTGCTGATTGAGAGGAAGGAATTCAACAAATGAAATTGAGAAAACTAAAGCAACAAGATGCACCATTTATGTTTGAGTGGATGCAGGATGAATCCATTGTGGAAAACTTGCAAGCAAATTTTGCTGAAAAAACAGTTGAGGATTGTGAAAGATTTATTGATGCATCGGAGAATGACCAAAGCGATATGCATTTGGCAATTGTAGATGAGAATGATATTTATATGGGAACTGTTAGTTTAAAACATATTACAGATATAGATGCAGAATTTGCGATTACAATACGAAATGTTGCCATGGGAAAAGGATATTCTAAGTATGCGATGGAAGAGATTATCCGCATCGGCTTGGAAGAGTTAAATCTAAAAAGAATTTTTTGGTGCGTATCCCCTGATAATAAAAGAGCAGTGCGCTTTTATGATAAGAATGGGTATCAAAAATTTGATGTGGAAAAAGAATCTATAATTAGAGGGTATACAACAGATCAAATAGAAAAATATCTTTGGTACGAAGTGAAAAAAAGAGTTGATGTTTGATGGGAATGTTGTATATCATGTCGCGTTCATTAAAGTTAAAGGAAATCTCTTACATTCATTCGGAAGCATATACGGCAGGTAAATTAAAACACGGAAGTATTTCTTTGATTGAAGATGGTATGCTCTGTGTTGCAATTGCTTCACAGCCTGACCTTTATGAGAAGACAATCAGTAATGTGGTAGAGGTGAAATCCAGAGGCGGATATATATTTGCAGTAACCAATAAAGATCATATTGAGCTAGAGGATACGGCACAATTTGTTGTGTATGTTCCAAGATGCAATCCTCTATTTGCAGCATCGCTAACTGTAATTCCCTTACAGTTATTTGGATATTATGTTGCGGTTGCAAAGGGATGCGATGTGGATAAGCCGAGAAATCTTGCGAAGGTGTTTTGCGTGTTGTGTAAGAAAGTGTAGAAAAGAACCAATTGTGTAATTAAGGTGTTTGAATGACAAGAGTTATACAATTGGTTTTTATTATGCCGTTCGAATCCGTATAATAGGATGATGACTTATTGACGAATACATGCGGCAGTGGTATTATATACAAAACAAATCCGTATAATAGAATTTAATTTGAAAAACAGAGGTTGCATTGAGAATAATAATTTAATATAATAAGGAGGAAGAATATGAGGACTACGAAGAAGTTTGATGAGTTGACAATAGCGGACAACTTTATTTTTAGCAAGGTGATGTGAACGATGAGTTTAAGCAGGTTGTCAAGATATTTAATGGCTTAGCTGCGGAAGGTGCATTCGCAGAGGAACTGCAGGAAGAGGTTGAAAAAGTCAAGGCAAGTAATGAATGGAGGCGAGAATACATGACGTTACAGATTTTGCTGGATGAAACTATGGCAGAAGCGCGAAAAGAAGGGTTGGCAGAAGGTCGAGCAGAAGGTCGAGCAGAAGGTCGAGCAGAAGGTCGAGCAGAAGGTTCATTAAGGACTTTAATACATCAGGTTTTGAAAAAGTTGCAGCGAGGTAAAACAATTCCTGAGATGACTGAAGAATTAGAAGAGACAGAGGAAGTAATTAAGCATATTGTGGATGTTGTGAAGAATTATGAACCGGATTACGATGTGGATGCGATATGCAAGGAACTGATGTCCTTGATTGAAACAAAAGTGGAGAGATTGTATGACAATAAGTGAACGTATTTTTGAATTATTAGCATTACGTGGTATGTCTCAGAAGAATTTTTCGGATGCAACAGGAATACCACAAAGTACGATTAGTGATTGGAGAAAGAAGAATACCAATCCGGCATCTGATAAGATTATGATTATATGTCATACATTACAAGTTACTCCGACTTACTTGTTATCCGGTATAGAGGCAGAAGGCAATAGAGGACGGAGTATAGAATATCTTGTTGTAGATAAGACCTCAAGAGATGGTTTGTTGTTGGAACATTACCATAATTTGAGTCTGGGCGAACAGGAAAGATTGATGGGGTACGCTCAGGCTATGGTAGAGATGAAGAAGATGTGATAGAGGTAGGGAATCAGTTTGGAGTTCAATGTTAGCTTAATGGCGTTGGTAGGCAAACTAGTTCTCTGTTTGAGGAGTTATAGGATGAAAAGAATGATACATATAATTAGTACATTAATAGTGTTGATGATGCTGGTGTTGAATTTCTCGTTTACTTCGAATGCATATACCGAGGAAGAAAAACAACAGGCGAAGGCATGGTTGTCGGCACATGGTTATTCACCTGATATGGGTGGTGCCAGTCAGGCGTATCAGGATTATTTGAATGGCAAATTTGATGAAGAACTGGGTATAGATGTTAATGGCGATGGAATCCCGGCATCAACGGAGTCTTCAACAGAACAGTCTGGCGCGAATGTGATAGAGGATAATCAAGAAGAAGCAGATGACGAAATGGAAGAAGCCGGACTTGATGAAACGGAAGAAGTTTCAAGTGGTGATTCAGGAGTTGAATCTGTGGGTGAAAGTTCCAAAGGCGAAACAGATAATGTTGATTCGACAACTGCAGCAAAAGAGGAAGACCGATCTACACAGGAAATGCTGGAAACTATTTCTATAGAGGATAGTATGGATGAAGTGGTCAATGAGGAAAGTACCTTTTACCGCCTGGAGAACAAAGATGTGTATCAGGAAGCTGGATTGGTCATCATCTTGTCGGTGTTGATTATGCTATTGTTAAGTTTGGGATTGAAGAAATTTCTTTGAAAAGGTGTGAACTTATATTTATGCATTGTGGTTCTTGACATCATCTGATAGAATAGTTACATATTCGTAATTAATATTGGCTAGATTAGATGATAACAGAATCAATGTAATTGTCTGTGAGATAGTGATTCAATTGGATAACGAAGAGGAGAGTACAGTATGAAAGATATCGCATTAGTTATTATGGCAGCGGGAATAGGTTCCCGTTATGGAGCAGGTATTAAGCAGTTGCAGAAGGTAGGCCCACAGGGAGAGATTATTATCGATTATTCGATTCATGACGCGTTAGAAGCTGGATTTAATAAAGTTATTTTTATTATTCGTAAGGATATTGAGGAAGAATTCAAGGAAGTAATAGGTTCCAGAATTGAGAAGATTTGTCCGGTGGAGTATGTATTCCAAGATAAGAATGATTTGCCGGAAGGATTTACTTGTCCTGAAGATCGCACGAAACCTTGGGGAACAGGTCAGGCGGTGCTTGCATGCAGACACATTTTGGATGTTCCGTTTGTGGTGATTAATGCGGACGATTATTATGGTAAGGAAGCGTTTGTTAAGATATATAATTTCTTGGCAGAGCATGAAAATACAATAGATGAATACTGTATGGCAGGTTTCAAACTTGCAAATACTTTAAGTGAGAATGGTACGGTAACTCGCGGTGTTTGTAAGATGGATGAGAATGATAATTTGATTACAATTAATGAAACACATGAGATTGCGAGAGCAGAGGATGGAACTTATAGTTCCGAAGAGGGATTAGAACTTTCAGATGATACGTTAGTTTCCATGAATATGTGGGGAGTAACACCGGAATATATTGGTATTTTGGAAGATAAGTTTGAAGAGTTTTTGCAGAATATGGATTCTGTTGATTTGAAGGCGGAATTTTTGTTGCCAATTATCATGGATGATTTGTTGAAGTCGGGTCAGTCAACAGTTAAGGTCTTGGCATCTTCAGACCGCTGGTTTGGTGTGACATATCAGGAAGATAAGGATAGTGTTGTAGCAGCATTTAAGCAGTTGGTTGCAGATGGTGTGTACAGTGAAAACTTGTGGGAAAAGAATTAGAACGAATGGATATACTCTTTTTCGTGCAAAATATACTTTCTTTTTTTGAAAGGTTAGAGTATAATGATGGCAAGTGTGCAGGTGGAGATGCGTTTCTACTTGACGGTGAGTGGCATAATTTTCGATTTACACTCACACCATAATATAATTAATTTAAAGAATATGGAGGATTTATTCATGTTAGTTTCAGCAAAAGAAATGTTAACAAAGGCAAAAGCTGGTAAGTACGCTGTTGGTCAGTTCAACATCAACAATCTTGAGTGGACAAAGTCTATTCTTTTGACAGCTGAGGAGTTAAAGAGTCCGGTTATCTTAGGTGTATCTGAAGGTGCTGGTAAGTATATGACAGGTTACAAGACTGTATCTGCTATGGTATCTGCTATGGTAGAGGAGTTAGGAATTACAGTTCCTGTAGCACTTCACTTAGATCATGGTTCATATGAAGGTGCTAAGGCTTGTATCGAAGCTGGTTTCTCTTCAATCATGTTCGATGGTTCTCACTATCCAATCGATGAGAATATTGCTAAGACTAAGGAATTAGTAGCTATCTGTGAAGAGAAGGGTATTTCTCTTGAAGCAGAAGTTGGTTCTATCGGTGGTGAAGAAGACGGTGTTGTTGGTAAGGGTGAGTGTGCTGACCCGGATGAGTGTAAGATGGTTGCAGATTTAGGTGTAACCATGCTTGCTGCAGGTATCGGTAACATCCATGGTAAGTACCCAGAGAACTGGGAAGGTTTAAGCTTTGAAACATTAGATGCTATTCAGGCTAAGACTGGTGATATGCCATTAGTATTACACGGTGGTACAGGTATTCCTGAGGATATGATTAAGAAGGCAATCTCTTTAGGTGTTGCTAAGATTAACGTTAACACAGAGTGTCAGTTAGCATTCCAGGAAGCTACACGTAAGTACATTGAGGATGGTAAGGACTTAGAGGGTAAAGGATTTGACCCACGTAAGTTATTAGCTCCAGGTGCAGAGGCTATCAAGGCTACTGTTAAGGAAAAGATGGAATTATTCGGTTCTGTAGGTAAGGCGTGAGAATAAGTTTTTCATAAAAGGATAGAATAAGGTAAGGGGGGTACTAAGGTATCCCCTTTGTTGTTTATTACAAAAATGTTCCTCTTTGTGTATTTATAGAGAAAATTTCGTTGAAATTGTCCTATTTTTATTTTTATAAACATTTGCTATAATGAGTAGGATTTTTAGGATTCATTTTAGGAAGGAGTGCAGATGGAGACGAAGGTATCCGTCTGAAGAATCAGAATGAGAAAGAATTGGAAGAAGATTGTTGGTTTAATTATGATGGCAACCTTGCTTATGTCCATGGTTGCTTGTAATGATAAGAGTGAAAAGGATAAAAATTCAGATAAAAATAATGCTGCACAGGAAGCACAAACAGAGGCAACAACGGCAGAAGAGAAAGATAAAGACGAAACCATTGTGATTACCGTGTTGACGGATAAGACGCACTTGGTTGATACCAAATTTGCGGAATATAAAGCTATATTTGAAGCGGATAATGAGAATGTGGAAGTTCAGATTGAAGCAGTGGCAGATTATGAAAAAGAGGTTTCGAAGCGCTTGAAGTCTGGCGATTATGGTGATGTACTTTTGATTCCGGATTCGGTAACGAACGAACAGCTTGTGACATATTTTGAGCCTCTGGGAACAGTAGAAGAATTAAAAGAAACCTATAAGGAGGCATTCTTGCACAGCAGAACAGTGGATGATGTAGTATATGGTTTGCCGCGCTATGCTAATGTGCAGGGAATTGCTTACAACGAGGTGGTATTTGCTCAAGCGGGTATGGTTGAGTTGCCACTTACGTCGGATGAGTTTTTGGCTGTATTAAAGAAGATTCAGAATATAAGACCTGAAACGATTCCGTGTTATATAGGTTATGACGATGGTGAATGGTTGTGGAAATGGCAGACGCATGCGTGGGGTTCAATTTCGACGGATGCGGATTATCGCAATAATGGAATCGTAAACGAACAGGATCCGTTTGCTAAGGGAACTCCTAATTATATTGTTCATGAGTTGTTATATGATATTGTGGAAAACGGTCTTAGTAAAATTCGTGAGGAAAATGAGGCCGAAAATCAACTTGAAAGCAATGAGGAAAATGATGCTGAAACAGAAGTGAAAAGTGATGATGAAAGCGATTCTGAAAATCCGGCTTTTCGCATGTTGAATTATGGAGAAATCGGTTGTATGGCATTGAGTTCAGACTATTTGCTTGAATTGCAGAGCGCAGGTGTGAATCCGGATGACATTAGTTTAATGCCGTTTCCTTATAATATAGATGGAAAACAGTATGCCAGTGTTGAGTTGGATTATTGCTATGCGGTTAACAAAAATAGTGCCAATAAGGAAATAGCAAAGGCTTGGATTGATTATATGATAAATAAGTCGGGATTTTCTAAAAGTGAAGGTGCACTTTCAATTCGTAGGAAAGGTTCTATGCCGGATGTATTAGCGAATTTTAAGGATGTGGAGTTTGTTGTTAACAATCCCGCCACTGAAGAAAATATTGGAAAGTATGAAGAATTGAATGAACTATCTTGTCTTTACTTGGATACCGATGCAGAGAAGAAAAGACTGATGCAGTCCGCATTGGGTGAATCGGATGAAGAGTTTGAGGATATTATGAATGATTGGAGTCTGAGATGGAAGGCGGCAATGCAGGGAATACGATATGCAATTGTAAAGGAACCGGAAGAAGGCGCCGAAGAAAATGCAACCCCTGTGTTAGAGGTTACACCGGAATATCAGCAGTATTTAGAAGATATCATCGAGAGGATGCAGTCATTATTAAATAAAGTGTAAATGTCTTGCATCAAGTAGTTTCATTGAAAATATATGATAAGTGTTTTTGAATGAATATCAGAATTGTTACGAAAATTGTATATAAATATAATAAAAAATGCCTCATGTAATGAGGCATTTTGTGTTAACAATGAGCTAAGTGGATTCATGCTTGCATGAGAATCCATATAGCGAATGTTCATCACTGAGCATGCTTTGCATGTGATGTGTTAACTGAACCGAGTAGGAGTCAGCCTGCTCGATTTAATAAGATAAATCGGTGCGACAGGATTCGAACCTGCGACCTCTGCGTCCCGAACGCAGCGCTCTACCAAACTGAGCCACGCACCGATACAACGATATAATTATAGCACGTTTGTGTATAAATGCAAGAAATAATATTGTGAAGATAGATAACTATGAAGGTGCTGAATAGTTACGAAGATAGTGAATTATTGCATGACAAGATAAATTAAGAGTATGAAGTTAAGAAGGAATCAAAGATGCCGAAAGAATGGAATGTAAGAGTGAACTGCAAGAAGAAAAAAGGATTTTCGACCAGACAATTGACGAAAATTGCAATGATGATAGCTTTTGTCAGTGCAATGTCGTATGTGAGAATTCCACTGCCTTTTTCGGAAGCTTCCGTAACAGGACAGACTTTAGCAGTGAATATAATTGCATTGTTGCTGACACCAAAAGAAGCGTTTGTTACCATGCTTTGTTATTGGTTGTTGGGCCTGGTGGGAGTACCGGTATTTGGTGGAATGGCAGGACCCGGAAAGTTGTTTGGTCCCGGTGGTGGATATTTTATGGCATTTATGCCTGCAGTTGTATTAATTGGAATGTTTCGAGGAAAACAATATAAACTATCTCAGTACATTGTGGTCACGGTGTTGGTAGGTATATTAGTGATTGATGTAATAGGTTTTGTATGGTTGAAATTTGTAACCGGAATGACTTGGGAGTCTGCATTGATTGTGGGTTTGGTTGCTTTTGTGCCGTTGGATGTTGTGAAGTGTATAATTGCCAGTATTGTGGTAAAGCCATTACAGAGAGCGTTGAGAGTGATAGAAAATACAAAATGATAAGAGGGGTTGTAATTATGAAGCTACGGAATGGTTACGAGTAGTTGTTAATGTAGATGAGGGAGGTGTTTGGTGTGAGATTGATGCATTTGGCAGATTTGCATATCGGTAAAAAGGTCAATGGATTTTCTATGCTGGAAGATCAAAGATTTGTGTTGAAGCAGGTGTTGAAGATTGCTTCTGAACAATCCTTGGATGGAGTAATTCTTGCAGGTGATATTTATGATAAGGCTGTTCCTGCCGGGGAGGCTGTGCAACTGCTTGATTGGTTTTTAACTGAGCTTGCAGAATTGAGATTGCCGGTATATATGGTAAGTGGTAATCATGACAGTGCGGAACGCTTATCTTTTGGTGCCAAATTAATAGAGAAAAGTGGTGTGTATGTTGCCGGTGTATATGATGGAACGTTGGAACCCATTGTATTAGAGGACGAGTATGGACCATTGAATTTATATCTGTTACCCTTTGTAAAACCGATTCATGTGAGAAGAGCGATGCGAAAAATCCTTGAAGAACCTGGCATTGTGAATATCGATGAGACGAACAGTAATGAATCTATGACAGAGAAAGACTTTTTTGATGAGAAAGATGCAGATACAGTATTAGAGGATGAAATTAAGACTTATGATGATGCGATTGCAAAAGTTTTGGAAATTGCAGAGATTCATGCGGATGAAAGGAATTTATTAGTTGCTCACCAATTGGTAACAGGGGCGGCAAGATGTGATTCCGAGGACGTATCTGTAGGTGGGATTGACAACGTGAGTGCAGAGTTGTTTGAGGATTTTGATTATGTGGCGCTAGGCCATATTCATGGTCCTCAAAGTATGACGAAAGATACAATTCGATATGCAGGAACGCTTCTTAAATATTCGTTTTCTGAGTGCAATCATAAAAAATCGATTACAATTGTAGAACTGAGAGAAAAAGGAGATGTGTCCATTGAGACGATACCGGTAGAGGTCTTGCATGATATGCGAATTTTGAAAGGTGAATATGCATCATTAATGGCTGGAGATTCTTATGATGATGTGAACCGGAAAGATTACATCAAAGTGGTGTTGACGGATGAACAGGAAATTCCTGAAGTGATGGGCAAAATGCGTACGGTATATCCGAATATTATGATGTTGGAATATGATAATAAACGTACGAGAACGATTATGGATATACGAGGAGCTGAGGTGGTAGTGCAAAAGCAACCGATGGAATATTTTAAAGATTTTTACGAAAAGCAAAATGGTGTTGTGATAAATGAGGAGCAGGAAAGAACCTTGTTAGGGTTGATAAAAGAGATTTGGGGGGATTAAATGAAACCGGTAAAACTAGTGATGTCTGCATTTGGACCATTCGCAGAAGAAGTGACAATTGACTTTACAAAGCTTAGTGATTCGGGGTTGTATTTAGTGACAGGGGATACCGGTGCAGGTAAGACCACCATATTTGATGCGATATCTTATGGATTATATGGAACGCCGAGTGGAGAGTTTCGTGATGGGAAGATGTTTCGAAGTAAGTATGCCAAGAAACAAACAAAGACCTTTGTTGAGCTTACATTTGTTTCGCAGGGAAAACAGTATGTGGTACATCGTATTCCGGAATATGTAAGATTAAAGGATCGTGGGGAAGGTGAGACAACGCAGAAGGCAGAAGCATTTTTGACTTATCCGGACGACAGACAGCCAGTGACTAAAATCAATGAGGTGGACAAGGCAATCAAAGAAATTGTAGGATTGGATCAGAAACAGTTTTCTCAGATTGCCATGTTGGCGCAGGGGGAATTTCGTAAGATGTTGATGGCCCCTACTGAGGAGAAACAGAAAATATTTCGTGATATTTTTGCAACAGAGCATTATGAGAAACTGCAAAGACAATTGAGCGTGAAAAATTCCAAAATGCGAGAGGAATATACTAATCGTAAGAATAATATTGTGCACGATATTGCTTCGTTAGAATGTGATGAGGATTTTGCAAGGATTGAGGAGCTTGAGCAGTTTAAGACGAACGGACAGTTGGTTGGCAAAGAAGAATTCAAGAGTTTGATGGATTGTTTGATGGCGGATGATCAGAAAGTATTGGATGAATATGCTGCAGATGTGAAATCTATGGAGGGCTTATTGGAACAATTGAATACTCGTATTGGTGTGGCTAATGAACGTCAAAAATCAGTTGGGGAACTACATCAGGTAGAAGACCAATTAGAAAAGTTGAAAATAGATTTGGCTGATGCAAAGAAGAGACTTTTGAAAGCAGAAGATGAGGGCCAGGCAGTCGAAGGGTTGAATGCGGAAGCAGTTCGCATTGAGATGAAGCTGGAGGATTATGAGAAATTTTCTGTGTTGAAAAAGGATATCCGTGAGAAGGAATGTGTTGTTTTAGATATTGAAAAACAACAGGTGGCTCGTCAGGAAGAATTAAAGAAATGTGAAGAAAATGAGAAACGATGGAAGGGGATTATTGAAAGCAACAAGGATGCAGATAAGCAGATGGTTCTGATGGAACAGAAATTAACCGCGGTTAAAGAACGGAAATTAGAGATGGAAAATTTGATGAAGGACTATGCGTTAGGACGTCAGATGGAAACTGCTTACAAACAAAAAATGAATATTTATGAACAGATTAGTGCAGATTATGAAGAAACTTCCAAAAGATATGCACGAAGAGAAAAACTATTCTTTGATGCACAAGCAGGTATTCTGGCAGAGAAGTTAGAGATGGATAAACCTTGTCCGGTATGTGGTTCTTTGCAGCATCCATGTCCTGCGATTAAGGTGGCAGAGGTTGCCACAAGAGAGCAATTGGATGAGGAGAAAGCACATTTAGAGACTGTGCGAAATCGATGTCAGGATGTGAGTTTAGAACTGGCACAGAAAAAAGAACAGATGGAACAGCATAAGAATAAATGCGTTGAAAAAGTTAAGAAACTATTCGATGTAGAGGATATGAACAATGAAGATTTGGACGTGGAACATAATTGTTTGATGACGCAGATTGTAGAATGTGAAAATGAGTTTGAGAAATGGAAAGAGGCGAAGAAAGAATACGACGAAGCGTCGGTTAAGCTTCCTGAAGTTTCGGACAGGATAAAAATATTAACAGTGGAATTCCAAAGAATAGAGAAGGAGAAAGTTGCCTGCCAGGCAGAATTAGAACAATTGTTGCAACAGTTAAAGAGTATACGTGCCGGTATTCAGTTTGACAGTATAGAGCTGGCAAAAGAAGAGATAAATAAGCTTCGCAAGAAGGCGAGTGGATTGATGGATGAACAAAAGAAAGCGACACTTGCTTTGCAGGAGATGCAACGACTAATTAGTGTGCAGGAGGGATAGAAAAAAAGTCTTGTGAAGCTTTTGCAAAATCAGTCCACGGACGAGTTGGCTACTCTGGTCGAAGAACGTGATAAGTGGTTGCGAATGAAAACTGAAAAAGAAGAAGCAAGAAATCATATTTACGCGAGATATCAGAAAAATTGCACTTTATCAGAACGTGTGTATAAGGAATGGTGTGCATTTCAACTCTTTGAAAAGGAATATCTTGCAACGAAAGTATTGTGCGAAACGGCTAATGGTGATTTGACAGGTAAAGACAAAATCAAATTAGAGACATATATTCAAATGTCTTATTTTGAAAAGGTATTGGCTAAAGCGAATGTACGCTTGTTGGGGATGACGGCCGGACAATATGAAATGGTTCGAAGTACACAGGCAAGTAATCAGAAAAGTCAAAGTGGTTTGGAGATCAATGTATATGATCATTATACATCCTCAGAGCGTTCGGTGAAGAGTTTGTCCGGTGGGGAAACGTTTATGGCATCGCTTGCTTTGGCACTTGGTCTGGCGGATGAAATTCAGGAGACTGTAGGTGGTATCCGTATCGACACTCTTTTTGTGGATGAAGGTTTTGGCTCTTTGGATGATGACACATTGAAGAAGGCTATGGAGGAATTGAATAAATTGACAGAGGGTAATCGTTTGGTTGGAATCATTTCTCATGTATCAGACTTGAAGAACTGGATTGATAAACAGATTGTAGTGACAAAGGAAGTGCATCAAGGAAGTTTTGTGGAGATTGTTGTATAAGTATTTTATGAGTGGTTATATTATTTGTTCAAAGACGGAATCAAGAGGGCGTTTTCGTTGTTGTGATTCATATTGTTTTGTGGTAAACTACTTAATGTTTTTGTGTATAAATGTGGTTTCTAATTATGTAGAATGTGTATTTGCTGTTTCATACAGAACAATGCATTTGCTGTGTTGTCTACAAGCAAGTGATTGAGATTTTATATGGTTTTAAATAACTAAAAACGATTGTAAAGGAGTGATTGCGATTATGAAAATAGGATTTGATAATGACAAATATTTGAAAATTCAGTCTGAACATATTATGAAGAGAATTGATAAGTTTGGAGATAAGTTATATCTGGAGTTTGGTGGCAAATTATTTGATGACTTGCACGCATCCAGAGTGTTGCCGGGATTTGAACCGGATAGTAAATTAAAAATGTTATTGCAATTATCAGAGCATGCAGAAGTTATAATCGTAATCGGAGCAGATGCAATCGAGTTGAATAAGAAACGTGAAGATTTGGGTATAACCTATGACAAGGATGTTCTTCGTTTGATTGAGGAATACAGAAGCTGCGGTTTGTATGTAGGCAGTGTGGTGGTAACCATGTATAAGGGACAGCCGGCTGCGGATGCATTTAAGGATAAGCTTGAGAAAAAGGGAATCAAGGTATATCGTCATGTGAAGATTGAGGGATATCCAACCAATGTTTCGCACATTGTAAGTGATAACGGATTTGGTAAAAACGATTATATTGAGACGAAACGTCCGTTGGTTGTGGTGACGGCACCGGGTCCCGGAAGCGGTAAAATGGCAACCTGCCTTTCTCAACTTTATCACGAGAACAAACGAGGGGTTAAGGCCGGATATGCGAAATTTGAGACCTTTCCGATTTGGAATATTCCGTTAAAACATCCGGTGAATCTTGCCTATGAAGCGGCTACGGCTGATTTGAATGACGTAAACATGATTGATCCGTTCCATTTGGAAGCTTATGGTGAAACGACGGTTAATTATAATCGCGATATTGAGATTTTCCCGGTGTTAAATGCGGTGTTTGAAGAAATATATGGTGAGAATCCATATAAGTCACCAACAGATATGGGTGTTAATATGGTTGGTAACTGTATTTTTGATGATGAGATTGTTTCGGAAGCTTCCAGAATGGAGATAATTCGCCGATATTATAAAGCTTTGAAGGCTATGGCAGAGGGCGAAGATGTTGAAAATGAAATCTATAAGCTGGAACTTTTGTTAAAACAGGCGAAAATTACAACAGATAATCGTAAGGTTACGGTTGCAGCTAAGGAACGTGCAGCAAAGCTTGGCGTACCGACAGCGGCGATTGAGTTAGAAGACGGAACGATTATCACATCGAAGACTAGTGAATTATTAGGTGCATCTGCAGCGTTGATTTTGAATGCTTTGAAGTATTTAGGTGGGATTGATGACGATGCACATTTGATTGCACCGAGTGCGTTTGAGCCGATTCAGGAGCTTAAGACAAGCTATTTAGGGGCAAAAAATCCACGTCTTCATTCCGATGAGGTGTTGATTGCATTGGCACTTTCTGCATTGAGTGATAATGATGCCCGCATTGCGATGGAACAACTGCCAAAGTTGTCCGGATGTCAGGTTCATACTTCTGATATGCTTTCGGATGTGGACATTAAGACTTTTAAGAAGTTAAATGTGGATTTGACAAGTGAGCCTGTCTATACTAATTTAGAGAATATTGAAAAGAGATGAAGTGGAAAAAGGTGCTTGATATGGATTGATTATATCAAGCACCTTTTATTTTGGTAGTTATTTTTAATTTCGAATCTGTCTTGGAGATACTCCGTATTTCCTTTTGAACATTCGGTTAAAATTTGACAGGTTTGTAAATCCACATTTTTGTGAGATTTCCAAAATGGAGTCATTGGTTGAAGCGAGCATTGCGCGAGCTTCCGTAACGCGAAAGTTGTTTACGTATGAAATGAAACTCATTCCTGTATGCGCCTTGAAGAATTTCATAAAATGGGATGGGCTGTAATGGCAAAATTCGGATATTTCATCGATTGTAATTTCTTCGTGATAGTGTGCAGATATATATTGAATGATACTTTTCAATTTGTCTTCGTATTTGTCTGGTTGTCTGTTTTCATTGTTGGAAGGAGGGTTGGCGATAAGCAAATATATAATCTGTATTAATGCTCCTTTTACAAAAAGCTGATATCCGTAATTCTTTTCATCACACTTATCATCTAAAACATCTATGATGCTTCTGACTTCACCGTGCAGAGAATGTCCGGGTGACAGGTAGTTTCTTATTTGTAATTTTCCTTCGAAAAACGGTTCCAAAAGCTCTTTTTGTGTGATGTCATTCGAAGAAAACTGAAGGAACTGTTTAGAGAAGAGAATGTTTTCGTATTCCATTGAAGAAACAGTGTTTCCTTCAATGGAATGGAGCATTCCGGGAAGGACAATCACAATATCTCCTGAAGATACTATGTATTTCTGGAAATTTAGTGTTACATATCCACTCCCCTTTTTTATGACGATAATTTCTACTTCGTTATGCCAATGGACAGGTATATTGGTAAAATCCAACGGAATAGAGCATATGTAGGTGTTGCACTGGTATTGTCTCTCGAAATGTGCTTTGTTTTCATGTAAATGGTTGTTTTCAACGCGATTCATTATGTTTTTTCCTCTTTATGATACTATTATGATAGAATAGTATCATAATATGCGATTATAATGCAAGAAAAACCGATTTGATTCGTGATATTGTATTGTAGTATAATTGCATTGCTGCATAGATATATAAGATATGCTCAAATGACAAAAGAAAGTTGTATTTAAGAAAGGGGATACAAAATGAACGTAAAACAGGAATTGGAAAAGTACTTATCCAAAAGCATTGAAAGCAGTAGCAATGAAGAAGTGTTTTACTCTTTGCTCGAACTAACAAAACAACTTGCTGATGGAAAAAAACAGGAAGAGACAAAAAAGAAAGTATACTATATCTCGGCAGAGTTTTTGATCGGAAAGTTACTTTCTAACAATCTCATTAATTTGGGTATCTATGATGAAGTAAAGAAGGTGCTTGCAGATAATGGCAAGAGCATGGCAGAGATAGAAGAAATCGAAGTAGAGCCATCTCTTGGAAATGGTGGTCTTGGAAGACTTGCGGCATGTTTCCTTGATTCTATCGCAACACTTGGTCTTTCAGGAGCTGGTGTTGGTTTGAACTATCACCTTGGATTGTTCAAGCAGGTATTTGAAGACAGAACACAGAAAGAGAAAGCAAATCCTTGGATTGAGGATAAGAGCTGGCTTAGAAAGACAGGCGTTTCTTATCCGGTGTCATTTGGTAAATGTACATTGAACTCAACACTTTATGAGATTGATGTAACCGGATATGACAATAGAACAAACAAGCTTTGTCTTTTTGATGTAGATACAGTTGATGATACAATTGTTGATGATAAGAATCAGTTTGATAAGACAGATATCGAGAAGAATTTAACATTATTCTTGTATCCGGATGATAGTGATGAAGATGGAAGAAAGCTTAGAATATATCAGCAGTATTTCATGGTAAGCAATGCAGCTCAATTGATTATTGATGAGTGTAAGGCTAAGGGAAGCGATTTGTCTGATTTGTATGATTATGCTGTAATTCAGATTAATGATACACACCCTACAATGGTTATTCCTGAATTGATTCGTTTGCTTGTTGCAGAAGGAATGGATATGGATGCTGCAATCGATGTTGTTAGCAAGACATGTGCGTATACTAACCATACAATTCTTGCAGAAGCTTTGGAGAAATGGCCAAGACATTATTTGATGGAAGTTGTTCCACAACTTGTTCCAATTATTGAAGTATTGGATGACAAGGTAAGAAGACGTTTCGATGATGAGAGAGTAGCAATCATTGACAAGAATGATTTGGTACATATGGCGCACATCGATATTCACTATGGATATAGTGTTAATGGTGTAGCTTACCTACACACAGAAATCTTGAAAGATTCAGAATTGAATCATTTTTATAACATTTATCCTGAAAAGTTCAATAATAAAACAAATGGTATCACATTCCGTCGTTGGTTATTGTACTGTAACGAGAATCTTACCAATGCACTTACTGATTGGATTGGTGATGGATATAAGAAAGATGCTATGGAGTTGGAAAAGCTACTTGCCTTTGAGAATGATAAGGAAAAGTGGGATGCACTTCTTGCAATTAAGCATCAGAACAAATTGAACGCGAAGGAATATTTCAAGAGAACACAGGGTATCGAATTGAATGAGAACTCTATTTTTGATATTCAGGTGAAGCGTTTGCATGAGTACAAGCGTCAGCAGTTGAATGTATTATATGTAATTCATAAGTATTTGGAGATTAAGGCTGGTAAGATTCCTACAACTCCTATTACAGTTATTTTTGGTGCCAAGGCTGCTCCTGCATATACAATTGCAAAGGATATTATTCATTTAATCTTATGTCTTCAGGAGATTATTAACAATGATCCGGATGTAAGCCCATACTTGAATGTAGTAATGGTTGAGAACTACAACGTTACACTTGCAGAGAAGTTGATTCCAGCATGTGATATTTCTGAGCAGATTTCTCTTGCGTCTAAAGAGGCAAGTGGAACAGGAAATATGAAATTCATGTTAAACGGTGCAATTACACTTGGTACAGAAGACGGTGCGAATGTTGAGATTCATCAGCTTGTTGGCGATGACAATATCTTTATCTTCGGTGCATCCAGTGATGAGATTATTGAGCATTATGCAAAAGCAGATTATGTATCAAGAACATATTATGAGAACAATCCGGTATTGAAGAAGGCGGTTGACTTTATCGTTAGTGATGAGGTTATCAAAGTTGGAAATTCAGAAATGCTTCATCGTTTGTATAATGAGTTGTTGAATAAAGACTGGTTTATGACATTCATTGATTTTGATTCTTATGTTGCAGCAAAGGAACTTGCGTATAAAGAATACGAAAATCGCGATGCATGGGCTAAGAAGATGGTTGTTAATATTGCGAAAGCAGGCTTCTTCTCATCTGACAGAACGATTGCAGAATATAACAAGGATATCTGGAAGATAGAAAAGTAAGAATTGTGCAAAATGCATAATAAAAAAAGAAAAACGTTGTAATATTTTGCTAAATACACAAAAGAAACGATGATTTTGCTTGCAAAATATCACATATGGATGTATCATTATTTCATGAGATGGAAACGATTCCGAAAATAATTCGGGATCGTTTTCAAAGCGAATAAGCATATTATTATCATGAAAGAGGAGGAAAAATATCATGAAGAAGAAATTCGCAGTATTAGGTTTAGCAACCGCAATGATGTTATCTATGTTTACAGGTTGTTCAGATTCAGATGGAGGTCAGACTGTTTCTGATGGAGGTGACAAGACTTCTGAAGCTACTGATGATGGTGCTAGCAAAGATTCAGGCGAGAAGGGTTCTGTATATTACTTGAACTTTAAGCCGGAAGCAGATGCTCAGTGGCAGGAGTTGGCAGAGATTTACACAGAGGAGACTGGTGTTGAGGTGACTGTTGTAACAGCTGCATCAGGTCAGTATGAGACAACACTTAAGAGTGAGATGGGTAAGTCTGATGCTCCAACATTATTCCAGGTTAATGGTCCTGTAGGTCTTGCTTCTTGGACAGATTACTGTGCTGACTTGTCTGGTACAGAAGTTTACAATCAGCTTTCATCTGAAGATTTTGCATTGAAGGATGGAGATAAGGTAGCTGGTATCGGATATGTTATCGAGTCATACGGAATTATTTACAACAAGAAGTTATTAAGCGAAGCTGGATATTCAGAGGCTGATATTACTAACTTCGCAGATTTGAAGAAGGTAGCAGAAGATATTACAGCAAGAAGTGCTGAACTTGGATTCTCAGCATTCACATCTGCAGGTATGGATGGTTCTTCTGACTGGAGATTTAAGACACACCTTGCAAACCTTCCTATTTACTATGAGTACAAGGCAGACGGTATCAACAATACAGATGCTATCAAGGGTTCATACTTAGACAACTATCGTCAGATTTGGGATTTATATGTTAACAATTCTACAACAGATCCAAAGCAGTTAAGTGTTAAGACTGGTGATGATGCTGTGGCAGAGTTCGTTATGGGTAAGGGTGTGTTCTACCAGAATGGTACATGGGCATACTCAGATGTTAAGGAAATTGGCGATGAGAACCTTGGAATGCTTCCAATCTACATTGGTGGAGAAGGTGAAGAGAATCAGGGTCTTTGTACAGGTACTGAGAACTACTGGTGTGTAAATGCTAAGGCTTCTGAGGCTGATATTAAGGCTACTCAGGACTTCATGGCATGGTTAGCAACTAATGAGGTTGCAGTTAAGGCAATGTGTGGTTCAACAGGAGCTATGCCTTCAGGTGCAGACGGAATGGGATTCGTAACACCATTCAAGAGCGTTCTTGAGTCAGATAACCTTCTTGTAAATATTGCAAGCAAGTATGTTGCAGATGGTAAGACTCCAGTAAGCTGGAACTTCACAACAATGCCTTCAGAGAACTGGAAGAACGAAGTTGGTTCTGCACTTACAGTTTACGCAGCAGATCAGACAGATGCTAACTGGGATCTTGTAAAGGCGGCATTTGTTGATGGATGGGCATCAGAAGTAGCAGCTGCACAGAATTAATAAGTTGAAGTATTAATTTAAACAGATGAATATTTCTTGGAAAAAGGGAGGAGATGCTTTCTCCCTTTTTTCTAACAGTAGAAATATAATTGAGGCATAGGAGGTATAATATGGAAAAGTCGATAAAAAGATATTGGCCAGTATTTGTACTACCTACTATGGTTGCTTTCGTGATAGGTTTTATTGTTCCGTTTGTAGAGGGTATATATTTATCTTTTTGCGAATTCACGACTATCAAGGATGCAGAATTTGTAGGAGTTAAGAATTATATTGCGGCATTTCAGGATGCAAATTTTTTAGGAGCGTTTAAGTTTACAACAGTATTTGCAATTGTTACACTTATATTTGTTAACGTACTTGCGTTTCTTGTTGCATTGGCATTGACACAGAATCTTAAAGGTAAAGATATTTTTAGAACTGTATTCTTCATGCCAAACTTAATCGGTGGTATTGTTTTGGGTTATGTTTGGCAGTTAATATTTGATGCAATATTCCAAAAGTTTGATACAGCACTTAAGTTAGATGAAACATTAGGCTTTTGGGGATTGGTAATTTTGGTTTGCTGGCAGCAGGTTGGTTATATGATGATTATTTATATTGCTGGTCTTCAGGCTATTCCGGTGGATATTATGGAAGCAGCTATGATAGATGGTGCTACCAAAACACAGAGATTATTCAAAATTACGATTCCGAATATGATGCCGGCTATTACAATTTGTACGTTTTTGACAATTACCAACTCGTTCAAGTTGTTTGATCAGAACCTTGCACTTACCGGTGGTGAACCACTTCACAAGACAGAGATGGTTGCTCTTAACATTTACGATACCTTCTATGGAAGAGTAGGATTTGAAGGTATTGGTCAGGCTAAGGCGGTTGTTTTCTTTATTGTTGTGGTTGCAATCGGATTGTTGCAATTGAAAGTAACACAGGAAAAGGAGGTACAGCAATGATGAATAAAAAGGCATTTGGTGTATTAGCAACACTATTCTTTACAATTATATCTATCGTGTTTGTTTCTCCGATTTTTATTGTTTTGATTAATTCATTTAAGGCGAAGACTTACATTAACTATGAAACATTTAAGTTACCATCAGCAGATAGTTATATCGGACTTGATAACTATAAGACTGCAATTACACAATATGATTTTGTAAAGGCAGTTGGATGGACTGTGTTCATAACAGTATTTTCTGTTGCAGTTATTTTGCTATTCTGTTCTATGACCGCATGGTACATAACACGAGTAGTGAATGCAATAACAAAAACAATTTATTTGTTATGTGTATTTTCTATGGTAATTCCGTTCCAGATGGTAATGTTTACATTAGCTGGTACTGCTGATTCCCTTCACTTGAATACACCTTGGGGTATTATTATAGTTTACCTTGGATTTGGTGCAGGATTGGCTGTGTTTATGTTTTCGGGATTTGTAAAATCAATTCCGACGGAAGTTGAAGAGGCAGCCTTGATTGATGGTTGTTCACCAATTCAGAACTTCTTTTTGGTAGTTATTCCTATGATGAAACCTACATTTATTTCAGTAGGTATATTAGAGGCTATGTGGATTTGGAATGACTTCTTGTTACCATATCTTGTTTTGGATATCAAGGAGTTCAAGACAATTTCGATTGTTATCCAGTATATGAAGGGTAGTTATGGACGTGTCGACATGGGCGCAATTATGGCTTGTTTGATTATGGCGATTATTCCGGTAGTAGTATTCTATCTTTCTGCACAGAAATATATTATTAGAGGTGTTGCAGCCGGAGCTGTTAAGGGTTGATGTAATCACATTTTGCAATATAGAGGTGGTTATATGACAATTAAAGATATAGCTGAATTATCTGGATACGGTATAGGTACCGTATCCAGAGTAATTAATAAGCAATCCGGTGTGAGTAATAAAGCCAGAGAAAAGATACTAAAGATAATTGAAGAAAGTAATTATGAACCGAATGAAAATGCACGGCAATTAAAGAAACGAGCAGGAGATGTGATTGCTATTATTATGAAAGGACGCAGAAATGGTCTTTTCATAGATATTCTCGAGCGCTTGACATATATGCTTTCATCTATGCAAGAGGGAAGTATTGTGCAAATTATTGATGAAGATGAAGATGAAGTTGCAGAGGCACTGCGGTTTATACGAGATAAGAATCTAAAGGGTTTGATTTTTCTGGGAGCAAATCTTGCACTTTTTGATGATCGAATGAAGGAAATAGATATTCCGTGTATTATAACTACGACAAGCGCAACAGATCTTCCTTGGAAGAATGTATCTTCTGTGTCTGTGGATGATGAGAGTGCTGCATCAGAGTTAGTAAGATACTTGGCATCTCGAGGACACAAAAATATTGTCGTAATAGGAGGTTCTATTTCTGAAAAACAGATTAGTTACGCAAGGTATATGGGATGTAAAAAAGGATTTCAGGAAAATGGACTGGAGTTTGATTCAGAACGGAACTATGTAGCCTGTCGATATTCGATGGAAGCAGGATATGAGGTTACAAAGAAAATATTAGCAAGTAGTTCGGACGTTACGGCGATTGTTGCACTAAGTGACACCATTGCGGTTGGAGCGATGCGTGCAATAAAAGATGCCGGAAAACAGGTTCCGGATGATATTTCGGTAGTAGGATTTGATGGAATAGAATTGTCCAAATTCTGCATTCCGAGGATAACAACAATAAGTCAGGACACAGACAATATTGCGAAACGAAGTGTGGAGTTACTATTTAAACATATGCAAAACACACTAGGGAATGAACATGATATCGCGCCGTATAGGTTGGTAGAAGGAGAAAGTGTTCGAGAATGGATTCGCAATTGAGATGGTTTTTGTTTTGTCCTGATATATTATGGAGGATATATGGATAAAACAGCAGGAATTTTGTTCGCTATTTCGAGTTTACCATCAAAGTATGGAATTGGTTGTTTTTCGAAGGAAGCGTATCGCTTTGTGGATTGGCTGGCAGATGCCGGACAAAAATATTGGCAGATTTTACCTTTGGGTGTGACTGGATTTGGTGATTCGCCATATCAGTCATTTTCAACATTTGCGGGAAATCCATATTTTATAGATTTGGAAGCTTTGATTAGCGAAGGCTTAGTTACAGAAGAAGAATGTAATTGTGTAGATTTTGGGAATGATGAGCAACAGATAGATTATGAAAAGCTATACAACGGCAGATACGGGTTGTTGAGAATGGCTTATGAAAGAAGTAATATTTTTGAAAAGGAAGATTTTCAGAAGTTTTTAGATGACAATACGGATTGGATATATGATTATTCACTGTTTATGGCAATTAAGAATCATTTTGGCGGTATTATTTGGACAGAGTGGCCGGAGGATATTCGTACCCGCTCTGAACAGGCAATAAAGAGTTATCAGGAACTTCTTGAGGATGATATAAGATTTCAGCAGTATATGCAGTATTTGTTTTTTGAACAATGGCAGATGCTGAGAGAATATACCAATAAAAAAGGAATACAGATTATTGGAGATATTCCTATATATGTAGCATTGGATAGTTCAGATGCATGGGCGAGTCCGGAATTGTTCCAACTTGATGAGGATTGTTTGCCAATTGCAGTTGCGGGATGTCCACCTGATGGATTTTCCGAGGATGGACAGCTTTGGGGTAATCCATTATATGATTGGGATTATCATGCTGAATCCGGATATGCATGGTGGATTAAACGATTGTCATTTTCGTTTGGTTTATATGATGTGTTACGTATTGATCATTTTAGAGGATTTGATGAGTATTATTCGATTCCGTATGGTGAAAAGACTGCTGTCAATGGTCAGTGGGAAAAAGGTCCTGGTATCGATTTGTTTAAGGCAGTTGAAAAAGCAATTGGTAAACAACCTGTAATTGCAGAAGATCTTGGATTTATGACAGATACTGTGCGCAAATTAGTAGAGGATACTGAATTCCCAGGAATGAAGGTATTGGAGTTTGCATTTGATCCGAGAGATACAGGCTCTACAAATGATTATCTGCCTCACAATTATGATTATAATTGCGTGGCATATACAGGAACACATGATAATGAGACATTAATTGGTTGGTGGAAGGATATAGATGAGGAAGTACGAGAAAGTGTAAGAGATTATATTTGTGATTATTATACACCAGATGATAGTATACATCTTCCTCTTGTTAGCTTGATTATGCGTAGTTGTGCTAAAATTTGTATCATACCATTGCAAGATTATTTGGGCTTAGGGAATGATGCTAGAATTAATACTCCTTCTACGGTGGGTCAAAACTGGAAGTGGAGAGTTAAGGATACAGATTTGAATGTTGCGAAGGCACGTCAAATTAAAAAAATGACCATGCGTTGTGGACGTTTGGCTGAAGATTGATAAAGTTGTTTTACTTGTACAGAAATGCACCCAGTATAATAAGCTGGGGCATTTTCTGTATATGAGGAAATAATTTGAAAATCGTAATCGGAGGTGTTTGGATGAAGCGAGTTGCTTTGTTGGCTGATGGATGGGAACGATTAATAACATATGATTGGATTAAAGGAATAAAAAATTATATTAACAATTGTTCAGAGAGAATAGAATTAGACCATTATAATTGTATGGGAAATTGGAATGACGATGCGGTGTTTAACCAGGGGGAATATAATATATTTAATTTGCCACAATTAGAGAAATATGATGGAATTATCCTTGATGTAAACACTATGAAAGACAAACGTCAGTGGAATCATTTGATGGACATTGTTAAGCAAAGTGGTGTTCCGGCTGTCAATTTAGGACATTATATAGATGGTTTTTATTATGTTGGAGTTGACAATAAAAAGGCTATAAGATTGATGATGCAACATTTAAGGGAAGAGCATGATTGTAATTCCTTTCGCTTTGTTGGAGGCCCTGTAGATAATAAAGAAAATCAGGAAAGAGTGGAATCATTTTTGGAGTGTATTCGGGAGTGGGGATTGGATGAAGACGAAAATACAGTTTCCTATGGCACATTTGAAATGTCAGCAGGACAAGAGTATTTTTGCCGAATGATAGAAGAAGGGTGTTCTTTACCGGATGCATTTGTATGTGTGAATGACAATATAGCAGCAGGCTTGATTTATGAAGCGCAAAAGAGGAGATATAGTGTGCCTCGTGATTTTGCGGTTACAGGATTTGATAATTTGGACAAGGCAATTTGTTTTATTCCGCAGATTACTACGGTTTCTCATAAGAGAGAATTGATGGGCGAGACTTGTATGAAAATCTTTGAAAAGATTTGGAATAACGAATCAGTAGAGGTGTGTCATTATATTGAGCCGGAAATATCTTATACAGAGAGTTGTGGATGTCCTTTTTCTATTCCGATTGATTTCCGTGCGGCAGCACAGAGGAATATTGTTGAAAAAGAGAATCGTCGATTGTTTGAAGAAAAGCGTGTGACGTTGGAAGCAAAATTGGTTGGTGCAACTGAATTTGAAGAAATATTCATTGATGCCGGAGAATATTTTGAACAGTTGGATTGTGATGGAATTACACTTGTTATTGATGAGAGAATTATGTCTTTAGGGAATGAGAGCGATTTTCCGGTATTGGGATTTGATAGAAAACATTTGAAGGTTGTGTATGGAAATAATGTCAAATCTTTTGAAGAATCCGAGGATTTTGATACATATTGGAGAAGAATAGAGAGTGAAGAGAATCAGGATGTATATATGTTTACACCGTTTCATTATAGAGATAAAACAATTGGATTTACTATATTAAAAAATGGCAAATTTTTATATGACAATCCATATTTTTATGATATTCAGAGCTTGATTAATCGTGTCATTTGGGAAACGTACCAAAGAAAATGTTATGTTGATGCTAATCGAAAACTGGATTATTTGTATAAGAGAGATGCGCTTACTGGTATATATAATCGAATGGCGTATTTTGAAATGGCAGAGACTATGGTTGAAACATATCAAGCAGATAAAAAGAGTTGTTTGATTGCGTTTTTAGATTGTGACAATTTTAAGGAAATCAATGATGAACAAGGACATGATGCAGGAGACGAAATACTTAAAAAAGTCGGTAGAATACTTGCAAAAGTATGCGATGATAAAGGTGGAGCATTTCGTTTTGGCGGCGATGAATTTGTTGTCATATATCCGTTAGAGTCAAACGAGAGTTCAACAGAGATTATAGATGAACTGAGCAGACAATTTGTACAAGAACAAATCGATATCAGTATCGGTGCTCATATGATTGATTGGAATGACAATAGACCATTGCAGGAATTTTTGAATATGGCAGATCAATGTATGTATGACAATAAAAAAGCAAAACAACAATAAAACAAAACAGCAATAAAACATTATTGTTGGTATATTCTCACACTTTTTACAGATACTACTTTCACGGTAGAATTACGAGAGTTGTATTGCAACGAATTATTCGTATATCAAAAATATTTGTAAAAAGGAGAGAATAACATATGAAAGCAACAGGTATTGTAAGAAGAATCGACGAATTGGGAAGAATTGTGGTCCCGAAAGAGATTCGTAGAACATTGAGAATCCGAGAAGGTGATCCGTTGGAAATTTTTACTGACAAGGATGGAGAGATTGTGTTAAAAAAATATTCGCCTATTGGTGAGCTTAGTATTTTTGCGCAGGAATATGTGGATGCGACAGCACAGATTCTTGGATGTCCGGTTTGTGTGACGGATAGAGATCAGATTATTGCGGTGTCCGGTGTAGCCAAAAAAGATTTGCTTGGTAAACCACTTCATAAAGAATTAGAAGAGGCTATTAATGACAGAGAAGCCATTATGGCAAAGAAGGGCGAGAAAAAATATATTAAGATTACAGGCGATGAGGATGTATATGAAGGTCAGATTGTTCAAACAATTATCTGTGAAGGAGACGCAATTGGGTCAGTAATTATTCTCAATAAAGATAGTCGTAATCCGTTGACAGAAACAGAAAGAAAGGCAGCGGTGATAGCTGCTAATTTCCTTGGGAAGCAAATGGAAGGCTAATTTTCAGAAAATATAGAGAAATCAAAGGCTTGAGGGCTTTTTAGATGGAAAAAGAGTCAAAATGCAAGAGGTAAAATTGTATAAAAATGTAAGAAGAAAAATGTGAAAAATGCACAATGTGAAAAGGCAAAATGAATAGATTTTGTCGAATCCTCTCTTGAAAATTTCTACTATTTTATACAAAAAAACCAATAATATAGGTATTTGCTTGACAAATATGGGGCAAACGAGTATAACTACTGTTAGGACTTGCCTTACGGTGGCGAGGAAATAAAAGAAATACTATATAATATAATTTAAGAGGAGGAACTATTCCTATGAACAAAACAGAATTAGTTGCAGCAATGGCTGAGAAGACTGAATTATCTAAGAAAGATGCAGAGAAGGCATTAAAGGCTTTCACAGATGTAGTAGCTGAGGAGTTAACAAAGGGTGAGAAGATTCAGTTAGTTGGTTTTGGTACATTTGAAGTAGTTGAGAGACCAGCTCGCGAGGGTAGAAATCCTAAGACTGGTGAGTCTATGAAGATCGCTGCTTCTAAGGCACCTAAGTTCAAAGCTGGTAAGGCTTTAAAGGACGTTGTTAACAAATAATAGATTTTGTTAAATATTAAGAAGGCTGTTACGTTTCGTAACAGCCTTCTTGCGTTATGATATTGTTGAGAGAATAAATGAAAGGAAAGATTCAGACATGAGACTAGATAAATATTTAAAGGTTTCAAGAATAATCAAAAGACGCACGGTTGCCAATGAGGCCTGTGATGCAGGAAGAGTTATGGTAAATGGACGTGTTGCAAAAGCGTCTGTCGATGTCAAGGTTGGTGATCGTATCGATATCTCTTTTGGAAACAAGAATGTAGCGGTAGAGGTTACGCAGATTGTGGAATCTACCAAAAAGGAAGACGCAAAGGAAATGTTCAAATACTTATAATCATATATTTTGTTGTTCCGTCATAGGATAGAGCTAGAAGGTTAGGTTATGCATATGAGCTGCCGGTTGAAACTGGTTATAGAGGTGTATAGGTAAAAACTAACCCAGAGAAAGGCGGGATGAAAAATGGAAGAGGTTCGTACGACCAAAGGACAAAGAATTACATTGATGAATCGTGGCGCAGGAACTGTGACGGGAGTGAATGCAGTAATATCATTTGATCCGAATGAAGTCTTGTTAGAGACAGAACAGGGCATGTTATTAATTAAGGGTAAGGAATTAAATGTTACAAAATTAGCCATGGACAAGGGGGAAGTGGAAGTGGATGGAAGAGTGGACTCTTTTACCTATTCCGATATGAAACCGGGTTTAAAAGGCGAGAATGGATTTTTTGACCGTTTGTTTAAGTAGGTGGACTTATGGCGGATTTGATATATGACGAAGCACATTTGTTTATGATATGCCTGTCTCTTGGGGCTTTGCTTGCAATGATTTATGATGCGGTAAGAATATTGCGACTCTTGTTTCGGCATAAGGATTGGTTGGTTGACATAGAAGATTTGATTTATTGGATTTTCACTGCCGGGCTTGTGTTTCGGACGCTTTTTCGTTACAATCAGGGCGTATTGCGTGGTTATGCTTTTTTGGGGATGTTTTTAGGTGTGGTACTGTATCTGCTTACTTTAAGCGGCTTGCTGTTACGAGTGATAAAGTGTATACTTCCTTATTGGGAAAAAATGAAATTTTATTGGAAAAGACCATTTGTGGTGATGGCGATTTGGATAAGAAAAGCATTGAAAAATATAGTTTCACAAGTTACAATGGCAATTAAAGGAAGATAGAATTGTAACTATGAATGTAATGAATAGTTACAGATAAAGAAACAGGAGACAATATGAGTAAGAGAAGAAGAAAAAAGAGACAAGGGAATAATAAAGGTCTTTCTATGATCGCGTTTGTTGTAGTAGTGTTCTGTCTTGTATTGTTTGTCCGGGTACAGAACCTTAAGAGTCAAAGTGAAGAATTGGCAGAGAAAAAAGCATCCATCGAGAAACAGATTCAGGAAGAGGAAAAGAGAACCAAGGAATTGGAAGAGTTGAAAAAATATATGCAGACAAAGAAATATATGGAAGAAGTGGCAAAGGAGAAACTTGGATTGGTATATCCGGACGAAATTCTAATAGAGCCATCCAATGATTAAGAATGTCGTATTTTGCGAGGGATGGTTGCGATATATGACATTTTTCTTTTGATATATGAAATATAATTTTCCCACTTTATTAAGTGGGAGGGATAGTGTATGCGTTATTCGATAGAAAAAATAGGGATACATATTCTGGCGTTTTTTGTGGCACGTTGTCAAATGCTGGGATTGTATCCTTTTGTTGTGCCATTTTTTATGGCAGCATATATACAGAATAAAAGTTCGGTTGGAATGTATGTCATTATGATACTTGGAGTTTTAAGTAAAATGGGGATGGAATCGGCGCTTCGATACTCCATGGTAATTCTGTTTCTCATGGTTATGTTAAAGCGTACAGACCGCAAGATGCTCTTTTCAACCAATAACCAGATAGCTTTGGCGGCAGGTATGGTACTTTGGGCGATTAGTATGCCTTTTCAATATCTGATTACTCGACAGGATATCAGTGTGGTGTATGTGTTGCTGGAGGGTATTATTGTAACTTGTTTTGTAATTATATTTAAAGAAGGTTTGGTTGCTTTGAGGGTTGGAACGAGTCGGATGTTTGCTAATAATGAGCGTTTTATCGGCCTGTTTGCAATTTTGGTGGTAGCTTTGTTTGGGTGTCCGCTTATTACAAAGCCGTTTCATTTGCTACTGTTATTATGTAGCATAATTTTGTTGTATAACAACTATCGATTTGATGGTGGCGTTGGTATGGCAACCGGTGCGTTGGTTGGCCTGGTGTTGGCATTTCAGACTGCAAATGTGAATTTTTTGGCAGTTATGATTTTGTTATCAGGCTTGATGATTCTGCTGAAGGATATGGGCAAGGTTGGAGTTTTGTTAGCCTATTTTAGCGGTTATATTTCCTTGGCATACATGTATGATAATAGTTTGCTAAAAAAAGAAATGTTGTTTGCAACATTGCTTTCTGCCGGGATTTTCCTTGTAACTCCACGCAAATGGCTTAAGCAGATTTCCGCTGTTAGAGAGTGTGGTACAGATTTTTTTCAAGATATTTTAATCCAGGAAGCTACTAAAAGTAGAATTGAAAATTTCGGACAAGCATTTTTATCCATGGAGAAAATGTTACAAGATCATGAAGAAGAGAGAAATACATTTGAACCGCATGGGTTGAGTAATATTTATCTTAGTGGAGATGGGATTTCATTGTTGAATGTGGTGGAATTCCAAAGCAATCGTTTGGCAGAACTACGTAAAAATTTTATTCGCCAGTTGGGGCAGATTGGAGACGTTATTACCACGTTTCCTGCAGAAATGGTGGATTGTTCGGCTCAGAGCGAATTTTTTGAAGGAAGGATTGTAGAAAGCTTTGGACGTATAGGTGTGGGAGTGTCGAAGGCAATATTGATTAAAGATAAGAATGATATGGTCAAGGTCTATGTTAGTTGTTTTCTTCATCGTGAAAAACTTGTAATGGGAGAAGAACTTGCAGAAAGATTGAGTGGAATATTAGGTAAGGCTATGGTTTGTGTGGAACGTGGCCAAGAGCCGGTGTGTTCAACACAGACAAAGTATTGCTTTGTGGAAGAGGGGAGATTTTTGGTTACAACAGGTGTTGTGAGGAGAAATCGTAAAGGTGAGAATCTGTGTGGGGATAATTTTTCTATAAGCAAAATGGATGAGCAGAAAGCGGTTTTGATGCTGTCGGATGGAATGGGAACTGGAGAAAATGCATATAAAAAAAGTGGGCAGGTGGTGGAACTGTTGGAACAACTATTGTCTGCCGGCTTTTGTAAAGAACTTGCAATAGAATTATTGAATTCCTTTGTTAGTTTTTTGTCAGATGGAAATGCCAGTTCTTCGTTGGATTTAGCGGTATTGGATTTGTATAATGGCAATGTGGATTTTATAAAGCTTGGTGCGTCTACCACATTTATTAAAAGGGATGATAAAGTGGAATATATTTGTTCTACTTCGCTTCCGGTTGGAGTTTTAGAACAAGTGGAGTTTGACACATGCTCGAGAAAGCTATATCATGGTGATATTATCGTTATGGTAAGTGATGGCGTGTTGGATGGAATTGTCTTTGAAGACAAAGAGGAATATGTGGCAGATGTGATTGCTAAACAGAAAACCAGCAATGTACAAGTTATGGCTGAGAATATCATGGCGGAAGTAGAACGCATGCAGAGAGGAAATCTGCGTGATGACAGTACAATTCTCATAGCTGGAATATGGGAGAAGTGATAAAATTAAATGGTGAGAGTATGGTAACTAAGGTAGAGCAATATACAAAAAAGTGGAATATGATGGAAAAGGGTGATCGAATCGTAGTGGGATTATCCGGAGGTGCGGATTCGGTAGCTCTTCTTCTTGTGTTACAGAGTTTGAAAAAAATATATGCGCTGGAATTATTTACGGTTCACATCAATCATGGGATTCGAATGGAGGCTTCTAAAGACGCGGAATACGCAAGGAAACTGAGTGATGAGCTGGAGATACCATTTTACTTGTTTGAAGCTGATATACCTGCTATGGCGAAGGAACAAGGTGTGTCCGAGGAGGAAATGGGACGCATTTATCGTTACCGGTGTTTTGATGATGTGATGAATCAGGTTGGAGCAAAGAAACTGGCAATAGCGCATCATATGGATGACCAGGCTGAGACAGTATTGTTTCATCTTGTTCGTGGTAGCCGGATGGCCGGACTGGAAGGGATTCATCCGGTGACAGAGTTGTGGAACAGACAAGGCGAGAATGACGTATCAACAAAAAAATGCTTGAGTGATAAACAGGAGAAGAAAATTATCCGTCCGTTATTAAATTGCAGAAAAGAAGAATTGCTACATTGGCTACAAGAAAACAATGTTATGTGGATGGAAGACTGTACCAATGAAGATAATACGTATTCCCGTAATTGTATCCGCAATCAAGTGCTTCCGGTGTTAGAACAGGTGAATGCACAGGCGGTAAGGCATATTGCAGAATATGCGGATGAGATGAGAGAGTACAAAACATTCTTTCAGCATGCGGTAGATAACTGCATTGCGAAGGAAGTGGTAATGACTGCGGAAGGTGTTTGTGAAACAAATCGGAATCGTTTGATGCAACAAGAAGAGATTTTGGCAAAAGCTGTTCTGTATGAGATGATGGCAAAGGTGTGTGGGAAGAAAAAGGACATTGGCAGTGTACACGTGCAGGCTGTATATGATTTGTTGGATAATCAAAGTGGTAAGAAAATTATGCTGCCATATGCAATGATAGCAGAAATATCGTATGAAAAGTTAAAAATTCGGAAAAGCTTAGAAAAGGTTGAGGCGTTATCTGCGTGTGGCATACACATTGATTGGCTACAGATGATGCAAAACGAAGAACGAGAACATTGTTTTTCTTTGTCGGATTATGGAAAGTTAAAAGTTCATTTATATATGAAAAATCAATGTACAGAGCAACAATGGAATACATTGGTAAATGAAGCTTCAAATTCCAAAAATAACTATACTAAATTCTTTGAATGTGATAGAATGAAGTTTGCGTTGCGCGTAAGAGTTGGCGAGCCTGAGGACTCCTTTGTGATGAATGCAAAAGGTGATCGCAAAAAGCTATCTCGTTACTATATTGATGAGAAAGTTCCGACAGAGCAGCGTAATAAGATATTAGTGTTAGCCGAGGGGTCTGACGTACTATGGATTATCGGTCGACGCAGATGTGAAGAGTATAAAGTTTCAGAACACAGTAAAATGATTTTAAAGATAATGTACGAAGGAGAGTAAACATGGAACATCAAATCGACGTAATGATTTCAGAAGAGAAAGTGGATGCGAGAATTTGTGAGCTGGCACAACAAATTAGTGAAGATTATGCAGGCAAAGAGTTGCATTTGATTGTTATTTTGAAAGGTAGTGTATTTTTTGCCTGTGAGTTGGCGAAAAGAATTACCGTACCGGTTACAATGGACTTTATGTCCGTTTCCTCTTATGGTAATGGAATGGTGTCTGCAGGGCATATTACGGTTAAGAAGGAATTAGATGAAGATATAGAAGGAAAAGATGTTATTATCGTAGAGGATATTGTGGATTCCGGTAATACACTATTCCATTTGAGAAATTTATTAGAAGGAAGAAACCCGGCAAGTCTTAAAATTATTACATTGTTAGATAAACCGGATCGTAGAGTGACAGATGTGATTACGGATTATTGTGGTTTTGAAATACCGGATGAGTTTGTAGTTGGATATGGATTGGATTATGCACAGAAATATCGTAATCTTCCTTACATCGGCGTGGTAAAGGCATAGAAAGAAAAAGGAGACTATTAAATTATGAATAAGAACGTGAAAAGAAGTTTGATATCTTATCTGATTCTCTTTGCACTTATTTTTGGTGTGATTATACTGATTCAGAATGGAAATCAAAATGTAGACATGACTTATACAGAAACGAAATTCGCAACAGATGTGAAAAAAGGTAATGTAACAAGTGTTTATGTTCGACAAAACGCAGAGGTACCGACGGGTACAGTAGAAGTTGCTATGAAAGATTATTCCAAAGTAATCTTCTATATCACAGATGTGAATGAGTTTCAAGATTTCTACAATGAGTTGGTGGATAAAGATTCTGATATAAAATTCCAGATGAGTGACGTGGCTCGTCCGACCCTTCTGGAGAAAACGTTGCCATATATTGTAGGTTTGATTGCGTTTATAGTGTTTATGGTGTTAATGGTTGGCATGCAGGGAGCCGGTAATGGTGGTGGTGCCATGGCCAACTTTGGAAAGAGTCGTGCAAGGATGACATCAGAAGCAGATAACAAGATTACTTTTGAAGATGTTGCAGGTCTTAGAGAAGAAAAAGAGGATTTGGAAGAAGTGGTTGATTTCTTGAAGAGTCCGGGTAAGTACGTTGAGTTGGGTGCAAGAATTCCAAAGGGCATTTTATTGGTGGGTCCTCCGGGAACCGGTAAGACTTTGCTTGCAAAGGCTGTGGCAGGAGAAGCACATGTGCCATTCTTTACAATTTCGGGTTCTGATTTTGTGGAGATGTTTGTTGGTGTTGGTGCATCTCGAGTAAGAGATTTGTTTGCGGAGGCAAAACGCAACGCGCCATGTATCATTTTCATTGATGAGATTGACGCAGTAGCAAGAAGAAGAGGTACCGGTCTTGGTGGTGGACATGATGAGCGTGAGCAGACGTTGAATCAGATGTTGGTAGAGATGGATGGTTTCTCAGTTAACGAAGGAATTATCGTGTTGGCAGCAACTAACCGTGTGGATATTTTGGATCCGGCAATTCTTCGTCCGGGTCGTTTTGATCGTAAGATTAATGTTGGCAGACCGGATGTGAAAGGAAGAGAAGAGATTCTTAAGGTTCATACTAAGAAGAAACCATTGAGTGAAGATGTAGATTTGCATGAGATTGCAAGAACAACCGCAGGTTTTGCGGGTGCTGATTTGGAGAATCTGATGAATGAGTCAGCGATTAGTGCTGCTAAGGATAATCGTAAGTTTATTATCAAGGAAGATGTGGATAAAGCATTTATTAAGGTTGGTATCGGTACGGAGAGAAAGTCACGTCTTGTACCGGAGAAAGAACGCCGTATTACTGCTTATCATGAGGCTGGACACGCGATTTTGTTCCATTTACTAGAGGGAGTTGGACCGGTGTATACTGTGTCAATTATTCCAACAGGACAGGGTGCAGCAGGTTATACGATGCCGCTTCCGGAAAATGATAATGTGTTCAATACAAAGGGTAAGATTTTACAGGATATTAAGGTGAGTCTTGGTGGACGTATTGCGGAAGAGATGGTTATGGACGATATTACAACCGGTGCATATCAGGATATTAAGCAGGCAACAGCGGCAGCAAGGGCTATGGTTGTACAATATGGTATGTCGGATGAGTTGGGCTTGGTTAACTATGAAACAGAGAATGAAGAGGAAACATTTGTTGGAAGAGATATCGGACATCGTAAGATCTTAGGTGAACAAACAACATCTGCAATTGACCGAGAGGTAAAATGTATTGTGGATGAGTGTTATGTTGCAGCGAAAAAGATTTTGGAAGACAATGTAGCGGTATTGCATCTTTGTGCGGAACGTTTGCTTGAGAAGGAACGTATCGATAGAGAAGAGTTTGAGTCTCTGTTTGATGAAGTACAGGCATAATTTTCAAAATTTGTAGGGTTATGCAAGGAATGGACGTTATTATTTTATAAAAAATGATTATTTTTTAAAATTGCAACAGCTATTTTGGCTGGAGAGTATTGTGCATTTTGATAAAAAAAGACGAGTAAAATGCTGTGGTTGAGCAATGTGTACAAAAAAAGAGGAGGAAAAGGGGTTATTCCCAACTGCTTTTGATGTTTTGCACAAAACTTTCTTAAAAATAAATGAATGTTTGTGAACACTTTTTAAGTGAAATGGATATAATAATACTTGTAACCCCCCCAATACATTATATAGTTTTTTTGCTACACCCCATAAGTAACAAAAAAATACCTTCTCCAGAAAGGACAGTCGATCGGTTGGCTGTCCTTTTTACTTGTTTGTAAATACGCCATGCATGGAAGAGGCAAATTGGATGATGGGGACCTGCTCACGGACAGATGGTTGCTATATTTGTAAAAATAAGGTAAAATAACAAAAGTGTGAGCGTTAGGTTACATGAATAAAATTAAGAAGATATCGTAACTATGAAGGTACTGAATGGTTACGAAGATACCTATCATGGTGGAGGATAGATATGAGTTACTCATTTAAGAGTTCTAGTAAAGCACAAAAAATATTGAATTACGTTTTTAATAATAAGCCGGTATTACGTCCGGAATGTCTGTTTTGTGATGGGACAGGAGATTATTGTATTCCGCAGGAGCCGATGCCGGAAGACAAAGTGACTTTGAAATTCCGTACAGCAAAGAGCAATGTGGATATTGTATATTTAATTTGTAATGGGGAACGTTATGAAATGGAAATAAAAGAAACAGACAAAGCGTTTGACTATTATGCCTATACGTTACCTCCGGTTGGACACGAAAGAATAGAGTATTATTTTGAAATCGTGTCCGGTAATTCTGTTTGCTATTATAATAAACTTGGTGTGCAGACAGGTGTGAATCCGACTTATAATTTTGCGATTACACCGGGATTTACAACACCTGACTGGGCGAAAGGTGCCATTTTCTATCAGATTTATGTGGATCGTTTCTGTAATGGTGATGAAAGCAATGATGTGTTAGATAATGAGTACTATTATATTGGTGAGGGAACTAAACGTGTTACGGATTGGGGCAAATATCCGGATTCCATGGATGTTAGATGTTTCTACGGTGGTGATTTGCAGGGTATTATGAATAAGTTAGATTACCTGCAGGACTTGGGTGTTGAAGTTCTTTATTTGAATCCGATTTTCGTATCTCCTTCGAATCATAAGTATGATATTCAGGATTATGATTATATTGATCCACATTTTGGCCGTATTGTGAAGGATGAAGGCGAATGCCTGCAAAATGGTGATACGCTGAATAAGAATTCTACCAGATATATTACTCGTGTTACCAATAAAGAGAATTTGGAAGCCAGTAATGAATTGTTCCGTGAACTTGTAGAAGAAGTACATCGTCGCGGGATGAAAATTATTTTGGATGGTGTATTCAATCACTGTGGTTCCTTTAATAAATGGCTGGATAGAGAATTGATTTATGAGAATCAGGAAGGATATGAAAAGGGAGCTTATCCGGCACAGGATAGTCCTTATCACAATTTCTTCAAGTTTCATGATGAGTATGCATTTCCTTATAACCCAACCTACGATGGCTGGTGGGGACATGATACATTACCAAAGTTGAATTACGAAGGTTCGGAAGAACTTTATCAGTATATATTAGAAGTAGGGCGCAAATGGGTTTCTCCGCCTTATAATGTAGATGGTTGGAGATTGGATGTTGCTGCGGATTTGGGACACTCAGAAGAGTTTAATCACAAGTTTTGGAGAGATTTTAGAAATGTGGTAAAGGAAGCAAATCCGAATGCCATTATTTTGGCAGAGCATTACGGAGATCCATATAATTGGTTGAAGGGCGATCAGTGGGATACGGTTATGAATTATGATGCATTTATGGAACCAATCACATGGTTTTTGACGGGTGTAGAAAAACACTCGGACGAATTCCGTGGTGATTTGCTTGGTAATCCGGATGCATTTATTGGATCTTTGAGGCACCATATGAGTCGATTCCATAGACAATCTTTGGAAGTGGCTATGAATGAGCTTTCGAATCATGATCATTCAAGATTTTTGACACGTACCAATCGTCGTGTGGGACGTACCCATACAATGGGACCGGATGCGGCTAATGAGAATGTGAATAAGGGTGTGCTTCGTGAGGCGGTTGTGTTTCAGATGACTTGGCCGGGAGCACCTACCATTTATTATGGTGATGAGGCTGGTATGTGTGGATGGACGGATCCGGATAACCGAAGAACCTATCCTTGGGGATATGAGGACAGAGATTTGATTTTGTTCCATCGCGATATTATTCGTATTCATAAGGAAAATGAAGTGTTAAAACGTGGTTCTGTGTTGTTTCTTCATGGTGGACACAAGGTGATTGCTTATGGAAGATTCAACCGTAAGGATAAGATGGTCATTGTGATGAACAACAACTATGAAGAGGTTAACTTAAGCCTCAATGTAGATCGCCTCGGTATGATGAATGGAGATACACTGAAACAGTTGATTCTTACAACAGAAGAGGGCTATATTCTGGAACCTAAGATTCATACAGTAGAGAATAATCAGTTATTTGTTTCTGTGCCTAAGATCTCGGCTATTGTTTTGAAGGCGGAGTGATTTGAGTAAAAATCGCTTGCAATTTAATTGTGGTTGAGATATAATGACAGTCGGTCATTTGATGACTGAACTGAACAAATGGATGGATTCCCGAGTGGCCAAAGGGGACAGACTGTAAATCTGCTGCATATTGCTTCGGTGGTTCGAATCCACCTCCATCCATTGAATGCCAGATGATGGTTAGTTGTAAGACGTAGCCTGAAACGGAAACCGTAAGCTTATGGAGCTAGGTGTGGCATCACAATGCCGGCGTGGCGGAACTGGCAGACGCACAGGACTTAAAATCCTGCGGGACTTATACTCCCGTACCGGTTCGATTCCGGTCGCCGGCAGTAATTGTAAAATGAGCGAGTCTTTGATTTTTCAAGGCTCGCTCATTTTGATTAGAGAAATAAAAAACATTAAAAAATTGCATAAATTTATATAGAAATCTTCTTTAAATTTAGGGAAAATTAATCTATTATTTTTGGAACCACAGGAATATAATAACTAACGAATAATTACAAATTACATACCGCCCGAAACAGGGAAATTAGCATACTAGTGTTTCATAAGTGACGGTACGAGGGTAGGAGGACGTGCATATGTTGACAGCACAAATTTTGGCAGTACTTATTTTCGTCACAATGTTCGTGCTAGTGGTAATGGATAAGATTGAAAGACATATTGTTACCTTGGCGTGTGGACTTATGACACTGGTTCTTGTGTTCGGAGTGGGAATGCAGAGCATGAGCGCAGTTATGGAGACATTGAATCTGCGCAGTATCTTTACAGTTGGTTTCTGGTATAGTGTTGGAGCGGAAGAATCCACAGCAGGAATTAACTGGGCAACCATCATTTTTATTGCCGGTATGATGGTGATGGTAGAAGGAATGGCAGAAGCGGGATTTTTCAGGTGGCTTTGTATGAAGTTGGCAAAGATGGTTAACTACAAGCCGGTTCCTTTGTTTGTTGTATTTATGATTATGTCGGCAGTTTTGTCTATGTTTATCGACAGTATTACTGTTATTTTGTTCTTGGCGGCGGTGACCGTGGAACTAGCCAAACTATTGAAATTGAATCCGGTTCCTATGATTTTGGCAGAGATTTTCTGTGCCAATCTTGGTGGTTCTGCGACTATGTGTGGTGATCCGCCCAATATCATTATCGGTACTTCTCTTGGGTATTCCTTTGCTGATTTTGTGATGAATACAGGTGTGATTGCGGGAATTAGTTTGATTGTAATATTGGTGTATTTTTATATTGTTTATCGAAAAGCATTGATTCCAAAAGATGGAAAAGTGATTGATCCGGCGACGATGCCTAATCCGAAAGAAGCAATTAAGAGTAAGAAGGATTTGGCGATTAGTGTTATCATCTTTGCTGTTGCGATTGTTTTGCTGGTTACGCATGCCATGACACATCTGACGGTAGCATTTATTGGTGCAGTGGTTGCGGTTGCCACGTTGTTAACGGCAGGCAAAGATGCAATCATGCTTTTGAAAAAAGTAGATTATAAGACATTAGTTTTCTTTATTGGTTTGTTCATGGTTGTAGGTGGGCTGGAACAGACTGGGGTATTGGAAGTGATTGCTGAATGGATTGGAAATGTCAGTGGTGGAAACTATAAGGTGATGATTGCCATTATTATATGGATATCAGCTGTTGCCAGTGCATTCGTGGATAATATTCCGTTTGCAGCTACGATGATACCGGTTATTAAGAGCCTTGCGGCAACAACAGGAGCAGATTTATCTGTACTTGCATGGGGATTGTCAATGGGTACGGATATTGGTGGTAGCGCAACTCCGATTGGTGCATCTGCTAATGTTGTAGGAACAGCGGTTGCGGCGAAAAATGGTTATCCCATCGGATGGGGAAAATACTGTAAGACAGCAGCGCCGGCCACGATTATTGTTATACTGATTTCTATGGCGGTTATTTTTGTGAGATATTTTTAAAAAAGTAGTGATTTGTAATAGCTTTAAATGGTATTATATTGATTAGTATAACAAGGTAGGAGGAATGGGAATGGGAGATAAACAGTTGATAATTTCAATCAGTCGTGAGTTTGGAACGTACGGACATCATATTGCAGCGATGGTTGCTGAAGATTTGGGTATCAATTTGTATGACAGAGCGTTGTTAGATGAGATTGCTGAAGAGAATGGTATTGATGCGAAACATTTAGAAAAATATGATGAGAGACCTAAAATACCGATTATTTCCAGAAAGGTTAGAGGACATTCAAACTCTATGGAAGATGCATTGTTTCATATGCAGTCAGAATTTTTGAAAAAGAAAGCTGATTCGGGCGAGTCCTTTGTAGTAGTAGGACGCTGTGCGGAGTCTGTATTGAAGGGCAGAGAAGGATTGATTACTATTTTTATTCTTGGTGATGAGTTGACAAAACTGCAAGATGTAAAAAAGAAATTTAATTTGTCAGATAAAGAGGCTCTCAAGAAAATGAGACGCCATGACCTTAAGAGAAAGGCGTATCATAATCGTCATTCGGCAGTTAAATGGGGCGATTCCCGCGGATATGATTTGTGTATCAATGATAGCAAGTTAGGAATTGAGAAGACAGTTGAGTTGATTGAGCGTTATATTGAGGAACGTACGAGAGGTTAAGAGAAACACAATATATTGTGTTTGACAGAATATGTATGTAAAAATATGGTAGAATATAACCGTGACTCTTAGAAAAAATTGTCATATTGCTGAAAAAGATTGTGTATTTTGTATAAGCAGGTTGAAAATACGTTATAATTGGGTGGATTTGGCAGAAATCCACCCTTGCTTTTTGTTGTGGCATGGATTACAATAGCACAAGATGTTGTGTTGGAGAAAGATGACTGACACATTATAGCAGTTTTAGTAGCAAGAGAAGGAAAGGGAATGTTGTTATGAGAATTATCAAACGAAGTGGAACGGAAGTGGACTTCGACATTACGAAGATTGTTGCAGCGGTGGAGAAGGCGAACAAGGAGGTAGCTGAAACAGATCGTTTGACATCGGATCAGATTAAGGAGATCGCTAAGAAGGTTACTTTGACTTGTGGTAGCATGAATCGTACTTTTAGTGTGGAAGAGATTCAGGATTTGGTAGAGAATGAGATTATGGAGACCCAGTCTTTTGAGGTTGCCAGAAAGTATATCACATATCGATATAAGCGTGCTTTGGTTCGTAAGGCTAATTCGACGGATGAGCAGATTCTCAGCTTGATTGAATGTAATAATGAGGAAGTGAAACAGGAGAACTCGAATAAGAATCCTGTTGTGAATAGTGTACAGCGTGATTATATGGCTGGAGAAGTGAGCAAGGATATTACTAAGAGATTTCTTCTTCCGGATAAGATTGTAAAGGCACATGAAGCAGGTATTATTCATTTTCATGATTCAGACTATTTTGCGCAACACATGCATAATTGCTGTTTGGTGAATTTGGAGGATATGTTGCAGAATGGTACAGTTATTAGCGAAACTATGATTGATCGTCCAAAGAGTTTTTCGACAGCTTGTAATATTGCAACCCAGAGTATCGCACAGATTGCCAGCTCGCAGTATGGCGGACAGAGTATTACGCTTTCTCATTTGGCACCGTTTGTGGATGTGAGCCGTAAGAAATACTTAATTATGGTTCGTGAAGAGTTTGAAGAGGCTGGATTAGAAATAGATGATGAGCAGATTGCCAAGATTGCAGAGCTTCGTGTGCGTGAGGAGATTAAACGTGGCGTACAGATGATTCAGTATCAGGTAATCACATTGATGACTACGAATGGTCAGGCACCATTTGTTACCGTGTTTATGTACTTGAACGAGGTGCCGGAAGGCCAGACAAGAGATGATTTGGCATTAGTGATTGAAGAGATGTTAACACAGAGAATCTTAGGTGTTAAGAATGAAAAAGGTGTATATATTACCCCGGCATTTCCAAAGTTAATCTATGTGTTAGAAGAAGATAATGTTCGAGAAGGTAGTAAGTATTGGGAACTTACCAAGCTTGCTGCGAAATGTACGGCAAAACGTATGGTGCCGGACTATATTTCAGAGAAGGTGATGAAGAACTTAAAGCAGGGTTACTGCTATCCGTGTATGGGATGTCGTTCGTTCCTGACTGTGTATCATGATGCAGATAAGAAGTCTAAGTTCTATGGTCGTTTTAACCAGGGTGTTGTAACTTTGAATCTGGTAGATGTGGCTTGTTCTTCAGAAGGTGATATGGAGAAATTTTGGGATATTTTGGAGGAGAGATTACAGCTTTGTTATGAAGCTTTGATGTGCAGACACGAACGTTTGAAGGGTACGCCTTCGGATGTAGCACCAATCCTTTGGCAATATGGTGCATTAGCACGTCTTAAAAAGGGCGAAACAATAGATAAATTACTGTATAATGGATACTCCACTATATCTCTTGGATATGCAGGACTTTGTGAGTGTACCCGTTATATGACAGGTCTTTCTCACACGAATCCGGAAGCAACACCGTTTGCTATGGAAGTCATGAAGAGATTGAATGCAGCATGCTTCAAATGGAAAGCGGCTACGAATATTGATTTTAGTATTTATGGTACACCGTTAGAGTCTACTACTTATAAGTTTGCAAAATGCTTACAGAAGCGTTTTGGATTGATTGAGGGTGTGACAGACCGCAACTATATTACTAATAGTTATCATGTCCATGTGACAGAGGAGATAGATGCGTTTAAGAAGCTGTCCTTTGAGTCAAAGTTCCAAGAACTTTCGCCGGGTGGTGCGGTAAGTTACGTAGAAGTTCCAAATATGCAGAATAATATTGATGCGGTCATTGCAGTTATGCAACACATTTATGATAATATTATGTACGCGGAGTTGAATACTAAGAGTGATTACTGTCAAAAGTGTGGTTTTGATGGAGAGATTCAGATTGAACAGGAGCAGGCAAAGCTTATTTGGAAGTGTCCGAATTGTGGTAATACGGATGAGGACACTATGAATGTTGCGAGACGTACTTGCGGATATATAGGAACACAGTTTTGGAATCAGGGACGCACCCAAGAGATTCAGGAGAGAGTATTGCATTTGTAAAGGAAGAACACAATATTGTAAAAGCAGGGACATCGTATTGGTGTCCCTTTTGTGTGCGCAATGAATCAAGTAGACAAACATGCCTGCGTGCACTTGTCTGTTTAGAGATTATGGGAAAATAGAAAAAGGACCACCTTTTGGTAGTCCTTTAGTCTGTTCAATAATTAAGCTACTACAGTTACATTAACTGCCTGTGCACCTTTTGCACCTTGCTCAATGTCGAATGTTACAGCTTGTCCTTCTTTAAGGGTCTTGAAACCTTCTGCAACAATACCTGAAAAATGTACGAATACATCCTCGCCAGTTTCGTCGTTGGTAATGAATCCAAAACCTTTTGTTTCATTGAACCATTTTACTGTACCTTTGTTCATAAAAGAGTACCTCCTTATAAATTCTGTGTATCATAGAGGTGCTGTGAATACCAAAACATAGCGAGAGTGTTGGTACCATTAAACGCTTTCATAATACAAGATAGAGTTTAGCACTATTGAAAATGGAAGTCAATGGAAGAAAGGAAAAAACATTGAATAATACGTGTATTTATAGTATAATTATAATATCTATTTGTGCGGAAAAAGTATTTTTGTGCTATGCATATTTTGGAGTGAATCAATAGATTTTATATATAGAAAATGACAGAATGTTTTAGAATAATAATGAGGTAATGCAAATGAAAAAATATATCACTTTATGTGGCATGGTAATTTTGGTGATGCTATGCCTGTCTGGTTGTCAGAGGGACTATTATGGAAAAGGATTGCCTTTTGAAATGAGTACTTCTAAGCTTCCGGGATATAGTAATGATGCTATTGGCGCGTTGAGTGCGGAGAATTACGAACGTTTTATGGATGCCAGTTATATTCGTATTGTAGATAAGTTTGGAGTGTTACAAAAGATTAAGATTAGTCCGAATATACCTCGTCACAACTGGGATTTTAGCAAGTTGGAAGATGGTACTACATTTAAAAATTATGTGGAAGATGACGGCACTGAAAGGCGTGTAGGTATTGATGTATCGGAGCATCAGGGAGTGATTGATTGGGATACTGTTGCAGGAGAGATTGATTTTGCATTTATTCGTTTGGGATATCGTGGATATACCAATGGTAATATTGTGACAGATGCTTATTATTCGACGAATATGCAGGGGGCTCTTGCTAATGGGGTTCCTGTGGGTGTTTATTTCTACTCTCAGGCAATTACTTACGAAGAAGGTGTGGAAGAAGCAAATTATGTATTGAATATGTTGGGGGATTATGCTCTCTCATATCCTATTGTACTGGATAGGGAGGATCCGATGCAGGAGAGTGCGAGAACCAATAATTTATCGAAAGAACAGCACACACAGGCGGCGTTAGGTTTCTTGGAAACAATTGAAGCAGCAGGTCGTTTGGCGATGGTATATACAAATCAGATGTATTATGCCTTATATTTGGATTTGGAGCGGATTTATAAGTATCCAATCTGGTTTGCGCAGTATGCGAATGAGCCGGTTTGGCCTTATGAATTTTCAATATGGCAGTATAGTGAAAGCGGAGAGGTTCCGGGTATTTATGGACCTGTTGACATGAATATTGAAATGAAGTCGCCGGAATAGAGCGCAAATAGATTGTGGAGATATAGAAGTGTTGACAGGGAAGACTCGGTTCTTAGGAAAAATTGGAGGAGAATTATGCAGTGGAGTAATGATGTCGATATATGCACGCTAATTATATTGGTATTAATCGGTATATTTCAGTGTTCTAAAAATTGTATTTCGATTAAGCGCAGTCGTGTGTTTTTGGCTATGGTATTATTACAGATAATAGCAGTAATATGTAGCTTGACGGTTCGAACGTTACTTATTGATTTTGCTTTCGAATCAGGTTTGTGGTCTACCGTGTTGGTAAACATATTTTACGCGGTGCAGTATTTGGTACCGATTGTATTTATGGAATATATGGTGGTGTGGTCCGGTCGTAGCTTGAAAGTTGATGTAAAGGCTAAGATTTTATTTTTGCTACCGGTTGTTATCTATGCAGTAACTATTTTGTGGAATATCTTTACAAAAGGGTTATATGCATGGGATGCGCAATATGGCTTTTTGAAAACGAAAGCAGTCTGGGTGCTGGTATTGACAACGATATATTCTATGACATATGGCATAGTATATGCATCAATGCATATTCGTAAATTGGCGTTTAGCAAGTTGGTGATTATTGCTATTGCGGAGGCAACAATTGCAGTGGAAATGCTGATACAATACAATAGGTCACATGATGAGTTTGTAAGTTTTATTGTTACAGTGGCATTGTTGGTGCTGTACCTTGTGGCACAGAATCAATCAGATATGATGGATAATAGTACACAAGTATTGAATCGTAATATGTTGGATGAATTGTTGCGCAGCAATATTACCCACGAAAAAAAGTTTGATTTGGTTATATTGGCGTTAGATGATTTTAAGTTTGTCAATAAGACCTTTGGAGTAACTGTGGGCGACATGATGTTGATTCAAGTTGCTTATTTTCTGACAACGGTTACAGAAAAAGGGAAAGTATATCGATATGGTGCGGATCAGTTTGTGTTAGAAATTGAATCGGAGGATGTGTATGTCGATACCGCATTAAGGAGAATACAAGAACGTTTTCGGCATCCTTGGATTACAGAGGATGTTTCGGTAATGCTTTCGACAACTATAAGCTGTGTTTCTTATCCGAAAGATGGTGCGACGATGGCTAATATTATTGACGTAATTGATTATTCCATCCTCTCTGCCAAGACGAATGGAAGAGGCACGGTTGTGTATGCGAAGGATTTGAATTTGAATACATTGCGTGAGGAAAAAAGAATTGAAAAAGCGGTGGAAAAAGCTATTGCAAATGATACAATCCAAGTATATTATCAGCCGATTTTTAATACTGAGAAACAATGTTATACTTCTGCGGAAGCTTTGGTACGTTTAACGGATGAAGATCTTGGCAGTATTCCACCAGATATTTTTATTCCGATAGCAGAGAAGAATGGAACGATTATTAAACTGGGATTGATGATATTTGAAAAAGTGTGTCATTTTATAGCAAAGCAAAATTTGCGAGAGACGTCGATTGAATACATAGAAGTTAATGTATCGGTAGTACAATGTATGCAACAGAACTTTGTGGATGAGTTGTTACAGATTATGAAACGTTATAATGTAGGAACGGATCAGATTAATTTAGAAGTAACGGAGACTGCAGCGGCAAATTCGTTAGTGATTTTACAAGAAAATATTGATTCGCTTTACACGAAAGGGATTTCATTCTCTTTGGATGATTACGGTTCGGGATATTCGACACTAGGCTATATTCATCAGTTTCCTTTTAATATTATCAAGTTGGACCGACTTATGGTATGGGATGCTTTTGCTAATGAAAAGGCGGGTATTACTTTGAAGTATACGGTTGGAATGTTGAAGGAATTAAAGGTGCGGATTGTAGCAGAGGGTGTTGAAACACAAGAACAAAAATCATATTTGGAAGCAATTGGATGTGACTACTTGCAAGGCTGGTATTATTCCAAAGCAGTTCCGGAAGATGAATTTATGCAGATAATTCAGCAGGCATCATAAAACGAGCCTGGATATGCAGTGAAATATTCTACTGTATATCCAGGCTCATTTTGTGTTATAAGAAATTCTTTTGTGAGGGAATTCTATAACATAAAAACGGTCTGTGAGGATTGTCTTATAATCTAGAAACGAAAATCTCGTTTTCCGGAATGGATAGCGCTCAAACGTTCCTCTACAATTTTACGCACATCCGGATTAGGAATGTTGCTGAGCTCTTTTTGAATTAATTCTAAACCGATTTTTTGTGTTTCGGTTGATGCATAATCCTCCAAGTATTCTTTTAATGTCATTAGTGCATTTGGATGACAGCAGTTCTGGATTTGTCCACTTTTACAAAGACTCATAAAACGATCTCCAGTTCTTCCTTCTCGATAGCATGCGGTACAGAAGCTTGGGATGTAATCCATGCTCATCAACCATTGTACAACTTCATCTAATGTTCGATTATCATCTACATCAAATTGCTCGGATTTGCAATCCTCCGGCTCATCTTCGTAATATCCGCCAACTGATGTCTTGGAACCACCACTGATTTGGGAAATTCCAAGGTGAAGCACCTTTTCACGACAAGCCTTGCTTTCTCTGGTGGAAACAATCATGCCGGTATAAGGAACTGCAATGCGTAGGCAGGCTACGATTTTAGCAAATGTGTTATCGTCAATACCATTGTCGAAGGCAGAGGCATCAATATCGTCTGCGTGACGGATTCGCGGGACGCTGATAGTATGTGGGCCTACACCGTGAGTAGTTTCGAGATGTTCAGCATGCATTAAAAGACCTGCGAAATCATAGCGATATAGTTCTAGGCCGAACAAAACCCCGAGGCCTACATCGTCAATACCGCCTTCCATGGCACGGTCCATGGCTTCGGTGTGATATGCATAGTCATGTTTTGGTCCGGTAGGATGTAACTTTTCGTAGCTTTCTTTGTGATAGGTTTCTTGGAAAAGAATGTAAGTGCCGATTCCTGCGTCCTTTAATTTTCTGTAGTTTTCCACTGTGGTAGCGGCGATGTTTACATTTACGCGACGGATATCTCCGTTTTTGTGATGAACAGAATATATAGTATCAATACATTCTAATATATATTCAATTGGGTTGTTAACAGGGTCTTCGCCGGCCTCAATTGCCAAACGTTTGTGCCCCATATCTTGAAGCGCAATGACCTCTTTTCTGACCTCATCCTGCGTTAGTTTCTTTCTGGTAATGTGTTTGTTGACGATGTGGTATGGACAATATACACAGCCGTTTACACAATAATTTGAAAGATATAGAGGTGCAAACATGACAATACGGTTTCCGTAGAAATCTTTCTTGATTTGTTCTGCAAGTTGGAATATTTCTTGGTTCAAGGTCTCGTCTTCGCAGGCTAGCAAAACACTTGCTTCCCGATGAGAAATACCTTTTCTTTCTTTTGCTTTCTCTATGATTTCTTTGATTAATATAGTATTGCTTTTATTTGCATCGCTGTAAGCAAGAGTATCTAAAATTTCTTGATGATTGATAAATTCTTCAGCTTGTAAAGATTTTGGGTTATACATAATGAATACCTCGTTGTGTTGATTACTTAATTTAACTAAGACAATTTTGATGTTTATTTTATATATTGTCAAGCGATTTATATAAGTTTCAAAATGCTGTTTTTAATACGTATATTATTTTGAAAAAGTAATGGTGATGTAAACACCGTCTGAATCGGATGTATAATATAGAGTTCCTTTATGCATTTTTACAATCTCATGGCAAAGGGAAACGCCTAATCCTTTTCCGTGTACTTTGTTCTTAGGAATCGTGCGGTTGGTGTTGAGTATCTTCAACATTTTTTTATCAATATGGTCATCTTTGTTATGGATGGTGATGATATTATCATGAGTGGTAATGTGTATCTGTGTCCCGTTGCGGTTTGTATTCGATAGCAAATTCAGAAATAGGCTTAAAAGAAGAGTTCTATCTCCTGTTATATATTCTGTTTGATTGTCAATTGTAATGGATGGATAGTGCTCTTTGATTATTCCGAACAAGTCGTTAGTATACACTTTGCTATAAATGATTTGTCCGTTTTTAAGATTTTCCATAATCAAAAGACGGTCGATAATATCGTTCATATAGATTGCTTCTAGGCGAATTTGTTCTCCTGCATATAGGATTTCTTCTTCACTGATTTTTCCGTATAAAATATATTGTGCGTAGCCTTGGATACTGGTTAAGGGAGTGCGTAATTCATGTGCGATGTTGTTAACAGGGTAATACATTTTTTTCATTGCAAAATGAAGGATTATGGCAAGAAGAACAGAAATAAATGCTCCTGCACATGAAAATAAAACGATTTGGCGTTGGTGGTTGGAGTATATTTCCTCAATATCCTCAATATAATATATGGAAAAGAATTTGTCATGTAAATGGGCGAATGTTTCGTATATACATAGATAATGTTTGTTTTCGTATTTTATGACTGAAACGTTGCTTTGTGGAAAACTATATGCATATGGAATATTCGTGACAATTTCATTGTCCCCTTCGAAAATAGAAAAATGAATATTTTCGGTCGCCATCGTTTCACAGTAGAGCTGTAATTTTTTGTACTGCGTAGTCTCTGTAATAAAATTTTTGGCGGTGTAGCTGATAGTTTTTTCGGTTTGTATTGCCTGCGTGCACACACGTTCAAAGTTCATCTGAAAAGAAGAATAAGAATTGACAAACAAACTACAGTATATAACAGTCATAATTAATATCATAGTAAGAATATAATTCTTTTCCCAGAGTTTCATCTAAATCTCCAATCGATAACCAATTTTGTAAATTGTTTTAATATAAGAATCTAAGTTGAGTTTTTTTCGTAATCTTTGAATGTGAACATCTACGGTTCTTTCGTCGCCTTCATAATCCCATCCCCAGGCGGCATTTAATAATTGTTGTCTGGTCATAGTAACATTTTTGTTTGTGATTAATGCATGAAGAAGTTCGAATTCCTGTTTTGTCACATTTAATTCGTTGTTGTTTTTGTATACTTTAAAGTTTTTCAAATCAATAGTTGTTTCTCCAAGATGGCGTAAATGATCTTCTTTCCCGTAACGTCGCAGTACAACGTTTACACGAGCAATCAGCTCTTGAAAGTCAAATGGTTTTACAATATAATCTTCTGCACCACCATCGAGTCCCTTGACACGGTCATTTATGGCACTTCTGGCAGTGACATAAATAATGGGAATTCCACTAATTAGCTTTATGATTTCGAAACCATTTATATCAGGCAAATTGATATCTAATAAAATTAAATCTGGTTTTTCTTGCTTGATAACAGAAAGAGCCTCGCCGCCTGAAAAGGCGGTAAGGCAGTTGTGGCCTGTTATCTTAAGATATCGTACCATTAATTCGTTAATTGACTTATCATCTTCTACAATTAAAATTTTCCCCATGTTATCCTCTATTTTCCGTGTTTAGAATTTTGAAATACTTCCTGATCGATTTGGGCGATTTGTTGCACTGTTAAATCGCTTACCTTTGCGGTGGTGGCATCGATGCCGGCATCTTCGCAAATGCGAATGATAACATTCCGAGCTCCTTTTGTTGCATTGACATCATTAATTAAACTTTCTAAAGAGCTGTCACCATATGTCATACCATTTTCATCTGGTATCGCATTTTCTTCTAATAATGGTGCGTCTGACATGTTTTTTATTATATCTTCTGCAAAAGCTATACTAGTTTCCGTTACAGCTTGGGCATGAGCTTTTTTGGTAGCTTCTTCGACCACTGGTGATTCATTTTTTGCAATGTCGTACGCTTGATTTGTTTCACCGTTTGTTGTGGTAAGAGCATTGGTAGATGTGTTTTTCTTAACTTTGGCCTGGACTTTGCTCTCTAAATGATGTTGTAAGCATGCATTTCCGGCAAGAAAACCTCCTGCAAATGTGAGAATCAACAGGGCTACAATAATAATTCCTTTGTTTTGTTTCAGGTTTTTCATAAAAATCTCCATTCCGCCGCCTTTCAGTTGGCGGCACAAATAGTAATGAAAGATTTAAAACTTCTTCTCCGTGATGTAAAATAGTTTGTAAGAAGCTATACTACAAAGCACGGTAGGAGGAGTTGTAAAAACTTTC
>JAFQOE010000136.1 GCA_017395635.1 Lachnospiraceae bacterium | reverse complement strand
CCGAGAATATATACTGTGATAATATTGGAATCGGTAAATCCAAAACTGTAAAAACTAAGGCCTAATATAGTTGCGATTGCAAGAATTAAAACGGTAATAAGTATGTCCTTTGGATACGGTATTAAGCTTCTAAATAATGAATGGGAACTCGGTCTGTATTTCGAGTTTATAATATTGTCGGGGATAATATGTATATCTAAATTCGGTGCAATTTCAGTCAGTTTATCGGTTAAAGTCGGCCTGTTCCAAAAATGACGCCTTTTAATATTGCTTCGCCCGATTACTATTTTTGTTACACCGGATATTCGGGCATACTCTGCGATTTGAAAGGACACGTCCTCACCGTAAGCCGTTGCAATGTCCGCGCCTAATTGCTCGGCAAGACGTATATGGTCTTGCAATCGGTTTTTATTTTCCTCGTCTAATTTATCTGAATCGGGAGTTTGTACATAAAGCGCAGTAAAGCTGCCACCAAAGGCGGAAGCCATAGTAGCAGCAGTTTTTACTATTTTAGCATTGGAAGGAGAAGCAGAAAGACAAACAAGGATGTGTTCTTGTGCATTAGAACCGCTTGTAATATTTGAATTTTTCATCCGCTTCACCAACCTTTTAATATTTTCACTAATTATAACATATTATTTCAAAATATTCTACTGCTTTTATACGGCTTCATCGGTCAAGGGTTCTTCTATTTTTATATCATTGCTATCATAGATCATAATTCGTGTGCCTTCATGCTTACTTCTAAATCGGCGAATTTCTTCTGTTATTTCTTCATCTGTCAGTTCCTCGGTGAGCATAACACAAGAAGGTTCTTTCTTTTCGTTTTCCTTCTCAATAGCTTTTCGGTTTTCATCCAAAAACTTATCCAGTCTTGCCATAAGAAAATATCCGAATACAAAGACTCCGAGAACAGCTAATGCTAATACGATATCTCTCCAAACCTCCACTATGCTCACCTCCCAACAATTCTATTGACTACGGTTATATGTGGAAGCACTTTTGCAATGCTTTATCCTCTCCAATAACGAGCAATGTCTTGTTTTCAAATAAAAGTGTGTCCGGTGTAACCGCAACATTCGTCTTTCCGTTCTGCTTTACACCGATAATGTTTATATTGTATTTTTTACGAATATCAATTTCTCCGACTGATTTTCCTATCCAGCCCTTTGGAACTGCTACTTCGAATATTGAATGTGCTTCGTCAAGCTCGATATAATCAAGAATGTGATCGGAACTATAACGGATGGCTGCCCATTTTGCTACCTGTTTTTCGGGATATACAACCTCATCCGCACCGTTGCGTAGAAGGAATTTTGCCTGTCCGTCACGCTCGGCACGGGAAACAACCATTTTTGCACCCAACTCTTTTAGAGAATAGGTGGTTTCAAGTGAACTTTGGAAGTTGCCACCGATAGCAACAATACATACATCGTAATTATCAATACCGAGTGTACTCAAAAATTCCTCATTGGTACTGTCGCCAATTTGTGCATTGGTTACGATATCCATAGCATCATTTACACGGTCTTCATTATGGTCAACGCCCATTACCTGATGTCCAAGCTGATTGAGTTGCAAAGCTATATGTTTGCCGAAGTTTCCAAGTCCTATCAATAATACAGATTTCATAATTCATTCTCCTTTAACCCACTGTGATTCTTTCTTGGGGAAGCTTTGATAATTTTTTTCCTGTCCCCGAAAGTGCCGCATAAATCAGTGTCAAACCGCCGACTCTTCCAAAGAACATCAGTATCATAAGTACACCTTGTGACAGTACACCAAGTTGAGATGTAATACCCAAAGTTAAACCAACTGTACCAATAGCAGATGCCGTTTCATAAAGGCAGGTGCTAAACGGTAGCTTTTCCACTACACTAATTATGACAGCACCGCTAAAAAATAGCGTTATGTACATCATAAGTATCGTTGCCGCATTTCTCACCACGCTATTATCAACTCTGCGCTTAAATATCTGTGTATCTTCTTTGCGACGGAAAGTGGATAAGGCATT
>JAFQOE010000052.1 GCA_017395635.1 Lachnospiraceae bacterium | reverse complement strand
GGCACTCCTTTCAGACTGTCGGCTCATTTGCGGTAATTCCATTATACCACACTTTTCGCCGTTTTCCAGTACTTCATTGCGAACAATTCGTAAAATTTTATCTTCCATAGTTTCGTTACCCGTATCGTTATACACAACCTTAACTTTAAATGTTGTTGCACCGATACGGCGGGTTATATACGAATAATTATTGTTTGTTTCGTTTTTATTCAAATTTTATTTGCCTCCTAATAATTTTTGTTGTATAATTCAGTTAGTTCCGTTTGCTGTAATCTGATGTCAGATATATCAGCGGTTATTGTTCAATGTCTTATTTAAAAGAATTCAGCCTCCGAAAAGCAAGGCTAATCAAAGGCTGATTCGGTGTAGTGTCTTAAATTAATGTGTCTTACGATTGATTGATACAATGGCATCACTTCTCCTTTCTTCAGTATTGAAAGTAATATATAAAACGGCAAAATATATTACCCCCTCACTTATAGGAGAAAATCGGTATGTTTATCGGAACTGTTTTTTGTGAATTTACTTTAAACTTTGTTTTAACTTTCTGTTAAGGAGGTGACAAGCGATGATTTCGGAAGATTACGAATATGACGAAAGCCGTATAACCGAAGATGAATCCGGTGATTCAGACGAACAAATACGCCGAAGGCTTGTCGAAGAACAGACCTTAGTGGAAGAACTTGAAGCAGATGCGGAAGAAAATCCGTTTGAGGAAGATGAAGAAGAAAGCGAAGAACTTGAACGAAAGAAGCTGAAACGGGAAATACAGGCAGAAGCACTTGCCCGACTTGAATCGGCAGCAAGAACGGTCAGCGATTTTGAAAACGTTATCGCTTGGTGGGACAGACTTGATGCTAACCGTGAACGCAGAGAACGGTATCACGAATTAAGCAGAAGCGGTGACGACATACCCTTTGATTACGGTGCTTCGATAAACGAACTGTTCTTTCCCAATACTCTGAACAATGTTTTGGAAAAGCAGCTTCGCAAGGGTGATTTTATTGACGATATATTTTACTGTCCGTATGACATACATGAGCTTGTAACGGAAGAATACTTATCTAAAATATTTTACGGTTTGAAAGAAGAACAGAAAGAATTGCTGTTCCTGTGTGCAGTAAGGTTATTCAGTTCGGTAAGAATAGCCGCAATAAGGGGACAAACAGACAGAAACATACGCAAAGTCCGTGCAACAATGCTCCGAAAAATAAGGAAAGAAATGTATGCGGCACTTCTGAAAAAAGAGAACAAAAAGAAAGACAGTCTGACATTGCTTGAAAAAGAGTTTATGAAGGACTATGTAAATGAATTGGAGAAAAAACAATGAAGAAACTAATGGAGAACGCAAGTTCCGTATGGGTAAAATACAGCGAATATGAATGGAAGAATGCAGAAAACGGAAAATCGTATCTGACACCGACAAAAACGGCAAAGCCTTCAATTTACAATCCATTGAAGGAATACCGTCAGTTTGTTCTTGAAGCAATAAACATAGGTCGGATGGGTATGAGCAAGAAACCCGACGAAGAGATACAGAAAGCGATTAAAGAGTTTGCAACAAAATACGGTTTATTCGGACTTATGACTGCATTGCCTACAACACCTGATTTTATGGAATACAACGCAGTATATTTACCGAAAAACCAATTCATAAAAGAAGAAACAATGTCAACCGGGGATTATCTTGCTATATTCTTTCCGTTTGATGAATTGGATATTATCAAGCGTGGAGTAGAATCAATATGGAATATTGCGAATGACCGTGAAATGATGGCATTGGCTATGACTATGACAGACAAGCCTATGGCGGTCAGTATGAGTTTTCAGAGGGAATATGCAGAGCCTTACGAATGGATGAAACAGCAGTTTACAAGCTGGGCATTTACCTATGTCACAAGTATGCTTTATTACGAGGATTATGACAGATTAAATCAAGAAACCCGTATGATAATGCAACAGAGCATTTCGGCATTCGGCGGTAATCCTCCGACATACCGCATTGCCTTACTTGACAAGCCTACCGTTATATGGGATTTCCATTCGCTTCTGCTTGTAACACAGTTGATGTTTAGTTTTATGCTTACAGATACGGAAAAACCGATACGCTTATGCAAACATTGCACAAAGGCTTTTGTTGCCAACAGAGCCGATGCCGTGTTCTGTTCACCGCAATGCAAAAACAAATTCAATGTTTACAAGAGCAGGGCAAAGAACGGTGAGAACGAATAACAAATGATTTGGGCATAAAAAGACGCCGTGCCTTAAAAGCACGGCGTTGACTATATTAAATTGTATAAACAAGCTCATTTACTTTGTCTTATTTACTTTCAACTAAATAATATATTAACTTTACTGTATTTTTGGTTGCATCTGTGTAAATTGGACTGTGCCCATTTGGAGTTTCGATATAAAAATCTTCATCCAAAAGTACAATTGTTGCAAATGAACCATCATCGTACGTAAACTTTACATAAAACGCACCTCCATATTTTTCTTCAAAGTTTGGATTTTCAGTAAATTCAATGTTTGATATATATGAAATAATGTCTTTTGTTTCTTTTTCACTACAACTGTGATATGAACTGCCGGAAAGCATCTCGTAGCTGTCAATCCATTCTATTGAAGAAATATTTTTTGAAAGAATATCATTAACTGTTAAGTTTATTGTTGCATTTTGCGTAAATGGCATAACTTCCGTTTGCTTTTCATTTTCAAAAGAATCTTCAACAGTTGTATTTTCATTTGAAGTTACTTTTTCTTCGGGCAAAGGAGTGACTTTGAGGTAATAATTATCGTTTGTCAAAGTGTCATAAGAAAAAACATTTTTATCTGTTTTATACTTTCCATAGTAATCTACTTTATTATCAAGATTGACTGTATCCTTGCCTTTAATAATATAAATTTCGTTTGTCGGAGATATTGCAATCTCTGTCATACCGTCAACAAAGAAAAAAGCAAATTCGGTTTCCTTGTTATCGCTCAAAACTTTATTCAGCCTATCAAAGCCTTCTCCTCTTGCACTAATTGATTGGATTATTTCTTCGCCATTTTTCATCAGGGTTACACTTGCGATAATCTTACCGTTAACTGTTATAGGTAAAGTAATAACATTCAAATCTAATGTGTTTGTTTCGCCGAGAGATATATGATAGTATCCTTTTGTGGAGATTATATATTCTGAATCAAAGTTGTTGTATTCAGCGGCAATTGCACCTACAATGTCATATTTATACTTTTCAAGATACTCGATTATTTCATCATCAGTAAAAACTGTTCCGCTGACAACGATGTCGCCGTTACTTATTTTTTCTGATTCTGCACCACCGTAATAAAGACTGTCTGTTGTTGTTTCTGTTTTTTCACTAAAAACAATCGGCTTTTCAAAGAATTTACTTCCTACAACAACCGCCATAATTACAACCGTAAACGCAGCAGCTATGGCAAGATACTTCTTATAGCTTTTTTTACTGCTGTTATTTGAATGAGCATTTGAAATCAGATCATCATCAATCGAGTTGATTGCTTCATTTAAAATGTTGTTAATCATAAATTGTATCCCTCCTGTTCAAGAAATCGCTTTAATTTTTTTCTTGTTTCAAACAGAATATTTGAAACCTTCTTTTCCTTAAATCCATAATCGGCGGCTATGTCTTTTACCGATTCGTAATACCAATAACGGCGGACAAATATGTTTCTGTTGGTTTCGATCTGTTCTCTTAAAAATCTGCTGATAATTTTGCCGAGTTCCGCTGTATCATAGCTTATTTCTGTGTCTGTTGATGAGGATAAGCAATCCTGCAACTCATTAAGAGAAACAAGCATTTCGGGTTTTCTTTTCTGTGCCGAAATATGTTCTAATTTTTTGAATGATAGATTTTTAACTATTCTGCATAAAAAGGCTGAAAAGTTATTCGGTCTTTCATCGGGTATAGAGTTCCATACCGTCAAATATGAATCATTTACACATTCCTCGGCATCGCAAACATTATTCAGAATGTTGTTTGCCAAGTGATTACAAAGTTTGCCATATTTTGTATCAGTTTCTTTTATTGCGTTTTCGGAGCGTTCCCAATATAAACTGATTATTGATGCATCGTTCATTGCGTTCTCCTTTCTGTTTGAGGTTCCTCAACTATATGTACGAATTTTTTGCTGAATTTCTTAAAGTTTTTTGAAAAAACTTTCATTTCATACTTAATAATAATAAAAAAGTGGCGGTATTGCAAACAAAATCAATGTTTATAGAAGCAGAGTAAAGAACGGCGAAAATGAACAACAACTTATTTGCGCATAAAAAGACGCCGTGCTTTTCAGACACGGCGTTAACTATATTAAATTGTATAAACAAGCTCATTTAAGACAATTTCTTCTGCTCGGTTATATATGTTGTTCATACGGCAAACCCATTCCATTTGGTCGGATGCTTTTAATTCTTCTGTAACACCTTCTTGTTCTGCCATTGCATTACAGAGAAGTTCCATTCTCTCGTTACAGCATTTGTCTGTTTCGGCAAGGTGTTCGTTCAGTTTGCCGTTCATCACCAAGTTTGTATAGATAACATTATGGTGGTTTTTCAAAAATGTTTGGCGAATACGCCCGTATTTGCCTATTGGATAGTTTGTTGATTTGGGTAACACAAGATTCGGGATGAAATAATCTCCGACTCGGCGGTATGTCCCGCCCATTTCTTCAAAATGTGATTTCATAAATATCAGCTCCTTTTTATGTTGATATATAAGCGGTTATGCGGATTTTTTACTCCTTTCCTATAACTGCTTTTCTATTCACCACAAATGAGCCGCAGTCATATATGTATTAGATGGTAGAAACCACCCTTTACATATTAACTCTTGATTTTCGATTGAATTGCTCTCCTTATCGCTTCCGTCATCACGAGAAAGACGACAGTAAAGAGCTGTAATTCCTAAATTGTTTGACTGCATTAATCCTCCTTTCCGGCAGTCGTCACATATTCTGATTCAATTTTATCTATACCAGGCACCAATGTCAAATGTGCGAAATCACTGCCGACATATTTTTGCACTTTGTCATCTATGGTGTTTTCAAGATTACAGATATTGCCAGGTGCAAACGAAGAAGAAACCTTGTAAAGTACACCACCGATTACATATTCCTCCTCACCGATAAATCCGCAAAAGTCACTAATTTTCTTTATCATCTCGCACCTCTGTCTTTCTTTCGCATAAGGGCTTTTCCGTAATACTCAACAGCCTTTGCAAGAAATTCTTCTTTTTCCTTTACTGTTGCATTGGATTTTATATATTTGTTTATGCTCTCCTCGGGAATTTTTACCATTTGCACCTGATTGGGTTTGGGCTGCTTCATCATACAAAGAATTGTACCCACATCAAGATTTCCCTCTTGTTCCAGCTTTTTCAATTTCTGTGCCTGAGCGAGTGACGGCGTACATATCTCTTTCTCAATAACCTCGGCAATAAAGTTCTGATGACCTTGGCTGAGATATGAAAGCTCAACAGCAGGACCGAATGCAATTTTACCGCTATCTAACATTGAAAGAAGCCTTGGTATGAGCTTTGTCAGACGGATATATCTCTTAACCTGAGAAGCACTGTCTTCTTCCGAGATTTTCTCCGCAGATAACTTCGGTCCGACTTGGTCCGAAGTTAAATCTGTGCGTTTGCCTTGCTTTTTAAGAGCCTCCATTTTCATTTTATATGCAAAAGCCTTTTCTGAGTACAGTATATGCTCTCGGTGCAGATTACTGTCAACGAGTATAATGTCTGCTTCCTCTTTACTTATGTCCAACACAACTACGGGAATCTCCGTCATCTCAAGTCTTGTTGCTGCAAGGTATCTTCTGTGTCCTGATATGATTTCAAACACATCTGCCTTATCGTCCTTTCGCACCATCAAAGGCTGAATAATACCGTTTTCACGGATACTGTCCTCCAACGGCTTCATATCTTCCTCACGGCACTTGTACGGATTCTTGAAATTAGGAACAATTTTGCCTACAGGCATATTTACGATTTCGGTTATCTGAGGCTTTACCGCCTCAGTTTCTTCTGTTTTCTCAAACAGGGTGTTAATAAAATTATCTTCAATATTCATTTAATTACCTCTCTTTTTTGATTTCTATATTTTTGTTGGGTTTCTCTTTTCGGACAGTTTTAAGTACATCCGAGATAAATGCTTGTACTTTTTCAGGCATAAGCCTCAATGCCTCAAGATACGGTGCACATACTTGTTCAAGTTTATTAAGCCTCTCGCTCAGTCGGTTTATATGGCTTTGTAATTCCCAATTCCTTTTTCGGAGTCGTTCATTTTCTCCCTCAAGGCCGTATATCTTGCTTCTTGCCGCAACGGACTGCTTTGCCATATTACTCAGGTCATTGAAATCTTCGCTTGAAATTGTCACTTTACCGGTAAGAGTTTTCTTGCCCATACTGTCAATCTCAAGGAATGTTTTATGCACGGTCTGAATTTCATCATATCGGATTTCTTCTGTCTGTAATCGCCCCTTGATTTCTTCAAGGCGTTTCTTATCCTGCTGTATTTCATATTGTAGACAAGACAGATGCTCAGCCGTACTGCCTTTTTCACCACGAATGAAATCATTGAATCCGGCTTTCTGCATATGATTGAAGAAATCATCCTGCAGAATACTGTAAGACGGAATCAGCACAGGCTTGCCTTTTTCGTTGAATATGACATTGCCGTTTTCATCAACAGTCTGAGGTGATTTCCATTTCTTTGAATGGCTTATCTGACTAACCGTTTCTTTGACAGTACCAACAAGTGATTTATCCTTACACCGCTTTGTCCACAGAATTTGTTTCTCTACAACAGGCAGAGCTACAAGGTGCATATGATAGTGGTACACGGGTTTTCCGTACTGTTCTGTTAGAGCCACATTCAGTTCATCAGCGTGCATAACTGCAGAGATGATATTCTGTTCACCGTACAAGGTAACTGCAAATCTGTAGGCTTCTTCGTAGAACTCTTTGGCATATTCATATCCGCCGTGTTTTTCAAAGTAGTCTGTATTGACATCGAATATCATTTCGTCAAAGACCTTTGCATCAACTTTCAGACCTCGCATACAGACCTTCTTCTCGCCTATGAGCTTATTCAGTTGTTCGTTGTAGGTCAGTTCACCGCAACCTTTGAAATGCACATTCATATCACACCGAGCCATATCAACATTCATATTTGCGTAAGATTCATTCTTTCTCTCGTTGTGCCTTTCACATTTACCGATTGAGCTTTGTGTGTGAGTGACAACTCTTGCCACACTGTAGTTTTTCTTTGACATAGGTTTTACCTCCTTTCTGCATTACTGCTTTATTTGTTCCGCTGACTTTCTTTGAAAGTGCGTAACCCACTATGACACTTTCATCCGTAAACGACTGCAAAGATGTCAGTGGGCTCTGCGAGGCTCACAAACTAAAGTTTCTCGCTTATCAAGGGAGCGACAAACTTTAGTTGCGGATTACACCGCAGACGAGCTTCGCTATGTAAGGGTGGCTGTAGTATTTTTTATACCAAGGTGATTTGGTGGGGGCAGTTATTATATAAAGAAACAGCCTCTAAAAGTAATGGGAATAAGCCATATGAAAATGTTCCTGATTTTCAAAAATACCTTTTAGAAAACAAAAAAAACCGTCACATAGATAGCACAAATAGCGGGAGGACATTTCATCCTCTCGCACAGTTTGTACTGAAACTATGTAACGGCTTAAACTTTAAGCTCTGATTGTCCGTGTATTTCCCAACCAAGTATTCGGACAGATACTCTTTTGGTCAGTACAGTGATTTCCGGCTCACTATGGGCACTAATAAATATGTGTTTCAGTTTATATTCAGTTGTATGGCAAATACATTATTTACCAATTTGCTATTATACAGAACATTTGTTTAATTGTCAATAGATATTTACAGTTTAAAGTTCATATTTAACCACTTAAATCCATTTTATTAAAACTATTTTAAAGACACTATCGTTTACACCTTTTTCGGCATCTAGGCCATCATTTGAGTATGTTATTAGCAACCTTTTAAAAAGAGTCTCGTGTTTTTTGATAGTTCAATGATTGCTTACTCCGAGCTCTCATTGAACATTTCATTATTTTACTATCATCTAATTGACTATCCTCTCTTTCGGTCTCTTCTATATATTGCGGGTTAAACTTAAAACATCTCATATTTTATATTTTAACACAATATAAAAAACGACAGAGCATCATTAACCACATTTACAATAAAGCCATTGACATTATAAACATTTTCGTTTATACTATAAACAATTAATTTTATACGAGGTACTATATGACTATTTCTGAACAGATAAAAGTATTATGTGTTCGTTCAAATATCAGCGTTGCTGAATTGGCACGACGACTCAACACATCACCGCAAGCATTTAATGCAAAACTTAAACGTGAAACATTTACTATTGAAGAGTTAGAAATAATTGCCAATGCAGTTAATGCAAAATTTTTACGTTCTTTCGAACTGGACACAGGTGATAAAATATGATGGCTAACAAAAATGTTATAATTATAAGTAACTCATCCCCTAAAATAGGGTATTTTGCAAGAACAACAACGCAAGGGCCAGAATATGAAATGGTTAAAAAGTATGTTAAACATTTAATATCTAAGTATTCTAAGTTGAAAAGTAAAAAAGCTGCCATATTTATTGAACCACAATTAGATTCAGGTTATCCTGATTTAGTTATTATAGAATATCGTAATTTACCTGATACTGAATGGATATCGGTAAGAGATACCTTAAATACTACAGATTTTAAAATTTTATTTTTCATACAAACGCATTCCCATCTTATATTTGACGAAATCATAGAAACATTAGGATTCTCCCACGAAACCACTCTCAAATCTTTACAAAAGTTGAAAAGTAGTGGTTTGATAAGATATAACGAAAAAAGCAAAAAAATCAACCATATTAAACTTTCTTTAATTTCTAGAATTAATAAGATTATAGCTATTGAAGCCAAAATTGATAAGTGGTCAGAAGCTATTAGGCAAGCAAATAATAATATTTGGTTTTCTACTGAATCTTACGTACTAATGAACAAAGAAACTTGCTCAAAATCTATTATGGAATCTTGTGAATCAACAGGTACGGGCGTGATATTAATAAATGGAGAAATAAAGAAAGTGCTAAGCAGTGATGTTAGAGCATTTCCGGTTTCATATGCTTCGCTCCAATTTAACGAGTGGTTGTTAAAATTTTTAAGGAACGGTGAAAAAAATGACGATTTCAGAACTAAAGACTAGATTTGTTGAAATTGAAAAAATAAAAAAAGGTGGACAAAAAATGGTGTATAAGGCTCTTTTGCCCAATAACACTTTAGTGGCCCTAAAAATAATACCCAACATTAGTGATAAAAGAGTTTTGCAAGAAATCGATATATTAAAAAATCTAAACTCAGTTAATATACCGAAAATTGTAGAAGCAGGTATTGTTTCTGACGAAGAAATAGAAGAAGAGGCTTTATACATAGTGGAAGAATATATTGATGGTTCTTCATTACGAGATCTAATAAACAACAAACAGTTAGCAAATCTTAATACAGCATACAACACGCTCGATGCTTTAATTACCATAGAAACACTTTTAGAGGAAAAAGGCATTTTGCATCGTGACATAAATCCAAACAATGTTATGGTTGACAAATCCGGCAACGTATATCTTATAGATTTTGGAATAGCAAAAAAGATTGATGGTCCTTCGCTAACCGTAACCGAAGCAATACATGGACCCTTCACGCCAGGATATGCACCACATGAACAGTTTTCAAACCTGAAACTACAACAAGATGTCCGTACCGATTTATTTCAAATTGGCGTTACAATTTATGAGTATTGCACGGGTGAGAATCCGTTTGTAAAACCAACAGATACAGTTAATGAAATTTTATCAAAAACAGTATCTTTGCAACCAACTCCCATCACTTTTGCTGGTGATAGCAAAGGGATGTTTTCGCAATTTGTTAGTATGCTTATGGCAAAAAGTCAATCGCAGCGTCCCAACTCTGCAAAAGACGCATTGCGATATCTTAATGTAATTAAACCAACATTGATTTTGGAGGTATAGTATGGAACTATATTTACAGCTCGGACATGGCATGCAGGGAATGTCAATGGAACTTATAGAACATTGGAAATCAGGAACCGTTATTATTAGTCCTGTAAATATAACTCAGGATAAACTAAAAGGATTTTCGGACAAAATTCATTCGGTCGGCGGAGATGTGTTGTTTGATCCACAAATGTTCTATCCTAAAGAGGGACATATAAAACTTCAAGCATATGACTATTGGCCTGCGAAAGATGTTTCTATAACATCAAATCAAGAGCACATAAACATTTGTAGAGAATTGCTACGTATTAACAATTCTATAGACAGCAAATATATTCTTCTACCCGGAATTGAAATGCGCGAAGATAAATTCGATTATGGTATTAATTTAATAAAAAATTCTCTTGAATATTTTAAAAATAAAACAGAAAAACCTTTGTTTGCAACTTTATGCTTATATCCAGAAACTATCAGAAATTCAGCATCTATTGAAGTATTAGTAGAACTTCTTAAAAATATCAATGTAGATGGCTATTATATAGTTCCTCATTCTTCAAATAATGAGTACATTGTATCGGATGTAAGTTGGAGTATAGGTATATTGAAACTTTCAACTTGCTTAAAACTATTGTCAAAAAAAGTAATTGTTGGATATTCTAATCATCAAGGTTTGGTTTATTCTTTGGCGAATGTAGATGCTATTGCGTCAGGAACGTATATGAATACACGTTCTTTTGTTCCAGCAAAATTTAAATCACCAAAAGACGATGATGTAAAACACAAAAGCACATGGTATTATCTCCCTACTGCATTTACTGAATATAAAGCTGCGTTGTTGGATGTAGCAATGCAAAGGGGTTATCTCAGTGATTTTCATTTGCAAGGAGATTTTGTTAATCCTTATTCAGAGATGCTTTTCAAAGGCGCAACCCCATCATCTACTAACTATAAAGAAACTAATTCATTTAAGCATTATTTACATTGCTTAAGAGTACAGTGTAAAACATTAACTTTAGATACCTACAAAGAAACTTTTGATACTTACGAATTTTTGCTTAACAATGCAGAAAATCAAATCAAAAATATTAAGTCTCATGGTATGAGTGGACAAAACAGAGATTTTTCTCCGGGAATAGAAGCTAATAGGATAGCAATGTGTGCCAACGATGAAGATTATGGCTTTAGATTGCAATTGGATTGGAATAATATATAAATAAAACGCAGGGATACTCCCTGCGTTTTATTTATACTCTTTTTTATGCTTAGAAATAGTATGATGTTACTATCTTTGAGTTTTATTTATTTATGCAAAGATTAAATAAATATACTTTTACTTTATCAAAGTTAGACACTAATCCTCGATATAATGCAGCTTTCCAAGAATTCATATCATTATATTCGGCACTTTCACATTCCTCTATTAGTGCAAGTTTTAGTATCTCCATATTACTCTGCATAACAGTCTTCGTCCACATATGAATACTGTTTGCTATTTCACTACTAGCATGGCTGCTATATAATTCGTGCAAGTCATAAAAATCCAAATGTTTTTCTAATCTCTTACGAAGACCGCTATCCCACGTGTCCGGACACGAAATATAATATAGTATTTCGAGATTATCTCCAACTGTAACCTGAAGCCAAGGTTCATTTGGTATGTCATCAAAATACAGGTGGATGGGAGTATTTTCCGGATCATATGATGTATCATCCCGTTTATCCATGTTGCAATCACGACAGGAAGGTATTAAATTACTTGGAGTAACCGAAAGAGTAGGAAACTTACTTTTGGGCAAATAATGATCAAGTGTTTTAACCATTCTGATGCCGCATATTGGACATATGTTTCGTTCTGCTAGTTCCTTGATAGCATTGTAATACTTTCTTCCAGGCCCATTTTCTGCAGCGAATTTTGTTGTGTAAACATCTGATAAATTTTTATCAACAACACCACCAGGCAAAGAAGATTGCTTGAATTTATCTAATTTACTCGGAACCACTTCATCATATAATATTGAATCACATCGAATCATATCTTTGCATTTTAACAAAGTATTTACTTTTTCTTTATCCCTATAACTAGTAACGCATTCTTCAAAGATGTTTTCGGGCTTAGTATCTGATAATGGTTTTGTTAATTTTTTCATTATTCATCCTCTGATTTATGTAATGCAAGAAGTGTTCGCAACAACATCACAGCTTCATTTCCAAGTTGATTATCAAACTCTTCAGAAATCAGGTCATAGTCGTTTAAAGTCCTAACGGCATCAGAAATTAATTTATGATATCCAGAATTTGTAACTTCAAGACCAAACACTTCGTTAGTTAACGAACCTATACTTGCGCCGAAAGTTTTTAGTGGTAAGCGTTCGGCGATTAGTTTATTATCATTCCTACGTATTGAATATACGCAACTGTCCGGCACTTCTTGTAATACTACTGGTGAATGCGTAGATATTATTGCAACCCCATTCCTATCAATCAATAAATCAGACAACGCACGAATCAAGGCTGATAATAACGGTGGGTGCAAGTGATTCTCCGGCTCATCCATAAATACAATGCTCTTTTCAACTATTTTGTCAACGCAACAAGTAATTATAAGTAAAACCACTTTATGTCCAGAACTCAATTTTGAAAAGACATCTTTTATATGATCGTTTTTCGAAACCCTTGGATCTTTATTTTGGGATAGTGAAACGTTTGAAGCTAGAGATTCTAAAGCCATTTCAGAAAATGTAATATCGCTTTTTAAAATTTCAATAGCCTTAATCCAAAGTAATCTTTTTCGTTCGTTCATCATACAATTTGAAAATGACTCCAAAAATTGATTTTCTATTGACTCAAACAAAGCAACACCTTGCTTGTCCAATCCAATGTAAGAATACGGAATCTCTCCTTCTTGAATATCAACATCAGAAAAATCATCAAACGGACTAAATGCCACACATAAAACATTTGAGAATTTAGCAGGATTTGTAATTCTGCCAACATTAGCATAATCAAAACTGCCATGCGTATTATCGTGATGACGAATACTATGAATCATATTTTTTATTAGTGTTGTTTTTCCCGTACCATTTCTGCCTATAAGAACATGTATATTGGTTTGCGGATTGCTTTTCGGCGTTACGGCAAAAGATAATTGAGAAGCCGTTTGCTCGTTCTCATCATAGTTAAAAGTATAAGAAAAATTATATTTTGTAAGTCTAGCTCCACCAGTTGCTATTCTGTGTAATTGTTCTCTAACAGAGTTAGGACCGACACTTCTTAAGAGTGATACAGCCATAACTTGTTCGCCTCTAAATTTTTCAAAATGTTTCAAATCAAAGGCTATGTCTTGCAAAGCGGTTAAAATTTCAACTCTTTTATCATCACCTAAACTCGATATGTTTGCATAATAACTTTCATCTTGTCCTAATGAAAAATACTTATCATCAAGTTTTGAAAATTGTTTTGGTATGATATCAAATGCAACTGCGGGCTCAATTATTGTATGAGAATCGGATATTGCTTTTCTGTTGGTTTTCATACCTTCAACACCAATTTTCACTTGACCAATTGATACCAAATCTCCACTACTATTGCAATATGATACACTAAAAGTGGTTCTAAATGAATAGTCATCCCAATTATCTCGTTGTAGATATAATGTGTCTGTATTAAACTGTATAGATTGGCCTTTCTCATAAACCTGAATATTCATAAATAAACTCCTTGCATTCTTAACAATACTGTTTGGTTTTTAAATACTCGTTTAATCGTATATCTCTTATATTGTAATCACTTTGATTTTCACACTTTTTAATTATATCATATTATGTTTCGGTTTTCAAACAATTTGATTGCTGATAGTTCCGTAATTAAATAATCACTATATAACATAGCAACTCCCCATTGCCAAAAGCGATGAAGAGTTTGTTTTTTCTGTCAAAATTGATTCAAAATATTATCATTATAAATCACTTTTTTATCAACAATTTTTTGCTTTTGCCTAAATATTACTCATTTTCTGCAACCACTACATTTGATTTTCGGGTTTAGTTGTTCTGAATACCTTCAGTTTCTTTCATCTGCTTAACGAGCAAATTAAACATTTCAGATGCTTGTTTGTCAATTTTGGCAAAGTACTGCCAAAATTTGCCTTATGCCGTCATAATTATAATTGTAACCGGCTTGTGTTTTAGAAAATAATCCTTGAGTAACTTTCCCACCTGCCTAGCCTATGTCAAAATGCGGGAATGAGTGAAGAATACAGAGTTTTTTAGTGAGAAAAAAAGAATCTCATCAAAGGGGTGCTGTGAACAACGGGTCTTTTATTACTCATCCGTCACAAATGTTGATTTAATCTACCTTTTTATATATAATTATCACATAACCACTGAAAAGAGTGATATTATGATTAAAATACTTATCATAGAAGACGATATTACTATTGTCAAAAATTTAAGTGAGCTTCTTCGTCAGGAAGGCTTTGAAATTGATAGTGCACTGAACTGTAAAGAAGCAGAGACTAAAATTGATACTGCACAGTTCGACCTTGTTTTATTGGATGTTCTGCTACCTGATGGAAACGGTTTTTCTCTTTGTAACAGAATCAAGAGTGTAACCGATTGTCCTGTAATTTTCCTTACTGCTTCAGCGGATGAGTTCAGTGTTGTTACGGGTCTTGATATAGGTGCTGATGATTATATTGAAAAGCCTTACCGTCCGAGAGAACTCATATCCCGCATAAAATCCGTTCTTCGCAGAACAGGTAAAAGTCAGAGTATGCTCACCCTCGGCAATGTAAGTGTTGATATGGATAAAGGAATTGTCACTAAAAACGGTAAAGATGTTTTTCTTTCAGCTTTGGAGTACAGACTTTTCCTCGTTTTTCTTAATAATCCCGGTATTACGCTCACAAGAAACAAGCTTCTTTCGGAGATATGGGATATCGCAGGTGACTTTGTAAACGACAACACTTTGACTGTGTATATAAAAAGGCTCAGAGAAAAAGTGGAAGATGATATACAAAATCCCAAAATCATTCTTACCGTAAGAGGTTTGGGATATAAATTAGGTGAATAAAATGAAACTTTCAAATAATCCCGAAATAAGAAAATTCTTAGCAGTAACAGTGATACCCTCACTGTTACTATGCTTTATTACAGCTTTTTATTCTAAATTTACTGCTGTATGTATTTTGATTTTAAGTACATTTTTGATATGCAGCTTTCTTGCGTTTACAAAGAAAAGATATAACAGAATTAATAATCTATGTGAAAGTATAGATAAGATTCTTCACGGAAACGACACAATAAATATTAAAGGCTTTGATGAGGGTGAGCTTTCAATTTTAGAAAGTGATGTGCAAAAAATGCTTGTACGCCTTCGTGACCAAAAGGATATTTTAGAAAAGAAAAGAACTTTTCTTGCAGACTCAATTGCTGACATTTCTCATCAGTTAAGAACTCCGCTTACAAGTATTAATCTTATTCTGTCTCTTATTGAGTCGCCTGACATATCAGAGGAAAGAAGAGAAGAACTTTTAAGAGAGCTTTCGTCACTTATTACCAAAACAGAATATCTTGTTTCTGTTCTTCTTAAAACTTCAAAGCTCGATGCCGGAACTGTACAGTTTGAAAAGAAGACCACCGACCTGTCTTCGATTCTTGAAAAATCTGCAGAACCTCTGTTGATACCTATGGATATTAAAAATCAAAAGCTAAATATAAGTGTGGATAATATTTATTTTTATTGTGATTCTGCATGGTGCATAGAAGCTTTCGGAAACATATTGAAAAACTGTGCTGAGCATACACCTGAAAACGGAGAGATAACAGTAACTGCTGAAGATACACCGATTTTCACAGAAATTGTCATCACCGATACGGGCATTGGCATAAACGAAAACGACCTGCCTCATATTTTTGAACGCTTTTATAAGGGTGAAAACTCATCAAAAGAAAGCTTCGGCGTCGGTCTAAACCTCGCAAATATGATTATTTCGGGTCACAACGGAACAATAAAAGCCGAAAACGGTCAGTACGGCGGTGCGAAATTTACAATAAGATTTTACAAGCAGGTTGTGTGACGTTTTTGTAATAATAGAGTCACCGAAGTGTAATTTTTGATTGGTAAAATGAAGCTGCAACAAAAAGAAAAGGAGCAATTCAATATGGATATTTTAAAAATTGAAAACCTTTCAAAAATTTACGGTGAGGGTGAAAATCAGGTTAAAGCTCTCGATAATGTAAGCTTCATCGTACCTAAAGGTCAGTTTGTGGCTATCATCGGTCCGTCAGGCTCGGGAAAAAGTACACTTCTGCATATTCTCGGCGGTGTTGATAAGCCCACAAGCGGCAAGGTTTACCTTGACGGGCAGGATGTTTACGCACAAAACGAAGACCAGCTCGCCATATTCCGTCGCAGGCAGGTAGGTCTTATTTATCAGTTTTATAACCTCATCCCTGTTCTCAATGTAACGGAAAACATTTCTTTGCCCGTGCTTATGGACGGCAAAAAGGTGGACAAAAATTACCTTCGTGAGCTTATTGACCTTCTTTCTCTTACCGGAAGAGAAAAGCATCTTCCCAATGAGCTTTCAGGCGGTCAGCAACAGAGAGTTTCTATCGGCAGAGCACTTATCAACAATCCTGCCGTTATGCTTGCCGACGAGCCGACGGGTAACCTTGACTCAAAAAACAGCCACGAAATCGTTGAACTTCTTAAACTCTCTAACAAAAAATACGGTCAGACACTTATCGTTATCACTCACGATGATTCGATTGCTTTGCAGGCAGACAGAATTATCACCATAAACGACGGTAAAATTGCGAGTGACAGACTTCTCGTTAAGTGAGGTGACCGCAATGAATATCTTTAAACAGTTTACCAAACGCTCACTTAAAGAGAACAAAACAAGAACTCTTGTTACAATCATCGGAATTATCCTTTCCGTCGCAATGTTTACTGCCACAATAGAGGCTTTTGTAACCGTTCAGGATTACCTTATAAACTATGCCGAAATGTATAACGGCAAATACCATGTAGGCTTTTATGATGTTGAGTACGATGACATTTCAATAATCAGCGAGGACGAAAGAGTAGAAAAATATACCTTTGTTCAGGAGATAGGATATGCTGAAATCGGCTCTTCAAATGAGTACAAGCCGTATCTGTATATAGCAGGCATACCGTCTGACTTTACGGACATAATGCCGATACATCTGACAGAGGGCAGACTACCCCAAAACAGTAACGAGATTGTTGTTTCCGACCATCTTTATACCAACGGCTCGGTACAGCTTAAGCTCGGGCAGGAAATCACTCTTGAAGTCGGTCAAAGACAATGGTCTGAGCTTGTAAATATTTCGGACGAGGAGTACAAAAAACTTGACGGTGACTCGTGGGCGAAGCTTACTCAGGAATATCCCTTATTAAAAAATGAAGGCGAAGAAGCAAGAGAACAAATCGCCAACACAACGAAAAAAACATATACAGTTGTAGGCTTTTGTGTAAGACCCGAGCAAACCACTATCGAACCTATTTCGGCACCGGGCTATACCGCTTACACCATAAACGAAAAAGGAAACACAAACCTTACTTCAGTTTATACAATTATTTCCGAACCGTCGGATTACAGCAAGTTCAATCTTGATATGGCGAGAAAGCTCGAAGTTAATTCCTGCATAAACTATGACCTGCTTATGTATAGCTTCAACAGCTTTGATTCGGCATTTCCCTTCCTTGTTATCGGCTTGCTTTCTCTTCTTATAGGACTTATCGTTTTCGGTTCGGTTTCACTTATCTATAATTCGTTTTCAATCTCCGTAAGTGAACGCACAAAGCAGTTCGGTATCCTCAAAAGTATAGGTGCAACCAAAAAGCAGATAAGAAAATCTGTTCTTTACGAAGCATCGTTGCTTTGCAGTATCGGCATACCGATAGGTCTCATTTCAGGTTGCTTGGGCATTGCTATAACATTCTACTTCTTAAGTGATTCAATCGCAACCTTCCTTGCAGAACTTACAGACCTTAAAATGCGGTTTGTGTTCTCGCCCGTGGCAATCATTGCCGCAAGCGTAATAGGCTTTGTGACAGTAATCATCTCTGCATATATTCCTGCGAAAAAGGCAATAAAAATTAACCCCATTGAATCTGTCAGACAGTCAAATGAGATTAAGGTCAACCGTCGAAGCGTTAAGGTTTCACCGCTTACCGAGAAGCTTTTCGGCTTTGAAGCAACGCTTTCGTCAAAGAATTTTAAAAGAAACAAAAAGAAATACCGTGCTACAGTTTTTTCACTTTTTGTTTCCGTTGTCCTTTTCATTTCCGCTTCTTCGCTTTCGACGTATTTTACAGATATTGTTGCAGCCGAAAGTCAGGATATGAATTATGATGTTGCCGTAAACTTTTTCAATTACAACAAAGACTTTAATCCTTTATACGAAACAGATGAATTCAGAAATAAGCTGTATAACGGATTGAAATCTGTAAAGGGTATTGATGAATTTACACTTGCCGAAAAGATGCACACGGAATATAACCTTGATAAAAAGTATATTTCGGAAGAATATCTTGATATGATGAAAAAGGAAGTTGAGAGATATTCGGGCGAAGCTGAAAATCAGTATTACGGAATGTTCAAATATATCTTTATCGATGATGACGCTTTCCGAAGGACTCTCAAAGAGGAGGGTCTCAGCGAAGAGGGATACTTTGACAAAGAAAATCCGAAAGCCCTTGTTTATGATATGGGTACTTATATCTACCAGAACGACAACAAAGAAAAGGTTTATATCGTACCTTTCCTTAACACGGACGATATTTCTTCAAGCATTGAGATAACAAATATCCTTCCTCGTTTTACAGAGAATGATGTGGACTACCATTATATAGGGGAAACAACGGTAAAAGACGGTGTAACATATTATGTTTATGATATCGGCCGTAACGAGGGCGAAGAATTTGACGAGTCAACAAAGCGTTACCTGTCCGAAGAAAAAGCCGTGCAGAATATCAAGCTTTCAATCGGTGCGGTTATCGACGAAAAGCCGTATTTTGCAGACCATAACACAAACCTTATTTACCCTGAATCTGTAAGAGAAGGCATAATGCTTGATGAATACAGCCAGACACACGCTTTTATTCTTTGCGAGGACCACAGCAAGGTTGCAAGTGATGTCAGCCGACTTATCAAGGACATCGGCGGAGACAGAAATCACATCAGCGTTGTCGATTACGCAGCAGAAATTGAAAGCATACGGGCGCTTGTGACTATCGCAAAGGTTATGGCATACGGATTTATCATCCTCATTTCCGCTATCGCAGCAGCAAATGTCTTTAACACAATTTCAACCAACATTTCCCTGAGAAGACGGGAATTTGCTACACTCAAATCCGTCGGTCTTACAAGCAAGGGTATGAGAAAGATGATGACATTTGAATCTATTCTTTATGGCGTAAAGAGTCTTATGTTCTCGCTTCCGGTTTCATTGGGAACCACATATCTCGTATATCTTGTAGCATCAGACAGCGGTTACGAAATGCCGTTTTACATCCCGTGGGACAAATTCATTATAGCTATTGCAAGCGTATTCATAATCGTTGTGCTGAGTATGATTTATTCAATCAAAAAAGTGAATAAGGAAAATACGGTTGATACGCTCAGAAATGAGAATATATAAAGTGAACCCCGCAGGCTGAAAAGTCTGCGGGGTATTTGTATATCAGTTGCAAATCAGTTCAGTTGTCACAATCTCTATTGCTCGTGCTTCAATGTTCTGCATACGGCATACCCATTCAAACTGATTTTCTTCTTTCAGCTGCTCAGTTACACTTTCAGCCTCTTTCATCTGTTCAACAAGAATATCAAACATATCTCGTGCTTGCTTTTCTACCTCGGCACAATGCTGATAGAGTTTACCTTGAGTAAGTAGTGTTGTAAATAGCACTTTCTTGTGTTTAAGCAGGTAATCCTTATGTAACATACCGTATTTTCCGAGGGTGATGTTTGCTTCTTCGGGCGGTAATATGAGGTTCGGAATGTTATAATCGCCAACTCGTCTGTATTCAATATTAGTATTATTTTTCATAACCATATTCATCCTTTCGTATTCTTAACAAATGTATCGTATGTAAATTTTGCTCCGAGTCTGAAGCCTGATATAAAACTATCAGCATTACCCATAGTTGAAAAATCAGTATAGGCACTTACATAGTTTTGAAACAGCTCTTTATCTTCATCATTCAATTTTGCAGCAAACTGTTCTTCTTTTTCTGTAAGGTTGCTCAGTTTCTTTTTGAGTTCACCTGAAAGCTCTGTGCTTAATTCCTGTGGTTCTATATTGCCGTAGTATAATTCTTCAATAAAGTTTGACATATCGTTTCCTCGCAATCTGTATTTGATTTGTTGAAGAAACTATAAAATTCTCTGATACAAGCAAGAATATGTGTTTGACTGTCGGTTAATTGATATTTAAAAATGAATCCGTTATCAACACTCGTACCATCTTAAAGAAGGCTGAAATCGTTGATATACAACAGTTTCAGCTTTTTTCATTTTCGTTATTTTTACCCCTTGGACATTATTCGTGAAAAAACAGGATTTTTTGCCTTATTTCAAGCGGTTTTGCGAACAAAAACAGGACATTACTCAGAGCAGTTTTCACTGCCGGGTAATGTCCTTGTTTAATTGTAAATATTTGTGTGATTGAAAATGATTGTGCCCGACAAATTGGAATTTGTCATAAAAATCGCTCTAACATCAATAAACAATATATATCGGTGTATTGCTGACAGTCAGCTTCCTGCCGATTTGTATTTCATTGCCGTACATATCAAAGGCTTTATAATCGCCTTCGGGTGCGTCGATTTTAGTTTTATTTCCAATACTATAATATACTTCGATTTTCTTTTCGTTATCAGCGTATTCATCAATCACAAGATTCTTTTCATCCGAAATATTCTTCACAAACTCTGCATTGCCGAGAAAACGGATAACGGTTGCGTAGGAAATCACAGCTTCGGTAGGTTGGAGATACTCGTTGAAAAATGCAAAGTTATTTATATCGTTTTCAGGTGTAACGGTTTTTCTGAATGCGAACGAAACAAATCCGCTTGCTCCTGTTGAACGGGTGTAAAGTGCCTTGCAGGCGATTGTAGCCGCATCTGCACCTCCTACTCCGCTTTCGCTGTTGAAACCGCCATTTGAAAGTCCTGCAGATTTTGTAAGCGATAACATTTTGCCCATATAATTATAGTAATTATCGAGTCCGTCGTGGTTGTGATAACCGTAATTATCGAGCAGATTTTTATTCATCAGCTCTGCTGATTTCTGATAGAAAACAAGGTTACTTTCTTTTTCTGCAACAGCAAGTCCGCCCGAATAAACATAGGCAGACTGATTTTCGGCTTTGATTATTGTAGCGGTTTTTTCAAGAAGCGAAAAATATTCTTCGGGAGTGCCTGCGAAGAAATACCAGTTCGGCTCGTTCCAGATTTCCCACAGAATGTCAGTATTGTCGGCATAATGTGCGGCAACCTTTCTTATGAAATCTGACCATACTTTTTCATCGGGAGGGTAGGTCCAACCGATTGATTCATCGTAATTTTCTTTGTATTTCTCTGCGGCAGACCATTTTCCTGCATTGAACCCAAGTAACCAGTTGTATTTCATATTGCGCTCGTTGACCTTGCCGACAAGGTAATCCTGCACGGAGAAATTCGCGTCGCCGTAAGCCTCGCTCTGCATTGCACCCCAACCAATACTGTCCTCACGAACAAGATTTACACCGAGATATTCAGCTACATCAAGGATTTTCCCTACTGATTCATCTGCAGTATAGTTCGGAAGCTGAAAACCATGACCCCAAGTGTAAGCACGGTTTATATACGGCTGAATTCCGTAGTAAAAGCTGTCGCTTGCCTGTGCATTTTTCGGAAGAACACCGATGTTGAAACTGTATTTGGTTCTGTCGGTCAGTTCAATCGCAACCGTAAAAATTCCGTTTTTATCTGACGAAAAAGTGAAGGTGTTATACGGCACATCAAAATTTAAATTAACATATCCTCGCTTATCAAAGCCTGTCTGCTCACTCATAACGGAAATTTTTGCTCTTGTGCCGTCAAGGGATTCATCAAGGCACTCAATTATAACCTTGATTTCCTCATCTGGCTCAAACAGATTACCTTCACCAACAACACCGAAACGCAACTTATCGCTTTCGCCGTCTATATAGTATTCGGTTTCGGTTTCCGTTTGAGTGATAACAAGTTGTTTTTCAGGGAATAATCCAACGAAAAACATATCAATTGCAAACACAACGGATAGCAAAAATGAAATGATTTGTGTCATACGTTTCTCCTTTTATATCTGTTCCGCAAATTCTTATTTGTCTGATGCACTTAACCTGTGCAGTAATTACAGCATTGCACCGTTTTCCGTGAGCTTTTTTTGCAATGCTTTTGTATCAACTGTATGCACATTTTTATTTGTGTTATGCGCTATGGCAACTGCCGTGCCTGCAGCTTCACCCAAGCAACAGCAAATCGGCATTATTCTGACCGATGCCTGAGCCTCGTGTGTTGCAGAAATGCAACGACCGGCAACAAGAAGATTATCATATTCTTTCGGCAAAAGCGAGCGGTAAGGAATAGTATAATATTCTCCGTCACCGAAATATCTGTGGCTTGTGCCTGTTCCCGTAGGACTGTGAATATCTATATCGTAATTTCCGAGTGCAATTGAATCCTCGAAGCGTGTGCAGTTTATGAGTTCATCGCCTGAGAGGATGTGAACGCCTTTAAGCTTTCTGCTCTCTCTGACACCGATGTTGACTGCAACGGAAATCAAAGCACTTTCATTGAATGCGGCTGAATTTTCTTTCAAAAATCCGATAAGCTCGTGAATTTGTTTTCTTGCAATAACTTCCGCCTTGCTTACATCGAACGGATTTGTCGGGTCAAGCATTACAACACGGGTTGAGTTGAAATGCAGAACATCTTCACCCACACCGAAGAAAACAAGAATGTTCTCTCTTGGATTTGTTATTTCGCCCTTTGCCTGTTTTTCTTTGTAAAGCTCTTGCAGACGGGGTCTTTCTTCGGTAAAAAGGTCAAGGTCAACTCCGCTCATTCTGAAACAGGTTGTCATCGGCTGACAAAGGCTGTCGCTTTCGCGGCCCAACTGATAATCACAACCTGCAAGATAAAACAAATCTCCGTCACCGGTTGCATCAATAAAGAAATCTGCTTCAACCGTTATTTTTTGTGCTTTCGCAGTGATTTCAACAGATGATATTTTTCTGTTATTGGTTTTTACATCATATACAACAGCGTGAAAAAGAACGTCAACACCCGCTTCGGCTGTCATATCATCAAGAACTATTTTTAAATATTCAGAATTGAATTCGTGATCTTTGCAATCATCAACATATCTGTCGTGACGCACTTTCATTTCCTTGAAAATTCCTTGAGAGAGATATTTTTTGCAGATATCGCTACCGTCTTTTTGCTTCGTCCAATAAGGCATAAAGGGGTAAACAAGGTTGTTGGAGATTGCGCCTCCGAGACAGCCTGATTTTTCAACAAGTAAAACAGTCAAACCTTCACGTGCGGCGCTGACTGCCGCCGCAACGCCGCTGAGTCCTCCGCCTGCAACAACAAGATTATATTTCATAACAATACCTCTGAATTTTAAAGTTTTTATTTATCTGAATTAAATTTATCATAACACGGGCGGATTTTACTGTCAACTTCATTCCATTCATCCAAATGAGTTTTCGCTTGTTTTATGCGGTTTTGACGCTTGAAAAGAGGACATTGCACGAGCTTGTGCAATGCCCATTCTCATTATTCCTCTGTTGTTTTGGTTACGGAAGGAATTGAAATGCAGCTTGAAACTGTTTCTACGCTTGCTGCGTTTGCCTCTTCAAATTCTTCGGCATAGATATTAAGAGTTGTTGTAATATCCTTATGACCTGCCGCTGCCGAAACTGAAACAACGTCGACATGATTTTTTATCATCAGAGAGATGTTGAAATGTCTGCAACAGTGAGTGCAAAGATATCTTATATTGTTCTTCTTGCAGAACTCTCTGTACCAATTAAGCGGAGTGCTTGTGCCCATCGGAGCACCGTTCCATTGAGTGAAAAGTCGGTCATTGTCAATCCACGCATCGCCGAGCAGTTTCTTATATTCATCCTGCTCGGCTTTGTATCTTTTCAGCAAATCAATAACGTCGCCCGAAACAACAACCGTTCTTCTTGAACCGACCGTCTTGGGGGTAGATGTATATGTACCGATATCGTTTGCGTAAAGAGAAGCTCTTCTGATTCTTATTTTTCTTTCTTCAAACGAAATGTCACCCCATTCAATGCCGAGCAATTCTCCACGTCTGAACCCACAGAAAAAAGCCAAAATGTGAAATAAAAAATATTTCAGGGGCTCGTCTGCCATCAGATTGAGGATTGTCTGAACTTCTTCTACCGAGTATATCTGTCTGGGCTTTGTCTCTTTCTTGACGGTTTTGATATCCTTGCAGGGATTTTCAGCTATGTACTCATTGTCGATTGCAAACTTGTATATGTTGGAAATGACGGTTATATAGTTTTTCTGTGATTTCACCGAAACTCCGTTATCACCCTTCTTGTCACCGATACCTATTTTCTTAATAAACGCCTGTATATCCTTTTTTCGAAGGTCGGACAAATAGTAATGTCCAAGTTCTTCAACAAGTCGTTTTTTGCAGTCTCCGTATCTCTTGATTGAAGCGTGAGAAAGATTATCCAT
>JAFQOE010000051.1 GCA_017395635.1 Lachnospiraceae bacterium | reverse complement strand
GAATTATTTCAAAGACAAAAAAGATAACTAGCACAAAAGCAAAAATATAGCACATATCGATGCAAACGAACAAACAGCCACATAGCCCATAAATACAGGCTTTGTGGCTGTTTTGTCTTTTATTAACTGTCAAAGATGGGAGTATATCACTCTTTCCACCAAATTAAAAGAAGGGCTGTGACACACCTACATGCTATGTCACAACCCAAACTATACTTTTATCGATTAATTTTAGATCTCTTTCTAAGTGTTGGATCAAGAATTTTCTTACGGATACGAATATTCTCTGGAGTAATCTCCAAAAGCTCATCTGTATCAATAAACTCTAACGCCTGCTCCAAACTCAAAACTCTTGGCGGGGTCAGTTTCAACGCTTCATCTGAACCAGATGCACGAGTATTGGTCAAATGTTTCGCCTTACATACATTAATCTCGATATCTTCTGCCTTACCGGTCTGACCGATAACCATTCCGGCATATACCTGTTCACCTGCACCGATGAACAAAGTACCTCTATCCTGTGCGTTAAACAAACCATAAGCAATAGATGTTCCTGTCTCAAATGCAATCAAGGAACCCTGACTACGATACATCATATCACCCTTATATGCTCCATATCCGTTGAAAATGGTATTAATAATACCAGTACCCTTTGTGGATGTCATGAAATCTCCTCTGAATCCAATTAAACCACGAGATGGAATATTAAACTCCAAACGAACCGTTCCGTCATGAGCTGGTGTCATTGCCTGCAACTCACCTTTTCGCTCATTAAGCATACTTATAACAGTTCCTGAGAACTCATCCGGTACATCAATATAAGCAATTTCCATTGGTTCTAACTTCTTGCCATTCTCATCCTGTTTATAGATTACCTCTGCCTTACTGACAGCAAACTCAAATCCTTCACGGCGCATATTCTCAATCAATACCGATAAATGAAGCTCTCCTCGTCCGGATACCTTATAAGCCTCTGTTCCTTCTGTTTCTTCTACACGCAATGAAACGTCTGTATTCAACTCTCTAAACAAACGGTCTCTCAAATGTCTTGAAGTTACGAATTTGCCTTCCTTACCAGCAAGCGGAGAATCATTTACTAAGAAATTCATAGAAATAGTTGGCTCTGATATCTTCTGGAATGGAATTGGCTTTGGATTATCTACCGAACACAATGTATCACCAATGTGAATATCCGCAATACCGGAAATCGCTACAATCGCACCTATTCCAGCTTCCTTTACTTCTACTTTGTTCAGACCTTCAAATTCGTATAACTTTCCAATCTTGACTTTTTTGCATTTGCTCTCATCATGAGCATTTACAAGCAAAACTTCCTGATTCAATTTCAAGGTTCCATTGTCAATCTTACCCACACCAATACGACCCACATACTCATTATAGTCAATGGTCGAAATCAACACCTGAGTGTCTGCATCCGGATCACCAGTTGGTGCCGGAATATAATCAACTATCGTTTCAAAAAGTGGTGCCATATCCACTGCATCATCTTCCATGTTCTTCTTGGCCACACCCTCTCTTGCAGATGCATAGACAAAAGGACATTCTAATTGCTCATCGCTTGCTTCCAAATCAAGCAATAATTCTAAAACCTCTTCTTCCACCTCTTCTACTCTGGCTTCCGGACGGTCTATTTTATTCACGCAAACAATAACATGAAGATCAAGCTCTAATGCTTTCTTCAATACAAACTTTGTCTGTGGCATTGCACCCTCAAATGCATCCACTACAAGTATAACACCATTTACCATCTTAAGAACACGCTCTACCTCACCACCAAAGTCCGCATGACCCGGAGTATCTATAATATTAATCTTTGTTCCCTTATAGTCTACCGCTGTATTCTTTGCTAAAATTGTTATTCCACGTTCTCTTTCAATATCATTCGAATCCATGACACGTTCTGCCACTTCTTGATTCTCACGGAATACACCACTCTGCTTTAAAAGCTCATCTACTAAAGTTGTTTTACCATGGTCTACGTGAGCGATAATTGCAATGTTACGAATATCATCTCTGGAAATTGTCATATTGGCCTCCTAATCCACTTACAAAAGTACCATTTCTTTTCATATCAAATCCAACGATACTTTTTATATATGGGATATCATTCTGCTTAATTTTCAACGGGTATTAGTGTAACAAAAATGCATAAAAAAGAAAAGCGAAAAAACGCCGATATTTCATAGCATTTCTTCGCTTTTCTTGTGATATTGCATAAGCTAATTATTTAGTTGTCTTCTTGGTTGTGCTCTTCTTTGCAGTAGGCGTCTTCTTTGCAGTACTCTTAGAAGCCACTTTCTTTACCGGCTCCTTATAATCATACTCAAATACTACTGTCGAAAGTGGTGGCAAATGAATAGAAATAGAATTCTCTTTACCATCCCAAGGCTCATTGGTTGCCTTAATCGGAGTAGGATTAATTCCACCCTTTCCACCAAATTCTTCCGCATCAGAGTTCAATACTTCTGTATACTTACCTGCACAAGGCACACCAACAATAAATCCATCACGATCCATTGGCGTAAAGTTACATACAAACAACAACTGTTTCTTAGAAGTAGAACCTCTACGAATGAAGGATACAATACTGCTCTGCGGATCATTACAATTAATCCATTCAAATCCCATCGGATCCTGATCATTATAATACATCGCATCGTTCTCATTATACAACTTATTCAATGCTTTTACATAATTCTGAATACCCTTATGACTTACAGCATCCTCACCATCCAGCAAGTACCAATCAAGACTTCTAGATTCACTCCATTCACGAAGCTGTGCAAACTCCTGTCCCATGAACAATAGTTTCTTACCCGGATGACCATACATAAAACCATATGCAGTACGAAGATTAGCAAACTTATCATCATGTAAGCCCGGCATCTTATTCAACATAGAGCACTTCAAATGTACAACCTCATCATGAGACATTACCAATATGAAGTTCTCAGAATATGCATACATCAAACTAAATGTCAAACGATTATGATTAAACTGTCTGAAATATGGGTCTAATTTCATATACTCAAGGAAATCGTTCATCCAACCCATGTTCCACTTGAACAAGAATCCCAAACCATCCATAGAAGTCGGTGCCGTTACACCAGCCCACGAAGTAGATTCTTCTGCAATAACAAACACACCCGGTGTCTGTTCTTCAATTGTTTTATTCAATTTCATTAATAATTTAATAGCATCGTAATTGTCATTACCACCATCTTCATTCGGCAACCAATTACCATCTTGTCTTCCATAATCAAGATATAGCATTGATGCAACCGCATCTACACGAAGTGCGTCAATGTGGTATTCCTTTGCCCAAAACAATGCATTAGCAATCAAGAAGTTAGAAACTTCTGTTCTACCAAAATCGAAAATGTAAGTACCCCAATCCGGATGTTCTCCTCTTCTGGTGTCCGGATGTTCAAAAAGTGGCATTCCGTCGAATTTTCCTAATCCATGAGCATCTCTTGGGAAATGCGCAGGTACCCAGTCCAAAATTACGCTGATACCATTCTTATGCATATAATCTACAAAATACATGAAATCTTCCGGATCTCCGTATCTTCTGGTCGGAGCATAATAGTTGGTTACCTGATATCCCCAGGAACCATCAAACGGATATTCCGCTATACCCATCAACTCAATATGAGTATATCCCATATAGTTCATATATTCCGCTACCTTTGGTGCAAGCTCTCTATATGAGAAGAAACCGTTATCATCTTCGCTGCGTTTCTGCCATGAGCCTAAATGCATTTCGTAAATTGCCATTGGTTTTCTCATGGCATCATTACGACTTGTCTTACTACGCTTCTCCATCCACTCATCATCTTTCCAACGATACTTTGTAATATCCTTGACAACAGATGCATTATCCGGACGGAACTGTGCGCAATTACCAAACGGATCAGACTTATAAATCTCTTCCCCATAACGAGTTAAAATATTAAATTTATATACAGCATCCTCTCCTACATCAGGAATAAATAATTCAAAAAATCCACCATTACCTGTTATATGCATTGGATGTAATGAGCTATCCCACATATTGAAATCACCGACCACAGAAACTCGTCTTGCACGTGGTGCCCATACCGCAAAATAGGTTCCTGACACACCATCGATTTTCATCGGATGTGCACCTAATTTCTTATAAATATCCCAATGATTTCCCTCTGAAAACAAATGAATATCCAGTTCTCCAAACTGTCCATCAAAACTATACGGATCAGCTGATGTAACGGTAGAACCATCTTGATATGTAGTTACTAAACGATACTTGCTACCAACGAATTTTTTCTTTGGAAGATATAATGCATAAAAGCCTCTGTCATCCACCTTCTCCATGTCATATTCCGTCTTTCCTGTAGGTGCAATCACCTTACAACTAACAGAATGCGGCTTATACGTTGTAATCATCTGACCTTCTAAATAATCATGATTACCTAAAATATGCTTTGGGGCATTGATTTTGCCTTCCATCAACTCATCGTATAGTATCCAGTTCATCCACTGTTCAATCTTTACGTTCATAATAAACCTCCCCTGAATAATATATAAATAGTCTATCAAACGAACATGTCTTTCTGCAAGCAAGCTTGCTCAAGACATGTTCGCCTGACGGATTTTAGTGTCTAAAATGTCTCATGCCGGTAAACACCATTGCGATTCCATATTCATCTGCCTTATCAATAGATAATTGATCTCTCATAGCTCCACCCGGCTGAATAATTGCAGTCACACCAGCTTTCGCTGCCGCTTCTACACAATCATCAAATGGGAAGAATGCATCCGAAGCCATAACAGCACCCTTAATTGCATCTTCACCAATCTGAGTTCTGGCATGCTCAATACCTTGCTCTGTGGCCCAGATACGATTAACCTGTCCAGGTCCAATACCTACTGTCTGCTTGTCTTTTGCATAAGCAATACCGTTAGACTTAACATACTTAACAACTTTCCAAGCAAACTTAAGATCTTCCATCTCTGCTTCTGTTGGCCGTCTCTTAGTTACAACCTTCAAATCTTCTTCATTATACAATTCGCTATCAATAGTCTGAACAACCATACCGCCGTTAACCTTCTTCATGTCAAGAGCACCTGCCGGCTGTTTTTCCTTAATGTCATCTAATTGTAATAAACGAATATTCTTCTTTGCAGAAAGAATCTCCAATGCCTTCTCTGTATATGCAGGAGCAACAACAACCTCCATAAACATTTCAGCAATATCCTGAGCCATATCTTCTTCAATTGTGCCATTAGCAACCACAATACCACCGAAAATAGAAGTCTCGTCTGCTTCGTAAGCCTTTCTCCAAGCCTTGTAAATTGTGTCAGCAGAACCTACACCACAAGGGTTACCATGCTTACATCCAACTACTGTCGGTTCATCAAACTCTTTCAACAATTCTAACGCACCATTTGTATCATTAATATTGTTATAAGATAACTCTTTACCATGAAGCTGTTTTGCACCAGTTAAAGAACCTTTAAGGTTTGCAATCTCCTTATAGAATGCAGCCGGCTGGTGTCCATTCTCACCGTAACGCATTTCCTGAACCTTCTCAAATGTAAGAGTTAAAGTGTTCGGCCAAGAAGTGTCACCTCTTTCACTTCTAAGGTAATTATTAATCATTGCATCATAATTAGCAGTATGTTCAAACACTTTACCCATTAAATAGAACTTTGTATCTAAGGATACAGAACCATTTTCCTTCAATTCTTTCAATACAGTTTCATAATCCGCCGGATCAACCACAACTGCAACATCCTGATAATTCTTAGCTGCTGCACGAATCATGGTAGGACCTCCGATATCGATATTCTCTACGCAATCTTCTCTTGTCACACCTGGCTTTAAAACAGTCTGCTTGAACGGATATAGATTAACAATTACAAAATCAATCGTGTCAATCCCAAGATCTTCTAACGTCTTCATATGCTCTTCGTTGGAACGCATTGCCAAAAGTCCTGCATGCACCTTTGGGTGTAACGTCTTAACACGTCCATCAAGACACTCTGGAAATCCTGTTAAGTCCGAAATTTCAATTGCATCAATACCTTCTTCTCTAAGCTTGTTATAGGTTCCACCTGTAGAAATAATCTCAATTCCTAAATCTATAAGCTCCTTTGCTAATTCTACAATACCAGTCTTGTCTGATACGCTGATTAATGCCCTCATGTTCTTCCTCCTAAATATAAAAGTATTACCTGTAGCTGTACGATATCTTCACAACCACAATCTGCTTACGTCACACGTACTTATTAACATGATACCACTTTTGACGAAATCTGTAAATGAATATAACACAAAAAGACTATCCAAAAAACTATCTATATTGTTTCACAAAAAAGGTCAGACAAGATTCTACTTGAATCAAGTCTGACCTTCACATTCACGCTCTATCAATTGTTAAAAAAGTAACTAAACGGATCAAAGTATTCTCCCGGGAACGAATCATCCGGATATGATTGTTCCGGATAATCAGATTCCGATTGTTTCTCTGACTTATCTATTTCTTTTTGTTCCGGCATGTCTTTCTTTGCACCAAGTACAACCGTTAGTTTAATCTCCTCATAATCACCTTTTTCAGTATTACGTTGTACCGTCATTTCGATTTCTTCTCCTGCCTTTTTGGTAGAAAGAATATTCTGTAGTGTCTCCATGCTTCCTACATCACGGTTTGCAAACTTTGTGATAATATCACCTGCCTTAAGTCCACAACCCTCAGCAGGAGAACCGTCTACAATCTTAACAACATATACACCTTTCGGCATATTAAATCCTTGGGCATACTCATCTGTAATATCATTTCCTTGAATACCTAAATATCCTTGTTCACTTTCTTCAATCACTTCCTGATTCATCAAATCATTGATAATCGGGATTGCCGCAGAAATCGGTATAGCATATCCCATTCCTTCCACTGTACTATCTACAAACTTAACGGTATTAATACCAACAACTTCACCCTTTGCATTCAACAACGCACCACCACTATTGCCTGGATTAATGGCTGCATCTGTCTGCAACAATGTCATACTGGTATCCTCTATATCTACCTCTCTATTAATTGCACTAATATATCCAACTGTAACTGATTGTCCATATCCCAAGGCATTACCAATTGCAATTGCAGATTCTCCAACTCGCAAACCATTAGAATCTCCAAGTGTTGCAATTCGAATCGATTGCAATGTGCTCTCCTCTATATCCTTCGTTTTCACTGCAATGACAGCTAAATCCGAAGAAGAATCTGCACCTTTCACAGTGGCCTCGACTGCCGTATCATCAAAAAACGCCACTGTAAGTTCCTTCGCCCCCTCTATTACATGATTATTCGTTGCAATCAAAATTTCTTCATCCGTCTGTCCTATAATAATTCCCGAACCAGACCCACTTACTTCTTGCTCATATGACTGAAACCACGAACGCACCGTCTGAACAGAGGTATTGGTTATCGCAACAATAGATGGCATTACCTCCTGTGCAACATCTGCAACAGTGCTCGTTGAAGCACTCGTTCCTGTCGCATCCGCAGTAGAGACTTGTTCAACCTTCTGTATTGTGGTTCTTTCTTTCACTAAAAACTTACCACCAAGTGCATTCACACCTACCATAACACTTCCGGCAATCAAACCGAATGCCACAGCCGAACACACAAATACTACCGCTTTCTTAACCTTACCATTTGATGGTTTCTTCTCTCTTTTCTTAATAGACTCTGCTTCTTTAAAATCATTTCCTGTATAAATACCCTGACCATACACACTTCCCTGCTGATAAGGATTGCTTGTATAATACGTGGCTCCTGACTGTTGCTGCGACTGCTCCATTCCAGATTCTTCCGTTATATGCTTACCCGTTTCCACATCTCCTTGCAATACGTTTTGCTCAGTATCACCAATCTCAATTTTTCTATCCTGATTCTCTACTATTGGACGACCAGATATATCTTCTCTTCCAAAAGGACTTTCATTTCTCCCAAAGTGATATGTCGAATCTTGATTCATGTTGTTATTTTCATTTTCCATAACCTATAGTCCACCTTTCAAATCTTTATCTTATTGAATTAGAATCACTTGATCTATGACCTATATTAACAATGTTTTGTGACTAAATTGTGACAATTCTATTGTTAATATGTGATGAAATGAATTTTACAATCACTCAACACTGTGCCATTTAATAGATTGCAGAAAAAAACACTAATATTCCTCTTCAATCACTTGAAAATCCAAATAATCAAAATCAATCTCTTCGATAAAAGAATCTTGTGTAAACCTTGTTCTTGCATTTTGAATAAAATCTTTTTTGTTTAATTCAAGCCAAATAGGTTTTGCCAAATCGAATTCATAACACATATTATCTAATGCTTGATAAACCTTCTGTGTCCTAGAAATATTATACTCTTCTATTTCCACAACCATATCTTTTACTAATCGATTCTGTTTTATTATTTTTCCCCAAACACGAAACATATCTATCTTCCTTTCAAAATATATACTAGCATTGTCCAAAAGGCATAAAAAAGAGGGGCTATCGTAGTCCCTCTTTCACATACTCACATGTTATTTTATCTTGCCTCTTCTGCAAGACTTTCCGGACTTGGAGGTCTAAACCCACCAGGAGTTTCCTCTGGTATTTCTTCTTCCATCGGTTCTTCCATATCCTCCTCTGGCATCTCTTCTTCCATTAGATCTTCCATGTCTTCCTCTGGCATCTCTTCTTCCATTAGATTTTCCATGTCTTCCTCTGACATCTCTTCTTCCATCGTTTCTTCCATGTCTTCCTCTGGCATCTCTTCTTCCATTGGCTCTTCCATGTCTTCCTCTGGCATTTCTTCTACAAAGTCATCCTCTACACCCATCAAACTTTCCGAGCTTGGTGGTACAAATCCACTTGGTTCCTCACCCATCAAACTCTCTGGGGTTGGTGGCACAAATCCACTTGGTGAAACCATCGCGTCCGGATTCGGAACTCTGGCACCACTTGGTGAAATCATATAATCTTGCGTTTCTGATACAGATTCATCTTCTGTTGGCATTGTTGGCTCTGCATTCATAGCCTCACTCATACCTTCCATCTGACTTAAACTTCCAATAATCTCTGCAATTTCATTCAACTCAGAAATCACATCTCCTAAATCCTCTAAGTTACACTCACTCAACTCAGCCGAAGAAATCGCATTGGCAGCAATCTCTTCACTTGCTGCCTGCTGATTAGCAAGACTGTCTATAATCACATTGTTACTTTCATGTAAATCATTGCTTAATGTATCCAGATTGGTCATATTGTTATTCAACACCTCAACCACGTCTGTAATACTTTTAAAAGCGGCTGTAACCTCATCGATATATTTCGCCTGTGCATCAGATGCTTGAACAGAATTCATAACTAATACTGTCGTCTGCTCTGCAAGCATTGTTACACCTTGTAACAAATCTGTAATCTTATCAATGGACTGTTTCGTATTATCTGCAAGTTTACGAATCTCATCTGCTACAACAGAAAAACCTCTTCCTGCTTCACCCGCTCTTGCTGCCTCGATTGATGCATTCAATGCAAGTAAATTAGTTTGCGAAGATACCTGATAAATAATCTGAGTAATTTCTTCTGCAGAACTAATTTTTTCTTGTAATTCATGTGCAACTTCCGTCACACTTTGATTTGCTACCGCAATAGCATCTGATTTCTCTTTCAAACGTTCTACCAAATGTCCACCAGACTCTGTTGCAACCACTGCTTCTTTTACGGAATCTAATGTATGATCCTTCACTTGAATCAAATTTTCAATCACACCCCGAATCTGCGCCGTCATGCTTGTCTGATTCTCCATATCACGAACAGTTCCGTTTACACCTTTCGAAATCGCATCTACACTTCGTGCAACCTCTTCTGTTGCATCATGAAATCCATCTAACTTAGATTGTAGAAGTTCAATATGTTGATTACCCTGCTCTACAACACCAACCATGTTGTGAGTAATCTCTTCCTGATACATCAAGTGATACTTAATCTCCTGTTGATCCGTCTGTTGCTCACGCACTACATTCTCTGCCGTTAAATATAAACAATATGCCATCACCGAAAAGAGTACAACAGCCAAAAGCCATGCTACTCCCATGGACGAATCTTTTCCAACAAAGAACACAATCGCACGAATCAACATCACTACATCTACTACGGCTGCGCACATCACCGAAAATGTTGTTTCCAAATACAACAATGTTGCTACCAACACAGCACAAAGTGGAATCATATCATATATATTTCCGTGATTAAACACAGATATAGATCCTGTAATAATAACACTTCCACATGCAATAAATTTCACCAATTCACTATCTGACAAAAAAATATTCATCGCTACACAAGCTGCCACCGTCACTACACACAATACAATTTGTGCAATCATCCAAGCAGTACTTGCAATAGAACCCTTGTCAACAATTGACAAAATCAAACGCAAAACTGAAATAATAATCATGATTTTCAGGACTGTCTCGTTCTTTCTTTGTAGTCTAACTTTATTCCCCATAGTGTTCTCCTCCAATTCGACATTTTAGACATAAAATCCCATATATTACGTCGATTATACCACATTTACGCCAAACAATCTATCACTATCACCACACTCAATTGCACAAAAAAAAGAGGACGGGTTTGTGCATTTATCACAATCCAATCCTCTCTTCTACAACACAATAACTATTACATTACTATTCTCTCGCAACAGCCAGCATCAACTTAATACGATTTTCCTGATTAACCTTAGTCGCTCCCGGATCGTAATCAATTGGCACAATATTCGCTGATGGATAAATTTCTTTAATTTTACGTATCATGCCTTTACCAACAATATGATTCGGCAAACAACCAAACGGTTGTGCACACACAATATTACCATATCCTGATTCTGCCAATTCTAACATTTCTGCAGTAAGCAACCAACCTTCACCCATCTTATTGCCAAGTCCAACCACACCAGAAATCAATTCTTTGATATGAGCATACTTTGCAGGTGGAGTAAAATCACTATACTTAGAAACACAATCATACAACAAACCTTCTAGCTTTTCACAATACTTCATTAATATCTGAACCACTTTTTTCTTCGCCAGGTTACCTCCATAGAGATTAATATCCTCTATACGATTATCAATCTTAAACATCATAAATCCCATAACACCAGGAACCATAATCTCGCAATCCTGTTCTACCAAAAACTCTTCCAGATTATTATTCGCCATAGAAGAATACTTTACGTAAATTTCACCAACAATCCCCACTTTCGTTTTCTCTGTTTTATGTAGCGGAATCTTGGCAAAATCCTCCACAATGGCTTTCATATTCTTTTCCATGCCTTTCGGAGTATATCCTTTTCTTTGCTTGAATTGGCTGGATAATTCTTTTACCCATTTGGCAATCAATGCATCTGCATCACCCTTATTTACCTCGTAAGAACGTACTTGGTTTTTCAAAAGCATGAACAAATCTCCATATGTCAATCCAATTAACGCCTGGTATAATATTTCTAAAGTAAGAGAAAAACCACTGTTACTTTCCAAACCCGAAATATTCAAAGAAATTACCGGTACATGTCCTAGTCCTGCTTTTTGCAATGCTTTACGAAGCAAATGAATATAATTAGACGCTCTACAACCTCCACCAGTCTGTGTAATCATAAGTGCAACCTTATTCACATCGTATTTGCCACTCTGTAATGCACTAATCATCTGTCCAATTACAAGCAACGCCGGATAACAGGTATCATTATGAACATACTTCAAACCAGTATCAATCACTTTACGCCCTGTATTCTTCAACAAGCCTACTCGATAACCATGTTGGGTAAGTACATTTTTAATCAACTTGAAGTGCACCGGAAGCATATCCGGAATCAAAATAGTATAATCTTTTCTCATTTCTTTTGTAAATTCAACTCGTTCTCCTGCCACAGTTGCATTTACCATCGTACTCTGTACATTTGCTTCACTCATACTTACTTTGCTCCTTTCTGCTTCGTTGCTGCAAACAAGCTGCGAAGACGAATCTTCACCGCACCAAGGTTGGTAATTTCATCAATCTTAATCTGTGTATATATTTTTCCTTTTTCTTCTAATATACGACGTACTTCATCCGTTGTAACTGCGTCTACTCCACAACCAAAGGATACTAACTGCACCAAATTAAGATTTGGATCCTGTTCATCTGCTACATACTGCGCAGCTGCATACATTCTGGAATGGTACATCCATTGATTCAATACTTTAGTATCTACATGTCTTGCCATATCCGATACCGAATCCTCTGTGATTACAATAGCTCCCAAATCACAAATCAATTTGTTAATACCATGATTTACCTCAAGGTCTAAATGATAAGGTCTTCCAGCAAGAACCACTACCGGTCTATCCTCACGCTTTGCAATACGAAGGTACTTTCTACCCTCCATGCGTACAAGTTGCATATGCTTTTCATGCTCATCATAGGCTGCATTACATGCTGCAATTACATCTGCAAGCTTTATCTTGCCAAAATGTTTCTCTAAGACCGCATGAAACTTCTTTGTAAAATCCTTACGTCTATGAATACCAAGATAATCATATATAAACTTCACATTCTTTAACGCCTTTACATTGGCCTCTAACACCTCTGGATAGTATGCCACCACCGGACAGTTATAGTGATTGTCACCTAAGCCTTCATCTAAGTTGTAACTTAAGCATGGATAGAAAATAGCATCTACATTCTCATTTAGCAACGCCTCAATATGTCCATGCAATAATTTGGCAGGAAAACATACTGTATCGGACGGAATGGTATGCTGCCCACTTAAATACAAACTTCTGGATGAATTTGGCGACGTGATAACATTAAAACCTAATCTTGTAAACAATGTATACCAAAATGGTAACAACTCATACATATTAAGTCCCATTGGAATACCAATCGTACCCTTTGCAATATCTTCCGGAATATTAGAATGTCTATATTCATCCAACAACTTCAATTTGTAATCATATAAATCGTATTGCTCACCTACTGCTTTCTTAGAGGTAGGCTTATCACAGCGGTTACCACTAATGAATCTTCTTCCATTTGCAAATGTATTAATGGTTAACTTACAATGATTGCTACAACCATTACATGTTGTCATGGTAATTTCGTGTTTGAACTCCTTCAATCCTTTACTGTCCACGATCTTGCTATCACCATTGCTATTCTCCTGTGCATAGAGAGCTGCACCATACGCGCCCATAATACCTGCCATTTCAGGTCTTACTACATCATGACCGATTTCCTGCTCAAAAGCACGTAACACTGCATTATTAAGGAATGTTCCTCCCTGTACAACAATGTTTTCACCAAGTTGCTTAGCAGAAGCTGCACGAATTACTTTATATAATGCATTTTTTACAACTGAAATAGAGAGTCCTGCCGAAATGTTTTCAATTGTAGCTCCATCTTTCTGTGCCTGCTTAACAGAAGAATTCATAAACACCGTACAACGTGAACCCAAATCCACCGGCTTATCTGCATACAGACCAAGCTTTGCAAAATCAGCAATACCATATCCCAACGCACCTGCAAAAGTTTGTAAGAAAGAACCACATCCCGATGAACATGCTTCGTTCAAGAATATATTATCAATTGCATTGTTGCGAATTTGGAAACACTTAATATCCTGTCCACCGATATCAATAATAAAATCAACATTAGGCTGAAACTTCTTGGCTGCAGTAAAATGAGCTACGGTTTCAACAATACCAAAATCCACTCCAAATGCATTCATAATAATCTCTTCACCATAACCGGTTACCGCTGATGCCTCAATCTGAATATCCGGATACTTAACATATAACTTTTCCAAAAACTCCTTAATAATCGGAACCGGATTACCACCATTTGGAAGATATTCAGAACACAAAATATTGGCATCCCGATCAATTACTACTGCCTTTACTGTTGTGGAGCCTGCATCAATTCCTAAAAATGCTTTTCCATCTATCGTATCAATATTTTTGATATGATCTGAATTTCTCTTATGACGCTCAACAAAAACATTATATTCTTCCTCTGATGTAAACAATGGATTACAGCTTGCATATCCTCCAGATGCCGTATATCCATCAATCTTATCAATCAATTCCGTCAATTGGAACTTCTTGCTATCTTTCCTTAGTGCCGCTCCCATTGCTACGTAGTACAATGAGTTATCCGGAGCAATACCTTCTAATTTCAAAGTTTCATCAAATGCTTTACGTAATTCTGATAAGAAAGTAAGTGGACCGCCAAGATATACAACTTTACCTTCTATTTCTCTACCCTGCGCAAGTCCTGCGATTGTCTGATTAACCACAGCATAGAAAATGCTTGCAGCAATATCATTTTTCTGTGCTCCCTGATTCAATAATGGCTGAACATCTGACTTGGCAAAAACACCACAACGGCTGGCAATCGTATATATCTTTTCATAATTCTTGGCTGCTTCATTCATAGCTCCCGCTTCCATGTTAAGCAATGTTGCCATCTGATCAATAAATGCACCTGTACCACCCGCACAAGAACCATTCATTCGAACCTCTAATCCATCTGTAAGGAAAAGAATCTTTGCATCTTCCCCACCCAATTCGATTACAACGTCTGTCCCCGGAATCATCTTATTCACAGCAACACGAGTAGCGTATACTTCCTGCTCAAATGTAATACCAAGCGTATCTGCAATTCCCATGCCGGCAGAACCGGAAATACACAAGCTCATTTCCTTCTCGTCTGGAAACTGTGCAATAATATCCTGCAACATCCCTACCGTTTTGCTGGTAATTTGAGAAAAATGTCTCTGATAATCCTTATAAACAATCTGGTCCTTATCATCCAAGACAACACATTTTAAGGTAGTGGAACCTACATCTAAACCTATTCTCATTGTTGATACCTCTTTTTCCTACGTACTTTTCATTTAAATATATGTGTGCCGGCAATTTCGATATGACAACAAAATCACCTATTATAACTGCAAAACTGTATTTCTTCTTATCAAGAAAGAATCCATATAGTCCTTAATTTTATCACAAGTAATCAGAATGCGCTAGTCCTTATTCACAGTAAATTTAACATCCAAAAGACTCAAATCATCTTTAACTTTATAATCCCTCAAAAAAGGAACAACAGCCGGAAAGATTATTCCGACTGTCATTTTCAACGCACTACATACCCATTCTTAAATAATATTATCTTGCGATGCAGCATCACTTTTTACTGTTTCTGCTGTTGCTAATACACCTTCTGTTTCAACCAAAATGGCTTCATTCTGTATCATTTCCTGTTCAATAGCCTCCATTTCCATTTCTTCATCCATTGGAGATTTCTTGTTCTTATTGAACATTTCATAAATACACGGAACAACCACCAAGGTAAGCAAAGTACCATATATCAAACCACCAATCACAACAAGTGCCATCGGTTGAGCCATATCTGCACCCATTCCCATACCTAGTGCCATAGGAACCAGACCGAGGATGGTTGTTAATGCAGTCATAACAATCGGACGCAAACGATTACTTCCGGTCTTTATAATTGCATATCGCATGGACACTCCTTCATCCATCAACTGATTCACAGAATCTACAAACACAATACCATTATTAACTATAATACCTGCTAACATAACCATACCAATCATAGCAATTACACTAACATCCTTACCTGCTAAGATAAGCGCTGCAAATCCGCCCGTAAATGCTAACGGCAATGTAAACATAATAATAAAAGGACTCTTAAGCGACTGGAACTGTGCCACCATAATTAAATACATAAAAGCAACCGCCAGAATCATCATCAACATAACCTGTTCCATCGCTTCCATAACCGTCTCATTCTCACCGTTATACTCAATGCTGTATCCCTTCGGAAGCGAAATTTTGTCCACCACTTTTTCTACTTCATTTGAAACATCTGTTGTAGTATAACCATCTTTTACTGACGCCGTAACTGTGATAAAACGAGTCTGGTTCATACGATTAATGGAAGATAGCGATTCCGTTTCTTTCACATCCGCAATCTGATTCACCTTAACCTCAACCGCTTCCTCACCTTTTTTTCCTTCTATGGTGAGTTTTTCAATATCCTTTAGAGTATAGTTTTCTTTCGCATCCGCCTTAACATATATAGGATAATCCTTCTTGTCTGTCGTAAGTACAGCCGTAGAACTACTTTCTGCAAGCACTCCTTGCACCTTCTGATATACCTGAGCCACTGTCAATCCATATTTAGAAGCTTTATCCTTATTTACCACTAAACAATACTCCGGAGTAGATTCTTCCAAACCATTAGAAATTTCCGTCAACCCTTCTACTTCTTCTAACTTTTTACCAATCTGTTCTGCTATCTCTTGTAATTTATCTGTTTCTTTTCCTTTTACCTGAAGGGAAATACCTGCTGTCATCAACGCGCTCATATCCATACTGGATGCCGTTACTGTAACTTCCGCTTCCAAATCTTTCGTTTTTTCAAGAATCATATCTGCAAGCTCTTCATTGGTATGTTCTTTGTCTTCTTTACACTCAATATAATAACTTACCGTTGTAAAAGAAGAATCACTGCCTAAGCCAAGCATCGACATAGAATCCCCACCAACCAAAGCTCCTATGCTTTTGATATCTTCAATTTCCAACACCCGATTAATCACTTCATCAGACATTTCCGCTGTTTCTTCCAACGTTTTTGTATCCTCCGGCATTGTCAACGACATAGACATCTGTGGCGAATCCATTTGTGGCATAAACGAAAATCCTCTTAAAATCGCCAAGACCACTGTTCCAACGAATAATACGAGTGCCGTAATCAATACAATTGCTTTATGATTCAATACAATTGGCAACAATTCCGCATACCGATCACTAATTTTGTTCATGCTCTTGTTTTCTTTTTCCGAAATCTTATGGAACGTCTTAGATGCCACCATCGGTACAAAAGTAATTGCTACTACCAAACTGGCAAATAAAGAATACGCAATGGTAAGTCCCATGTCCTTAAAAATCTGCTTGGTTACCCCTTCCATAAAAACAATTGGCAGGAATACACAAACTGTAGTAAGCGTAGATGCGGAAATCGCACCAGCCATCTGCCCTGCTCCTTTCATGGCAGCATTCTTAACAGAATAGCCTTCATTTCTCAAACGATAAATATTCTCAATTACAACAATGGAGTTATCCACCAGCATACCTACACCCAATGCTAATCCTGATAAAGAAATCACATTCAAAGTAACATCACTAAAGTACATTAATACAATGGCAAAAACCACAGACACAGGAATCGATACTGCTACAATTCCTGTCGGTCTGATATCCTTTAGGAAAAACATCAAAATAATAATCGCCAATATCGCGCCGAATAACAAATTCTCTAACACGGAACCCGCCACCAAATCAATATACATTCCCTGATCCATCAACGTTATAAATGATACTGAATCATCTGTATCTTTAACATCTTCAAAAATCTCTTTTAGATTATCCGAAACCTCTTTTGTTGAATATTCATTCTGCTTTGCAATCGATAAAATAACACCCGGATTCTTGTTAAGACGCGTATAAATAGAATCTGCATTATTTTGCACAAACACATCCGCTACATCCGAAAGTTTAATCGGTTCTAATCCATCCATTCCCAAATCTAACAAAACAAAATCCTGTAAACTTTCCACATCGTCGAATTTCTCACCGACACGTACCAGATAATCCACATCATTCTCTGTTACATATCCTGCCGGAAATTCAAAGTTCTGTGCTGTCAAAATCCCGCTAACCATATCTGTTGTAATAATAGCAGTCATATCTGCGCCATCATACGCGGCTTCCTTAGAATCTTCAAAACTAGTCTTCTGTTCCTCCAATTCCTTCTCACCCTGATTCAATTGTACTTTGGACTCCGTTAACTGGCTCTGTGTTTCAGCTTGTTTTTCTTTTAATTGCACATAAGAATCATTAATCGTCTTCTTACCGTTTGTAATCTTCTTTAGAGCATCATCCAATTTTTTCTTTGCTTTTTTTATCTCTTTCAGACCACTCTCCACCTGTGTCAAAGCGGTGTCCAAACTTGTAATATATGTTGGAAGCGTTGCAAATGTTAAAGAGTTACCGTCCGCATCCTTTTGTCCCGCTAATCCCTGCTCCATCTGTTCCATAGCCGATGTAATGGCCTGTAACTGCGCCACTAGCATCGGATCATCCGGAGCAACTGCCAAAGCAGCTTCCAGCTGCGCTTTTTGACTTTCTAATCCCTGATAAGTGCCCAACAATTCTTTTAACGAAGAAATGGCTTTTTCTAATTGCGTTTTCTGCTCTTTCAGCGTCTTTTCCTGCTCTAACAACTCCGTTAAGGCCGCATTCACTTCCTCTTCAGATTTTAACAATTCATACTTGGCATCATTTATCTCAACTTCAGCCTTTGCAAACTGTTCATTGGCCGTCTTCTGTCCACTTTCTACCTGACTCTTTCCACTGGCAATCTGACTTTCGCCCTCTGCAATCGCATCTTCTGCCTCTTGAAACTTTTCATCTAATGCATCTTTGACTTTATCGTTAATCTGTTTCACCTTATCTTCACGAATAATAACCTGAACAGACTCTTCTACAACACCCATTGTTGTAACAGAAGCAACACCATTTACACCCTCTATCGTTGGCGCCAAGGACTCCTCCACATATTCACTAAGTGCAATGCTATCTGCGCCTTCCTTGTCTACCGCTGTTATCATTACAGGCAACATATTAGGATTCAGTTTCATAATAATGGGATTCCCAACACTGTCATCAAAGTAACCACTAATCTGATCAAGACTCTCTCTCATATCTACAGTAGCCGCATCCATATTGGCATCTGAACCAAACTCAATAATAACCATCGAAACATTCTCCGATGATACAGACTGTATATTTTCAACATTATCAATTGTAGCAACCGCCTGTTCAATCGGTTTGGTCACCCCTGCCTCAACCGCTTCCGGACTTGCTCCCGGATAGGTTGTTATCACTATGGCATACGGTAATTCCATAGCAGGTAACAAATCTACAGTCATTTTGGTATATGCCACTATTCCTAATATAAGCACCAATACAATACCTACCATTACGGTATATGCCTTTTTCACACTAAACTTTGAAATCATATTATCCTCCACCTTGATTATTCTAATTGTTTTGAGGTTCTTTAAATGCTGTTGGGAATGTTGCAATTCCTAAGATATGTGCAGTTTCTACTTTTCCTTTGTTAACTTCCTCAGAAATACACTCCACTTTCTTTTCGTCATAACTTAAAGTAATATGACGATATTCTATTGCATTATCACCATACACGGCGATATTAATATTAATATAATGGTTAGCACGATACAAATACGAAATCTCCAATTGTGTATCCGGATATTTCTCGTATATTCCATCCAAAATATCTTGTGCCCCTTCAAACTTCAAAAACTGTTCCTGTCCAATTGGAATTGCTCCATATTCTCTAAATCCGGCATCATATATATAATACAGGTAGTATGTTATATATTCCTGTTCTTCTATTTGATTATTATCATCTGCTGTTTCATAAACATCCAAAAAAATGTCCCCTGTTGCTGTATGCCGGATATAACCTTTCCCCGATATATTAGATTGAATCACCTTATTATCATTGTTCAGGGTATATACTAAAGTATTTTTTCTTCCATCTACTATTTGTTGCAACAAGAGATAATCCTTTATTTCAAAAGATAAAATGGCCGTATTCAGATTATCAACATTCTCCAAATTGTCTGTTACGATTTTACAATCCGAAGGAGACATATACCAAAGCTTATATTCATTCATATCTTTTGTCACAACAAACGCCTCATGAATACCGTCCTTGTTATAATCATCATACAGGAAATTTTCAATCTGCTCATTATTCATTTCTTCAAACATAATATATAAATCCCCCGGAGAAAAATCCATCTCAGACTCAATTTCAGATGACTTGGCTTGTTCAAATTCCAACTTTATCTCATTCTCATTCTCACTTTTTGTTTCCTTATTCACAAAAGAACAGCCACTAAGACAAACAATTAAAAACAAGGTATATATAATTTTACTATACATTTTGCTCATACCTTGTTCCTCCTACTCAAAGAAAAAATAACATCTTTTTTCTCTATTATTACACGAGCTGCTGTTGTCTCAATCAACTCTTTCTCAATATGTTCCACATCATCCACAAATATTTCAACCTGTAATGTTACATTTTCTCCATATGTACTATCTTTAATATCAATTCCCGCATTACCTAACACATATTGTATTTTCCCAAGGTCTGTATAATTCGTTGTTATAGATAACGGACGCACCATTTTCTTACATACAATTTCCGTTGCCGCAATGCATTCTTTGGCTGCATCCGTATATGCTCTGACCAATCCACCGGTTCCAAGAAGAGTTCCACCAAAATACCTGGTTACCACTACACAAACATTTTTTAAGCCTTCACCGGTAATCACCTCTAAAATAGGCTTTCCGGCCGTACCACCCGGCTCACCGTCATCACTAAATCGCAAAACCTCTTGATCTTCTCCAACGGAATAAGCATAACAATTATGTCTTGCATCATAGTGCTTTTTCTTAATTTCTGTTATAAATATATTGGCTTCCTCCTCTGTCTCCACATGGCGGACATAACCAATAAATCTGGATTTTTTCTCAACTATTTCGCCAATTCCAGGCTCTAAAATCGTTACATATTTTTTCTGCATTTATCTTACCTCTAACAAATACACATAACTATTTAATTATATCCCCCCCACCTTTATTGTCAACACCAGACACACTTAATTCACACATTTCTTCTATATTGAATAAAGATAGCTTTTTTTGTCCATATTTGATATACTATTGTTTGTTATAAATAAGGTTTACATCTGAATTCTTTCAGGAGGGCATATATGAATTATTCAAGACACAATACAAAGAAAAAGCAAAAGAAACTTGTATCAAAACATACGAAGAACAAGAAAAAAATATCCTACTGGATATACAAATCTTTTATATTTTTATTTATTTTCTGCATTTTTACCGGTTGTGGTGCCGGAATCGGTATGCTTCAGGCAATAATCAGCACCGCACCGGATATTGCCGAAATCGAACAAAGTGTGCAATTAGAAGGTTTCCAGACTACAATCTACAACCAGGACGGCAAAGAAATCACCACTTTATCTACAGCTAATTCCAACCGTATTTATGTAGAATACGAAAATATTCCTGACGATTTATCCAATGCTTTTGTTGCAGTTGAAGACGAACGTTTTTGGAAACATAACGGTATTGATGCACGTGGTATTCTCAGAGCATTTTTTGTAGGTATTCAGAATCGCAACTTTAGTGAAGGTGCGTCTACTATCACACAACAATTAATCAAAAACCAAATTTTTAACGTTGGATTAAATGAAGCTACATTTATGGACTCCCTAAAACGTAAAATTCAGGAACAATACTTAGCAATCGAATTAGAAAAGCAAATTGATAAACAGGATATTTTAGAGTTATATATGAATGCTATTTACCTTGGCCAAGGTGCAAACGGTGTACAAACCGCCTCAGAGATTTACTTTGGAAAAGAAAACTTGATGGACTTGACTTTATCAGAATGTGCAGTAATTGCAGCTATCACACAAAGTCCAACCGAATATGATCCTATTCGTTATCCTGAAAACAATCAAACACGTAAAAATACGGTTCTTCAAAAAATGCTAGAACAAGAATATATTACACAGCAAGAATATGACGCTGCCATGACAGATGATGTGTATGCCCGCATCTCGTCAAACAACCAAAAGGCTGAAAACGAAACCAAAACTTATAATTCTTATTATATTGATGCTGTCATCAATTCCTTAACTACACAGTTAATAAACGAACTTGATTATACAGAAACTCAGGCTTATAACGCCATTTATTCGGGTGGATTAAGCATCTATATTAATCAAGATGCAGAAATCCAGGAAATTTGTGATGCACAAGTTAACAATCCTGAAAACTATCCTTCCGGAACTAGTGTTGCATTAGACTATGCATTAACACTTCAAGATCCTAAAACAGAAGAATTGCACAACTATTCAAGCGGACATTTGCTCCAGTACTATATGAATAAAACCGGCAACTCCAAATACAACCTGATATATTCCAGCGAAGAGACCGCTCGAGCTGCCGCTAATGAGTACAAAGCTGTCTTAATGGAAGAAACCGGTTATAAAGAATTAGCTGAATCTTTTTCCACAACCATTCAACCACAAGCATCCTTTGTAGTCATCGATCAGGCAACAGGCTACATCAAAGCAATTTGTGGTGGACGTGGCGAAAAGAAGGGAAACCTTACCTTGAACAGAGCAATGGATTCCAAACGACAACCGGGATCTACATTCAAAGTCCTCTCCACATTTGTGCCCGCATTAGATACTGCCGGAATGTCTTTAGGTACCTGCTACAAAGATGAGGCAACCAATTATAGCAATGGTACTCCAATCAAAAACTGGTACAGTGGTTATCGCGAAGAACAGACAATTCGAAGTGCAATCCGAGATTCCATGAACATTATTACCGTGAAATGTTTCCAGGATGTCACTCCTCAAGTAGGTTATGACTATCTATGTAACATGGGAATAACCACTTTAAAAAATGGTGAAACTTCTGTAAACGGCATTGCTGAAAATGATATTAACGAATCCATGTGTCTCGGTGGTCTGACAGATGGTGTCACCAACTTAGAACTTACCGGTGCGTATGCTTCCATAGCTAACAAGGGCACCTATGTAGAACCTACATTCTACAGCAAAGTACTAGATCACGATGGCAACGTATTAATTGATAATACTCCTGACAAAAAACAGGTCATGAAGGAAACCACCGCATGGTTGATTAATAATGCCATGCAAGATGTTGTAACTTCCGGTACCGGAACCGCTGCTAGATTATCCAGTGGAATGGTAGTATCCGGAAAGACAGGAACCACTTCTAATAACTATGATTACTGGTTCTGTGGTTCCACACCATATTACACAGCAAGCGTTTGGATGGGATATGATTCCAATACTGATTTCTCCAATAGCAATTATCACAAAATCATGTGGAGAAAAATCATGGACGAAATCATCTCCACAAAGGGACTCGACACTTCCGCTAAGTTCGAAAAGCCTAATGGAATTGTTACCGAAACAGTCTGTGCCACATCCGGTGCTTTACCTATTGAGGGCAAATGTAAAACCACCATTAAAGAATACTTCACAGAAGACACTGTTCCAAAAGATACCTGTACCGTACATTTGACTGTCAAGCTCTGTGATGAAACGCATTACAAAGCAACCAAATATTGTCCGAAAACAACCACTTATCACTATACTATTTCTGAAGATGGAACAATAGAATTAGAAGATGCTGATTTCAAATTACCGGATGATTTTACAGAAACAGATTGCCCGGAACACACAAAGAAAAAAGATAAGAATAAAAAAGATGAAGAAGACAAGCCAGATGCTAGTAATATGTATTATAAAATTTCAACCTTAGTTGAAGGTGGCGGTAGTATTATTGGCGGAACAGAAATTCAATCTAGCGGTTCTACCACATTAATGTTTGTACCAAACGACGGATATGTAATATCCAATATTACAATTGACGGTGTAGCACAAGGTGCAATTTATAGCTATACGTTTGATAACGTTACAAGTAACCACACAGTGGTAGCAACATTTGTACCAAACACCCCAACCGAAGCACCACCTGATCAGGAAGTTCATGATGATGGAGCTTATAACCAACACACTTCTGACTCACTACTTTCCAAGCTTTCTAACAGCTTACGTGCAATCTTCGGAATCAAAATATAATAAGTAATACAAAAACACTCTCTATCAGTTTTCAATGCGTATATTACCAATCAACTGACAGAGAGTGTTTTCATATTTACAAATCCAATAACTATTTAGCCTACCCTCAAAAATGCTTTGGATTTATTTGGTCATTTTCGGTTGAAAAATCAAAGATGCAACATAAGAAAAAACCAATGCTGCACAGGTTCCTACAGCAGCAGCCTTAAATCCACCTCGGAATAAACCAATAAAACCATCACTATCTATTGCTTCTTTTATTCCTTTCCAAAGATTATAGCCAAATCCCGTCAACGGAACAGATGCTCCACTCCCTGCAAACTCTAAAAATGGTTCATAAATCTGCAACGCTCCCAACACGACGCCCGTACATACTAAAATAACCATAATACGCCCCGGCATTAACTTGGTCTTTTCCATAAGAATTTGTGCAGCAACACAAATGAGTCCTCCGACAATAAATGCTTTCAAAAAATCCATATTGTTTCTCCTTTATAACTATCTTTTTGCCTCAATTACTACCGCATGAGCAATTCCCGGAACGGATTGTCCTTCGTTATAGCTTACGGTAGACATCAATGCGCCCGTTGGCACAAATAGTATTTTATTAAGAGTTCCATCCTTCAATTCCTGCATCAATTTACCAGCCAGTGTTACCGCAGAACATCCACATCCCGATCCACCGGCATGTGTATCTTGTTCAGGATCATCATAGATTTCCATGCCACAATCCATATGCACTTTCGATATATCATACCCTTGGTCCAACATGAGTTTGCATAATATTTCTTTCCCTACAATTCCTAAATCGCCCGTTACAATTTTATCATATTCACTTGGTTGACAATCAAAATCCTTCAAATGATGATAAATGACATCTGCAGCAGCAGGCGCCATACATGCACCCATATTAGAGGAATCTTTCACTCCATAATCTACAACTTTACCGGTAGTAATTCCAGTAATCATAGCATCTCCTTCTTTGTCAGAAAGAACAAATGCACCACAACCTGTTACAGTCCATGTAGAAGACATCGGGCGTTGATTTCCGTATTCCAACGGAAACCGAAACTGTTTCTCTGCACTGGCAAAATGACTAGACGCTACCGAAACAACATTATCTGCATAACCTGCATTTATAGTCATCGCACCCAACGATAATGCCTCTCCCATGGTAGAACATGCACCATACAATCCAAATAACGGAATCTCAAAATCCTTTAATCCAAACGTCGTAGCAATCAATTGACCAAGCAAATCCCCTGCAAACAAATATCGCACATCTTCTGTCTTAATTTTTGCCTTACGAATCGCCAATGCTACAGTTCGTCTCATCATTTCACTCTCGCCTTCTTCCCAAGACTCTTTTCCCAAAGTAGCGTCCTCTACTATTTCATCAAAAGTATCTTTCAAAGGACCTTCTCCTTCTTTCGGTCCACAAATGCAGGCAGACGACATAATGTATACCGGCTTTTGAAAGCTCAAACTCTGATTTCCAACCTGTAATCCTTGTTTCATTTTTTTCACCTCAATCCTAGATTCACAAAAACCACACAAAAGAATGTCGCTTGCGACATTCTCTGCCTGCAGCGGGTTGCATAAGCAACTTTTTCTACTCCACCACAGTGCGATCCTTGCGAAGCAATTTTTATTATAGGATTTCCTCACAGAGGAATTTCCTATAACATAAGAAAAGGGTATCATCAAATGATGATACCCTTTCTTATGTATAGTATAACTACTATCGTCACATTTATTCTAACTCTTCTTCTATTTGACCTGCACGATTCTCTGTTTCTAACACTTGTTCATTATGTTCGCGAACCGCATCCTGTGCATCTTCTTGAATTTTGACCGCTTGACCTGCTGCTCTGTCCACTGCATTATCCTCACCACATGCAGTCAAAGAACACATAACAACTATGAACATTCCTAAAATCATTAATTTCTTCATTCTAATCCTCCTTATTCACTTACCACTCCGCTAATCATCCAAGGTGATGGCTGTGCAACCATTACACTACGCTTGTCACTCTTAGAAACCGCTATTTGTAATGTTTCTGTATTCTCAATATCATATTTAGAAAAAATATTCTTAATATTAACAACCATATCCAACTCTAATGTATAGATAATAAACTGCATCTTTGGATTGACTTTCAGCAAGACACTAATTTCTTCTTCTAATCGCTTCGATGCCACAATAAATGCCAGTCTTGGTGTTGGAACCTTAGACATATTCTCTTCCGTCACCCGTGAAATAATTTCAATATTATGAACACCAAACTTACTTACATTATCCTGCATAGAACGCATATCTCTCTCATCCGGTTCCACCGCAATAATCGTTCCTTCACTCGCAGTAATAGCCGCTTCTATTGCAATACTTTCACCACTTACAATGCATATAGTATCTCCCACGTCACAGGACAACATATTCATAATAACAGCACGAATTTCATGACCTACATAATTGACAGATCCTCTTGAAAAGAATTCATTGCGGATTCCGTATCGGGAAGCTTCTCGCGTATTTTCATTAATAATGAAAATCACCAACGGTTCTTCTATCTTTTTGTCCATAAACTCTTTCACTTTACACGTATCAACTTCTTCATCACCACAACGACCACGGCCAATCCACATATCGTAATCGCCATATCCACCTTCCCATAATTCATAAAATAAATCAGCATGACTTTCGTCCGCAAAAATCACAACACGTTTGTGTGTTTCAATCGTCGGAAGTACATTTTTCTGCTTTCCACATATATTAAGCATCTTAATCTTTTCCGGACTCACTTCCATCAAATCCGCAAAATGACCTACCCAATTCAACATCTCACAACTATCATATAGTTTCATTCCTTTCGATTCCATAACATTATACCTCCCATTCCAGTCACAAAGCTTCAACACTTTCACAAGCATTCAGATTCTTTGTATATCCCCCACAAATCCTATACAAAGAACATCTTACACACTTAATATTTTATCGCAACTCTGCAATATTTACAACAACTCTTTGTATTCTAACCATTCGTATATTACTCTTGTACCTTCAGATATATTCTCCGGCAACAAAGCTCTTGCCACCAGCTTTGCTTCCACTTCCGGATGATCCACCTGTTTCAAATGTGCATAATCCCCATCTATCTTTTCTACCATGTATAATATAGACTCCATATAAAACCTCCTTGTTTCTTCTCAAACCAGTATATTAATTATCATACAACATCCTGTTGTGCTTTACAATGTCAATTCATATTTAATCATCTGGTCACTATTCAGAACCAAGCACTTTTAACCAAAAATATGAAAAGAAAAATCATGACAACAAAAATTGTCAAAAAACTATTGACAACTATTATTGTCAATGTTATTATAATCATATGACAAACATAATTGTCATTTTGCAAACGTAATTTGTCAACAAAATACATTGTCAAATTATTAAGCAACGCAAAATCTAGTGCTGAATCCGGATCACACTGGATTTTATAACAATAATCAGAATAGGAGATGGTAACATGCCACTTTACAATCGATTAAAGGAATATCGAGCTAAGATTTCGGTTAACCAACAGGAGATGGGGGCTTTAGTTGGAGCGTCCCGCCAAACCATTAGTTTAATTGAACGTGGAGACTATTCTCCATCCGTTACATTGGCTCTTAAGATTGCCAAAATTTTTAATGTTCCAGTTGAGGACATTTTCTTCTACGAAGAAGATGAGAATATAGGAGGTCAGGAATAATATGAAAACCCAAAATAACAATCATGCAAAAATAGACAGCCCTGAATATAATAAAAAATCCAAAAGAGGCTTCATCATCATTATGATTATATCCTTATTACTTGGTGGTTTTGGTGGATTTTTCGGCGCAAAGACTACCGATTTGCTCAAAAATGATATTGCCAATATTGGCAAATTCCTTACTGATAATTATCCACTCTTCCAAGTGCGCGTAATGCCATGGGTAATTTTAGCATTTACCATTATTTGTTTTATTTTAGGAGAAACTTGGTTGAAGAAAGCGAAAAAACAGATTCTAACATGGGATGGTGAAGACGATGAACATATCGAAATTGCCGATTCACATCTTAACAAAGTGAATTCTATTAGTAGCATACTTATGATTGTCACACAGATTCTGTTTGGACTAACAACCTATCAGTTAATGTCTCTTTTCGAAAAAACAGATAATTCATGTATGTTTGAAGTTGCAGTTATTGCATACTTTGCAGGGCTTATTCTTGCAATTTCTCAGCAAAACAGAGCTGTAAAACTTTTGAAACAGTACGCACCCGAGAAAAAAGGAAGTATTTATGACAGAAATTTCCATAAAGTATGGTATGAAAGCTGTGACGAAGCCGAACGTCAGATAATCGGAGATGCCTCTTACAAAACTATGCGCTTTATGACGGGGGTATTTTCTACTCTTCTTACAATCACCGTAATTGTAGGAATGTTTATCCCCATCGGATTATTATGTGCATTTTTTATCGGCTTATCATGGTTAATTATGACCTGTTACTATTCTTATACATGTGCTAAACTGGAACACGGAAAATAACCAATCACATTATGTAAACTAAGGAGTACATTATGAATTCTTCATGGTATATATGCTGTTTCTTACCATTATTGCTTGTATTAATCTCGCAATGGCATACACAACAGCAACTCGTTCATCATATTCAAAAGAAAAGAAACAAAAAGGAGATACAACATATGTTAGAATTAGCAAAACATTTTATTAACAAGGATTGCCTCATTTACTTTTTAGGAGGTTCTACTATTAGTGGTGTAATCAAAGAGATATCAGAAAGCGGAAATGCTATTTTGCTTGAAAACGGTCAAAACACAGATATAGTCAACCTGGAATTTGTTACCAGAATCCGCAAATATCCACTAGACAAAAAAGGAAAACGTAAAAGCCTAATCTTAGATTAAGACTCACCAAAACATGAAAAAAAGCTACAGCCCAATTACGCTGTAGCTTTTTCTTATCTATTTCTCATTCACTTGATATTATATCAACGCCTCATGCTCTTCCGGTAAATACTTCAGATACATATCTTCTGAAACCTCTTCGGTGATGTCATTACAGTGTTCTCCAATCCTCTCCATACTATGAAAAATACTAGCAAATATATTCGTAAACTCAGGCTTACATTTGCCTTCTTTGATACGTTTCTTATGATTCTTACGCACATTCTTTTCAAGCTTAGCAATACGCTTCATATTCTGCTCCATATCTGCTACAGCTGATTTATCTCCTGTCATAATCAAATTAACTGCACTGTCATACATAACCGTGATCACATCGAAGCTTTCCCGAATCTCTTCCATGGCTTTTTTTGAAAATACGAAATCTTTCTCATCCTTCTCTCTCGCACTTTCAAAAAGCTCTTTCATACACTTACTAATACGTTCCAAATCTTCCACAATATAAGTAAGCTCCATTGTATGCGCTGATTGTTCTTCATTCATGGTACCTGACGCAAACAATCCCATCAAGTAGTTATGAATATCATCGTAAATACTAAACACATACTTTGCTGACTTATCTGCTTTCTTCATGTTATCATAGCCACCTTCTAACAAAGCAGCCTTAATATCGTCAAAGAACAACTTAATGTGATCTGTATAATTCGCAATCTCTTTTGATACCAAATTAAGAGCAAACACCGGCTGATTCATAACATGAACATCCAAGAACTTTGAACCAATCTCTTCTTCCCTTTCGCTCTCCTTCTCCGGAAGAATCCACATCACAATTTTCACCATCAACCAAATCAAAGGTATCCAAACAATCGTGTTCACTATGTTAAAAGCTGTATGTGCATTCGCAATCTGTCTTGCAATAACATCCACTTCATTACCGGTTGGCGAAATCATCTCCACTAACTTCGTAAATGGTCCTATCGCAAACACAAACAAAATAGAACCAGTAAGATTAAACACTGTATGCGCTGCCGCTGTACGCTTCGCTTCTCTAGTCTGACCAAGACACGCAAGAATCGCTGTAATCGTAGTACCAATGTTACTACCAAATAAGATCGGAATTGCTCCTTGCAAACCAATAACAGAAGACACTCCATCCGGACCTGCCTGTGCTGCAAAGTTCTGTAATACTGCAATTACTGCCGAAGAACTCTGTACCACTACTGTCATTACGGTACCAAGCAACAACCCTAAAATTTTATTATCTGCAACTGCCCCCATCATATCAAGGAATATCTGACTATTAGCCAGAGGCTTCATGGTTGAACTCATCGTTTCAATACCAATAAACAAGATACCAAAACCTAGGATAGTATTTCCCAAATTGTACGTAAACTCACTCTTATTCTTCGTAATAAATGCAATCAAGAAACCAATAAAGATAATTGGATACACATAATCCCCAATATCAAAAGCAATAATCTGTGCTGTCATGGTTGTACCAATATTAGCACCTAAAATAATCGAAATCGCCTGCGGTAATGTCATAAGTCCAGCACTAACAAAACCAATCGCCATAACTGTGGTGGCACTACTACTTTGGATAACTGCTGTCACCAACGCTCCTGCCAACACTCCCATAATCGGATTCTTTGTAAGTAATCCTAAAATATAACGCATTCTCTCACCGGCAGCTTTCTGCAAACCATCACTCATCATATCCATACCATAAAGGAACAATGCCAAGCCACCAAACAAACCAAATAATGTAGTCATTTTAACACCTCGTTCATCTTTCTTCATATGCGCCTACACGCATCTCATCATATTATCATTCGCATTTGAAGTATATTAATGCAAATAACAACTCATCTATAATACCATTAATCAGTAAAATTTATGTGAAATCCATGTGAAGTTTGAAACAAAAAATCGTTTCACCGATACTTATGACAACAATCCTATTAATATATGCTCTACATCCAAAATCGGATGAGCAGATAACACTAACTGGAGCGATTCAAAATTATTATAGGAATGCTCTACTTCTTTTGAATAAGCATGTGCCACTAAGACTTGATCTTCATACAAAAATTCCTTTTGTTGTTGCAACCAAAGCGCAATGTCCAATTCTAAAATCACAAGATAGGATATCACTGCAAACTTAACCTTCGTAAATGCATCGTGATCATAAGCCGCCCCCAGAAAATAATTAAACAAATAATATACCAATATATGTTCAAACTCATATTCCTTTTCTCGATAATAACTCATGAATTCCTGATAAGAAATTGCATAATTACGAAGAAAACTATCATTTTCCTCTCCCGGTTCCTCTTCTTTCATCATTCCGGCCGCAACAAGCATACTCTTCAAATTGTCTCGCCCATGCATGATATCCATTCCCATAGATAACAAATCCGTCCACTCTTCCTTTATGGTTTCCAAACCTTCATACATATTAAGAATCTGTTTTAGCCACACCTCTTTTTCCGTAACACGCTTATTATATTTTGCTGCAAATTGCTTCCATTCTTCTTTTCGTTGTTCACTATTATCTGAATTCATCTTATTGCGATGGTTTTCTACCAATTGAACAATCCCATCATATTTCCTGCTATCAATACATTCTTGAATCTTATATCCAAGTACCAAAACGATAGCAGCTCTCTTATTGATTGGTTCCTGTCTGTTTTGCAATACATCAAACATCAATTGTCTGGCTTCAAACAACACATCAAATAATGGTTTATCCAGTTTATTCGCATGCTTTTTCTTCCAAAAAACAAAGGATTTCACTGGTTCAATATGCTTCAATCCATAATCTGCATCCGTACCATCCTCACACACAAAGGTCATTTTTCCTTTCTTGGAAAGCATAATACGACTTGCTTCCGGACAAGACATTGTAAGACTGACTTCCTTCAATTCATCAAACTCTTCAATATGTCTCGGAAAATTAGTACAGGTCTCACAAAGACACTCTTCACCCATTTCAATAAAAATATCACAAAGATTCTCATCGTTCAAAAACGGGCACCTTGTTCCATTTAATATGAATTGCTTGTCCTTTACTCTGGTACAATCCTTCAATCGCTTTCCAAACTCGCCACCTTGTTTCATATATCGTTTCAAAGATACATCGTCCAAATCAATTTCCCAGTTTTCACAACATGAATCTTCACATATACCACCAATACATTTGAATTCCTTGTAAAATTGAGCTGTTCTATATTTCATAACAAACCCCTTTATTTTTTCTCTTTTCTTACAAAATGTGTTCCCACATTCTCCCCTTCAAGGATATGATAAATATTCTCCGGATCATTTCCATGTGCGATATACATATCAATTCCATGGTTTGTAGCATATTCTGCTGCTTCCAACTTGGTTACCATTCCACCCGTTCCTCTGTTAGAGCCCGAACCGGAACCTAATGATTTAATTTCATCTGTAATATCTTCAACTTTATGAATCAACTTTGCGTCTTGATTGATATGCGGATTACTATCATACAAACCTTCAATATCCGATAAAATAATCAATTTATCCGCCTTACAAAGTCTCGCCACAATAGCAGACAACATATCGTTATCACCAAACACTTTCTTTTCTGATTCAATCTCCGCATGACTCACAGAGTCATTCTCATTTACAATCGGAATCATTCCACTTTGCAACAATGCTGCAAATGTGTTTCTTACATTCTTACGTTGTTCATGAACTGCAAGACCATCCGCAGTAAGTAATATCTGACCTACGATATTCCCATATTCGCCGAAGCATTTGTCATAGATATGCATCAACTCACATTGCCCTACCGCTGCGGCTGCCTGCTTCATACAAATATCCTGAGGTTTCATTGGTAAACGCATCTTGTTAACACCTACTGCAATCGCACCGGATGACACTAATACTACCTGATTCCCTTCATTATGTAGTGCAGACAACACCTGTGCTAATTTATCAATTGTACGAAAATCTAAAGCTCCATTTTCTCTTGTCAAGGTTGAAGTTCCTACCTTAACGACAATTCTTTCTTTTTCCATTATTAATTCTTACACAATGTATTACTAACAGCAATACATCTTAACTCCTTTCCATACTACATATATTAATGTATTATCTTTCTTCTTTTTTACTACGATATACTTCTAACTCTTGTTGAATTACATCCATAAAACGCTGGCGAATAGCAAAGTGAGCATTCTGACCTAAACTTTCCAAACCTTCTTTTGTTGCAAAACCGCCTGCCATGGTAAAATGACCGCCTCCACCACCAATTCCTTCTAATGCTTTCTGCGTCACAGTTCCGGCATGATAAAATTCCGTTTCATTACGAACCGAGAACTTATATCCTCCATCCCTTGTAGCATACACAACAGACAATTCTACTACATCTAATCCCAAAATGAAATCCGATATCATAGCAATCAATGCATCCGGACAATCAAAAGAGATACTGGCAAATCCAACATTATCAAATATCTTAATATTACGAATAGCCTCACCATACGCATATAAATCCTCAATCTCCATATTGTTGTTATATAATGCAGATATTCTCTTATTATCTGCATATGCATGAAGATAGGAGAACATCTCAATATCAAATGCAGTGACTCCTCGGTTAAAAGAGTCCGTATCCATTTTAATACCATACAACAATGCAGTAGCTGTATTAGCATCCATGCTAACTTCACTTTCTTTAAAATAACTTGCTACGATAGATGAACATGCTCCACAAATACGAATGTCGCTATACTTATAAGCACACGGAGTGATAGTTGAATGATGGTCAATACATGCCACTTCATCCCCCGGAAAATCCGTAATATTAGAATTATACTTTTGAGCATCTATTGTGACGATATAATCACTTTCTTTCATATCCTGTATATCATCAATATGTACTGCTTCAATTCCAAACTCTTCCATCATATGTTTGGTACTATTCTTTTCTATATTACCGGCATAACAAATCACCGAATCCACTCCATGGGCACGCAAAAACACCTGTATGCCATAAGCGGATGCCAAAGAATCCGGATCCGGATAATTATGCGTTTGTAAGTATACTACCTGGTTCTCAAGTAACTCTACTAACTTGCTCCATTTCATAGCGAAAATCTCCCCTTTCTCGAGGCCTTGTCTGACGTTAAAATCAATTGCTTACTCATAACTATAAAAGTACTGAATCGTTACGTCCACTCACTGGTAACACAAATCACTTCACACATGATGCAACTTTTGAAATTCACATCATTATCTCTGTGTAAGTACTACTTCGTCAACTATTTATCTTAGCACAGGAATGTATAATTCACAACTAATTATTCGAATAATAATGATATGTTTTTCACATACTAACAACATTATTTTGTCCCATACTAAACAGTTACAAACTCACATTCAAAAAAAGGGGAATTGTTATGAGAAATATAATATATATTAAAGCACCAAAATGTGTAGAATCACAACATACCGACATTAAATTAGGTGATTTTCTAACAATCTATGTGCCGGACAAAGAGGCAAAAGAGCAACTTCTTTCTATGCCATTTTATAGTTTTCAAGCCGGACAAAAATCGCAACTTGTCATTTCTATTCTGAAGATTATTGAAATAATTTCAACAGAATTTCCATCTGCTGAAATTCAAAACATCGGTGAAGAAGATATCATTATCAACTATACTCCACCCGCAAAAAATGCAAAAATTAAAGAAGGGCTCTTTACTATATTCATCTGTCTTGTAGCGTTCTTCGGTGGAGGATACGCCATTATGGCATATAACACAGATATAGGTGCGAAAGAGCTATTCACATACTTGTCCATGCTCTTTTTAGGAAATGCTACTACAGGTGTTACCTGTCTAACTGTAACTTACTCCGTTGGTCTCAGTTTAGGTATGATTCTCTTCTTTAATCATATAGGCAATAAGAAATTAAATTCCGATCCCACACCACTTGAAATACAAATGCGTCTCTATGAAAACGACCTAGGTACTACTATTATCAAAAACGCCGACCGAAGCGGTGAAACCATGGACATTAACTAATATTAGAAAGGATTGTAACTGTAAAAATACTATACAGTTACATAAACTCATTCATTATGACACGTTATATTTTATTAGCCATAAGTGGATTATCAGCCGGTTTGCTAACTGCAGCTGCATACGTTGCATTTATTGCCATACTTGGAATTTTCCCTAAAATTGCTGCAAAAACCAACACTGCAAAACAATGCATTTTATACGAAAACTGTTTGATGATTGGTATTCTATTTTCCACTTTACTTCAGTTTTGTGTAAACTTTTACTCTTCCGATATTCCACAAAGTTCCTTACTTCCCTCACCTTTAGGAATTATTCTTCTATGCTTAATTGGACTATTTGGTGGAATCTATATTGGTTTCCTTATTGGTGGACTTTCAGAAGTATTAAATGTAATTCCTACCTACGCCAGAAAAACACGTATCCAACAACATCTTAGTCTTGTCATTATATTCCTTGCTTTAGGAAAAGGTGTATTCTCTCTCCTATACTTTTTTCTTTCCTCATAATGTGTTTTGAGATTATTGACAAGTACTCACCTTACTATTTTATGCATAAAGAAATTGTCTTCTGCCATACTACTATATATAAAATCCCATTCGAAAGGAGATTATCATGAAACAAAAAATCAGCAACGAAGAATATAATGCATATGTAGAACAAGTTACTCCCACTTACAGCACATGGAAAAATTGTTTGAATGCGTTCTGGATAGGTGGATTCATTTGCTTAATAGGTGAAATAATTTTTTACTTTCTCAAAAATTATTTAGGACTCCCTGATGAAGACGCAGCAAGCTATGAATCCATTCTCCTAATTCTTCTAAGTGTAACCTTAACCGGATTTAACGCATACGGTCACATTGCACGATTGGGAGGAGCCGGTGCTCTCGTACCAATTACCGGATTTGCAAACTCTGTGGCTGCCCCGGCAATAGAATACCAAAAGGAAGGACAGGTCTTTGGTATTGGTGTCAAAATATTCACGATTGCCGGTCCGGTTATATTATATGGAATTTTAACCAGTTGGTTATTCGGATTGATTTATTACTTCGGTATACAGTTTGGTTGGTGGTAGTTTTCCTCCAACACATCTGCCAAATAGGATTATTATTAATATATTTCCAAAAAATACCATCTTAATAAATTCTTCATATATTATTAATAATCCATTGGCTATATTTTAGTACTTTTTATACAATTCAAACAAAAAACGCTGTAAATTTATCCCAATTTACAATTGCAAAAATGTGCCATTTCACATATAATTTTATACAGACGTTTTTATTAACAAAACTTTATTTTTACGGAAAGGATGCGTGAGTATGGAACAGTTGCCTTTATCAGTACAACAATTATGCCAAACTATTGATTTGATACATACTTGCTTTGATGATTATCCATATGTATATGATTGCATTAATGATTTCTATTACATATCACCTGCAGCAGCAAAACGTTTTGCTATGTCTGATTACAAATTTCATAATGTAATAGAGAATTTACGTGCATTTGTATATCCTTCAGATTTTGAAGCATTACAGAAAGATTTAGACGAAGTAGTACGTGGTGTCAAAGACTCACATAATATGCAATATCGCATGATTAACAACCAAGGAGAACCGATTTGGATTAACTGTCGTGGTCATCTCGTAAAAGAAAATGGTGTCCCTTCCTATTTGGTGGGATGTATTAACGAGATTGGAAAACGACAAAAAGCAGACAATATTAGTGGTTTGTTGGGGGAATCAAGTTTACAAAGCTACCTGGAAGAGTTTTCTCCATTTTTCCCAAGTGGTTATCTGTTACGTTTGGGAATCGATGACTTCAAAGGGATTAATGAAAGATTAGGTATGGAATATGGTGATTTTATCCTTAGGAAGACAGCAGAATGTATTGCCAGTTGCCTTTCACCCGGACAACAGTTATATCGTCTTGTAGCAGATGAATTCATGGTATTAGATTTCTTAGGTGATGGCTTGGATCATGCCATTAATCTTTACAAATCCATAAGAATTGCCATTGATAAATTCTTAGAGGATAATAACTATGAAGCCGTTTATACCATTTCCGGTGGTATCATAGATAGTAACAGTTTTGAAGATTTTTCATTTGCAGATATCATGAAACTTTCCGAATATTCGCTTAACGAAGCCAAGCGTCGCGGTAAGAATCAATGTTATTCTTTTGTGCAGAAAGATTACGAACAATATCTTCGTCATCGCCACCTTAAGAAATTGATTCGACAAGCCGTCAATAATAATTTTGAAGGATTTGAAGCATATTTCCAACCAGTATTTCATGCTGACAATCACTCTTTGTACGGAGCAGAAACTTTAATGCGTTTCCACACGGAAGAATACGGAATGGTTTCCCCTGCTGAGTTTATCCCTCTACTAGAAGAAACCGGTTTAATTATCCCTCTTGGACGTTGGATACTACATCAAGCACTTTTTGCTTGTCGCCATATTCAGCAATGGATTCCTGATTTTCAGATTACGATTAATGTATCCTATATCCAGATTATGAAAAGCAATCTTATCGGTGAAATTATATCAGCATCCGCACAATACAACATCCTACCATGTCAGGTAGTAATCGAATTAACTGAAAGTGGTGCTATAGAATCTGATATACATTTTTCGAAAATTTGGGATAAGTTAAAATCAAACGGTATCGGTCTTGCTTTAGATGATTTCGGTACCGGCTACTCAAACTTCCATTACTTGCATGATTTACAGCCTGATATCATTAAGATTGATCGTTCTTTCACTGCCAAGGCCATGGAAAACGAGTATGAATATAACTTATTGCAATTAATGAGTAGTTTGGTTCACAACCTCAATCTCAAAATTTGTATCGAAGGTATTGAAACAGAAGAAGAACGCAAGCGAATGGAAAATCTGAATCCAGATTATAGTCAAGGATTTTATTTTGGAAGGCCTTGTCCGTTGCTTGATTTTATCGAACAATTTGTAAAAGCTTCATAAATACACAATTACGCCTGTGATATTTTAACAATCACAGGCGTAATTTTTTAAGTACTACTTCCATATTGCTTTACGTTAAATATGCTTATTTCTGAATAATTACATATCCATAATAATCTCACGGGCAACACTCTCTTCAATCGGGGTTGCAAATACACCAGGCTCAAATTCTACAACATCACCAATCCCTTTCTGAATCACAAAACGAAGTTTTCCATCACGCACTTTCTTATCGGTATATAATTTCCTAACCAACTCTTCGCGATCAATGTATTCAGGAATAGCCACCGGTAATCTTGCCTTCTGAAGCAATGCAATCACAGCATCTCTTTCATTTGCATTCATATATCCCAGCTTATATGCAAGCTTTACTTCTGCTACTATCCCAATCGAAACTGCCTCTCCATGCAACAACTCATAGTCGCTTACTGTTTCGATTGCACGTCCCACTGTATGACCAAGATTAAGTACTTCACGAAGTCCACTTTCGCGCTCATCTTTCATAACAACCTCATACTTCACCTTGCAATTTTCTTCAGCAATATGTTCACATGCCTCTTTATCAACCTCAAGAAGTTTATCCATATTGGCATCTAAATAGTCAAAAAATTCTCTATTTGCCAAACATGCATGCTTGATGGTTTCCGCCATTCCACTAATCACTTGTCGTTTTGGCAATGTTTTCCATGTTGCAATATCCAGGTATACTTTCTGTGGCTGATTAAACAAACCAATTAAATTAGTCGCTAATGGAGTGTCTACAGCAGTTTTTCCCCCAACAGATGCATCTGCTGCTGCCAAAAGGGTAGTCGCATAATTAATAAATGGAACACCGCGTCCGTAAGTTCCTGCAACAAAACCTGCAAGATCCGTAACAACACCACCACCAACTGCTATAATACAGCAATCTCTTCGATAGCCTTTTGCCAGCATCGCATCTTCTATCTCTTCCTTTGTCTTACGTGTTTTCTGTTTTTCTCCTGCTTCAAATACAAAAAGATCCGCCTGATAACCTTCAGCCAATAATAGACTGTGTATCTTATCTGCATACAGATCTTTCACAATACTATCTGTTATCACAGCAAATTTCCGAATTTTACCAACTAATCCATTTTTTAAATCCTGAATCAACGTATTCATCAACTCAAAACCAATTTCAATATCGTAACTGTCATCCACAACCTTTTTTAATTCTACATTAAATGTACTCATATCTTTTCTCCTAATTATAAATGTGTTCCATTCACAGAAACAATCGCAATCTCTGTGCCTAAATTATCTGTAATCCTAATTTGATAAAAGCAATTTCTTTTACCATCTCTTATTAACTTGCTTTCTCCATACAACGTATCACCCTTTACCGGACTCAAATAGTTAATCTGACTTACCGTAGTAACTGTCCTATTCTGTTTGAAATTAGCTGCTACCGCAAAGGTAAAATCTGCGAGGGTATACATCACACCTCCCATCACTTGCCCTATGGCATTGCAATGTCTTTCATTCAATTTGAGACTACACTTTGCATACCGGTCTCCAACAACATCAATCTCAATTCCAGTCATCATAGCATAGGCATCCTTCTCAAACATGGATCTTGCTTCTTCTAATTCTGTCATAGTACGTCCTCCAACTAGTTACTAGTCTATTGCTTCATGGTCACTTTGTAACCATATTTATATATCATCTGTATATAGTACCACATTTCTCTATATTTTACACATTATTTTATCCTTCTTTCATAACTATTCAGTACCTTCATAGTTACAATTCGCAGATTCATGAAAATCATTTTATTGTTTATAATTGCTGTCGCATCTTAATCAAAATTTTCTTCTCCATACGACTGATTTGTACTTGAGATACTCCAATGACTTTAGCAATCTCTGTCTGTGTTTTATTTTCAAAGTATCTCAATCGAATAATCTGTTGTTCTAGTTCATTTAGACTCTTCATCAAATCTTCAATCAATAAATTATTAATAACCGAATCCTTTTCATCATCTTCTGCAGCCAACTTATCAATCAAATATATAGAATTTCCATCATTTTCATATATTGTTTTATGAATAGACTCTACTTCTACATTTGCCTCTAATGAAGCCACTATTTCTTCCACATCAATCTCTAGTAGCTGCGAAATTTCCTCTAATTTAGGCTCTATTCCGGTTTGATTGACAATTTCTTCCCGCAGTTTTTTCACTTTATAAGCAGTTTCTTTTAAAGTACGACTCACCTTTACAATTCCATCATCCCTAAGAAATCGCTTTATCTCTCCACTAATCATCGGTACTGCATAGGTGGAAAACTTAACATCATAGGACAAGTCAAATTTATCAATACATTTCATCAGACCAATACACCCTATCTGATACAAATCCTCTAAATCATGACCTCTTCCTATAAATCTTCTCGCAACTGCCCATACCAAACCCAGGTTATTGGTTACTAATTGCTCTTTTGCGTCCTGGTCACCTTCTTTTGCAAACTTTAATAGTTCTAAAGTATTGTCCATGACGCCTCCTATTATTCTATTTTGCTGTTCTCGCCAATCACCTTTCGCATTGTAATCTTTGTTCCCTTTCCAACCTCGGATTCTACAAATAGTTCATCCATAAATGCTTCCATAAACGCAAAACCCATTCCTGAACGTTCCAAGTCCGGTTTCGTGGTATACATCGGTTCCATAGCACGTTTAATGTTTTCAATTCCAATACCGAAGTCTTGTATTATAATTGTAACGGTATCTTCTACAATAACTGTTTCAATCCGAATTTTACCTTGTTTGTTCTCATATCCATGAATAATAGAATTGGTTACAGCTTCTGATACCGCAGTCTTAATATCCGCAATTTCCTCTAATGTCGGATCCAGTCGCGTAACAAATGCAGCTACCACTATTCTGGCAAAACTCTCATTCTTTGATACACTATCAAATTCCACCATCATCTGATCATTAAAATATTCCATACCAGCTCCCCTTTTCTGTTATTTTTCTTTATCAACCAATCACCAACATTAACCATAGCCAATTTTAGGGAATGGTCAGTTTTCATATTTCATTCCAATTAAATCTAGTGCATCTTCTACTGCATCCGCAGTTTTAGCCACACGATATAACCCCGATATTTCTAAAATCCTTGATACTTTACCATTGACACAAGTAATGTAAATATCACCTTTTAGATATCGCACCTCCCTATATCGTCCCATCACCAGACCTATACCCGAACTATCCATAAAATGGGTATTCTCATAATCAAATACTACATCACGAATTCGTTTAGCCAGAAACAATTGATCCGTTTGCTCTCTAACCCTTTCCACCGTGTGATGATCCAATTCTTCCGGCAAATGTAGAATCAAGGTTTCTCCCTTTACTTCATAAAAATCTTTCTCCTGCATAATCTCACATCCTTCTTTCATATTTTGTAACCATTCAAAGCCTCGCTGGAAAATCCTTGCTTCTAAAGCGTTACATATTTTTTGCAAAACAAAGAAGACGATATACCTCATTCAATGGTAATCGTCTCTTCTTTCGTACATTATTATTTTATCTGTGGTTAAATTTATCTACTCCGAAAGATACTCCATAATCTCCTCCATATAAGTACTTTCAGGATAGTTATCTCTAAGACTAACAAACGCAGATTTCGCCTTTTCTTCATCTTGATTGCCTATGTATGCCTTGCCAAGATAGTAATATGCCATCTCACCCTGCTTAATCTGTAATGCAGCATTACAAATGTCAATTGCATCTGTATACCTTCTTTCGTTCACTGCACTACCTGCTTCGACGCACAAATTCTCATAGGTTAATCCCGCTATCGTTTTCTTGATTACGTCAAAGGCACTATCTGCTTCTTTTTTCTTATCTTCTTCTTCGTTCTTTTCCTTTTCTGCTGCAGCAATCTGTTTTTCCAAATCTTCAATCTGCTTTTCAAGATTCGAAATAGATACATTCTTCTTCGAAATCTCCTCACTATGAGTCAACTGGAGCTCTCTGTTTGTTTTATTAGCAGAATTCAGTTTCGTCGGTAACACCAACAGTAAACAGACAAATATTCCTAAAATCAAGCCAACCGAAACATATAACAAATTAAATTTGTTATGATTAATCTCTTTATAAGGAGTTACAGAACTCTCCGGATTATCAATATCTGCCAAACTCTTTTCCACAAAAGACTCTAAATCAGACTTAAACTGGTCTTCATCAACATAGCCTGAATCCACATCGATTCGAGTACTACTCTCTTTCAAACTAATAATATCCTTAGGTGTAATCCCCATCTCCTTTAGATATTTAACTGCCAACGTATTATTCTTGTCAATGCGAAGCACTCGCTTCAATGCTTTCTTTGCCTTATCATAATTACCATTATCCATGTATAATAATGCTAACAACAAATATCCCTTTACAAAATGAGGATATGCCGATAAAATACGTTTCAATTGTAAGAAAGCAAGATCTTTCGTGCCTTGTTTTGCATACAATAACGATTGATTAAATTGTTTTGCAAGCTGATTCGCCTCATCTAGCTTAGCCGGATCCGACTGCACTTCTTGAATATAACGAGTCGCAATATTTCCCTCAGGCAAATAATTGCTACTTATTACCCATTGAGTCAAACCCAAAACCGTCTCACCCATTTCATAATGAACAAGACCCAATAAATTTCTCGCGTTAATATTCTGTTTATTATACTTTAACGCCAAATTCAATGCATCAATTGCACCGGTAAGATCTCTGACACTAGCTCTGTCCAAGCCTAAATTGTAATAAAAATTAGATGTATTATAGGCCTTTGCCAACAGCTCATAGTTCATTCCACAAGCACTGCAGTGTCCATTGTCTAATACAGGTGCTCCACAATTCAAACACTCCATATTCTCCACCGCCTACTTATTCTGATTACCATTAAGCTGCAATAGCATCTCCGCTAACACATCTGTAATATCTTTTACATCATTCTTATATATAGCATCCTCAACTTGAGACACCTCAAGTGAAGGCTGAAACTTTCTAACCTCTTCATCAAAATTAATCATATCTATACTCCTAAACTGAGCAAGTTACCCGCCAGATATAAAGAGCCAACACAAAACAAAACAGAATCACAAACATGGCTTTTTCCATACAAAAAGCCCTCTCTTATATCATCAAAGGTGGTAATCTTACTACCCGAAAAATGTCTAAATGTTTCTGCAACCATCGAAACTTCCGCAGAACGACTATCATCATAACGTACAACAATAACCTCATGAAAGTCTATCTCACAAAGTTTCTTAATCATGTTTCCATAGTCTTTATCCCTGGAAACAGCAAACAATAAAATCTTCTGTTCATTCGGGAACAGCACCTCAATCGTACGACAAAATGCATCAATTGCTTCCTCATTATGTGCTCCATCTATATACACATTCTTTGAAACACATTCCATCCTACCTCTCCAGAGCATATTCATCAAACCTGCCTGGATATCATCTATATCTGTATCAGTCAAAATATGATTCGAACTCTGTTCTTCTAATGCGCTCAAATCATAAAATCTATTCTCATTCATCAAAAGCAGTTCATACGCCTTCACAGCTAAGACTGCATTCTCTATCTGGTAAAGTGCAGTTTTTCTAATTTTCAAACTACCATACATATAATAAACACTATCAAACGAAAAATCAATGGTTTTTTCTGTAATTTCCAATAAATTATACTGTTTTTTTTCGACAATGTGTAGATGCGCATCATTTTTTTTACAATAATGGCAAATTATAGGGGTTGCTTCATCTTTCCGATCAAAAAAAACAACCGGTACCCCTTTTTTAATAATGCCTGCTTTTTCTGCTGCAATTTTCTCAATTGTGTCGCCTAAAAACTGCGTATGATCCAAACCTACAGAGGTTATAATTGTAAGAATTGGTTCCAAAACATTGGTCGCATCCAATCTACCGCCCATTCCTGTTTCGAAAATGGCATAATCCACCTGTTGCTTTTTAAAATATAATGCACCCATCAAAAACATCAACTCAAAAAAAGAGGGATGTGGAATTCCTTGTTTCTTTGCTATCTCTATATAACCCATAGTCTCCGTAAAGAGTATTACAAACTCTTCATCCGATATAACCTGTCCATTAATGCTCAATCGTTCATTTATCTTTATCAAATGCGGAGAAGTAAACACACCGACTTTCTTCTCTGCTTGCTTTAAAATGGACGCCAAAAAAGAGCAGGTAGAACCTTTTCCATTCGTCCCCGCCACATGAACCACCGCGTAACTTTTTTCCGGATGCTCCATGATATCCAATATTTGATTCAGGGTATCAGTTCCAAGTTTTGCAGCAAATAATGGCACTGACAAAATATAATCCACACATTCCTGATATGTCATAATCCTACCGCTCTCTTCCTAAAAATCCTATAACATTTATTATCTTTAAACGTAATTATTCAGTATCTGTAACTATCCAGTACCTTCATAGTTACGATTCGCGAATCCATGAAAATCAGCTATGCTGATGAGCTTTGCTCACGTTTTCCAAATTTAACCCCAGTCAAATTACCGATTATCTACTTTCTCAGGGTACAAATCATGATTAGTAAGACGATTCCACGCAACCTCTTCCCACTTTGTTCCAGGCTTACCATAATTGCAATACGGATCAATCGAGATGCCTCCACGTGGAGTAAATTTGCCCCATACTTCAATATACTTTGGCTCCATTAACTTAATTAAATCCTTCATGATAATATTCACACAATCCTCATGAAAATCACCATGATTACGGAAACTGAACAAATAAAGTTTTAACGACTTGGATTCTACCATTATCTCCCCTGGTACATACGAAATATAAATGGTTGCAAAATCCGGCTGTCCGGTTATCGGACAAAGTGATGTAAATTCCGGACAATTAAACTTTACAAAATAGTCGTTATCCGGATGTTTATTCAAAAATGTTTCTAAAATCTCCGGTGCATAATCCTGAGGATATTTTGTTCCCTGATTGCCTAATAATGTTACTCCATCTAATTCCTGTTCTTCTCTTCCTGACATTGTGGTTCTCCTTTCACAATTCTTGTCTTTCTCATTTTATCTTTTTATATTTTGGATAAATAAAATAATATATTCGCTTAAGATTTCCTAAAACAGTATATTATCTGATAAACAAAATTGCAAGAATATTACACCTTAATATTGCACTATCAAGCTCCCAAACGACACAAATATGTACTTCTTAGTTTGTATTTAACTGCTGTAGATGTTAAAATCATAGTAATAAAAATCGAGGAGGTATGCCATGAATGTTTTAGTTCTTAATGGTAGTCCAAAAGGCGACTACAGCATTACGTTACAAACCGTTCTTTATCTTGAAAAAATCAACCCACAAAAGACATTTACCATTCTTAATGTAGGACAGCGTATCAAGGCATTAGAAAGTGATTTCACCCCTGCAATGGAAGCCATCAAAAATGCCGATGTACTTCTCTTTGCCTATCCGGTATATACTTTCATTGCTCCTTGTCAGCTCCATCGATTCATTGAGTTGATGAAGGAACACAACGTACCTGTGGAGGGCAAATTTGTCACACAGATTACAACATCGAAACATTTCTATGATGTAACTGCACACCGCTATATTCAGGACAATTGTCAGGATATGCATATGAAATTCGTTCATGGTTTATCTGCTGATATGGAAGATTTGACTACTGAACAAGGACAAAAAGAAGCTCGCAATTTCTGGCGCCATTTCTGCTGGTGTGTAAAAAATGATTATTATGAAACAAGTTACAGCAAAACGATTATTCCAGCAAACAAACCAGTGTCCATTCCTACACAATCTGCAAAACAGCTGGATTGTAATGATGAAGTTGTAATCGTTACCGATTGCACTCCGACAGATACCTCATTAAACGATATGATTGCCCGTTTTCAGGCAAAACTACCACTGAAAAGCAGAATTGTTAACATCAGCGAATATCCTTTTATCGGTGGGTGTCTTGGTTGCTTCAACTGTGCTACAGATGGTGTATGCATTTACAAAGATGGATTTGACAGTTTCTTGCGCGATAAGATTCAAACTGCACAAACTATCGTTTATGCTTTTACTATCAAAGATCACTCCATGGGTTCCCGATTCAAAATGTATGATGACCGACAGTTTTGCAACGGACACCGCACCGTTACCATGGGAATGCCGGTTGGTTATCTAGTTAGCGGTAATCTATCCGAAGAAGAGAATCTCCGCACTATCATTGACGCACGTGCCCAAGTTGGTGGCAATATTCTAGCCGGCGTTGCAACCGATGAATTTGACCCGGATAAGGATATCGATAAACTTGCTGCGTCCGTAGTATATGCCCTGCAAAACAAAAACCTGCAGCCACAAAATTTCTATGGCATTGGCGGTATGAAAATCTTCCGTGATCTGATATATCAGATGCGGGGTATGATGAAAGCTGACCACCAATTTTACAAAGAGCATGGACAATATGATTTCCCACAGAAAGAGATTGGAACTGTACTTAAAATGTACCTTATCGGTGCTTTGATTTCCTCACCTAAGGTCAAATCAAAAATGGGTAACAAAATGAACGAAGGCATGATTGCACCGTATCGCAAAGTAATAGAACGAGCAGGAAAAAAATAGACATCCAAGCAAAAAAATCGTATTCTAACAACTAAGCAGCAGTCTCATTATCGCAGACTGCTGCTTAATCATTCAATAATAATTTCATTAATCACTGTTATCACGAGTTTCCTTCGTTACTACGCAACTTCTGTAATACAGTTATCTTCTCATCCTTCTTTCATAATATTCTTACTTCCGACATAAGTTGCAAGGAAATACCCTCCATATACCGCTACCAGAAATGCAGCTGTTGCAATCACAGAAGGTAACATTTCGGATATTTCTACCCGCATTGCCATCATTTTCAATGCAAACTGAATTCCAAACACAGAATGGATGATTGCAAGTACTAACGGTGCCAAGAAGAAGATTCCGATTTGACGAAACAATGTCTGGTTAATCATCTTTTCATCCACGCCAATTTTCCGAAGCACTAGATATCTTTGCTGATTATCTGAATTCTCGGTCAATTCCTTTAATGCAAGGATTGCAGAACTTGCAATTAGGAAAATCACTCCAAGATACATGGCAATAAATGTAAGAAGATTACCCATTCCGTTGCCGGATTCAATCAAATCAATTTTTGTCATATTATGCAATAAAATTCCTCGTTCTTCCAAATTCTGATAGAGAAGCGATTTCTCATTCGTAAAATAATCATTAAACAGTGCTTCTACCTCTTTCTCGTCCCTATCCTTGTCAGTATTATAATTTCCAATCAAAAAGTGCATTGTCTGCATATCTTCCGTCAGATTACAGCTATCCGGAACCACAACAATACCGGCATTGGTATGACTGTTCGACATCATGATATATCCCGGCTGACATTCATCATACTTCGTATGATATTCTTTGCCTGCAACTGTAATCGTAGTTGCATATTGAAGTGCCAGATTACGAAGCTGTACCATGTTATCATAATCACATAATACGATATATTCATCCTCATTTAACTCATACTCTTTGATTCCATATAATCTTGCAATCTTATTATAATCCGATAATTTGATAATATCCTCCGTCGACTGGTACTCAATAAATGGTACCTGTTGCTTTGCCTCCTCATAGACAACTCCTAAGCTTTCCTTCCACGTCAGTTCCTCTGTAGCGTACGTTGTGACCTCTACGACATCCTTCAATACATCCATATCTAACCCGTTTTGTTCTAAAGTCACACTGATTGGTAACTTCGAATCCTGAATTGCGGCATCGCTGAATTCTTTCTCCGACAGATTCGCCTCTTTATATAAGTTAATGTCTACCGGCGTCATTTCCTCCATATCCTTTTTCAACATGTTATTCAACGATAACGATGCAGATAAGATAGAGATTGTCATAAACAGTAACAGACAAATAATGGTCATACTTACTACTGTTGTGTTAATCTTATTGTGTATCTGTCTCAAAACAAATAAGTTGGTTCCATTCAAATACACATTTTTTCTTGTCTGTACCAGTTTCAAAACAAATCCTGAAATAGACCAAAAGATTAAAAATGTTGAAATAATTCCTGCAAAAATTGTCACAAACAACTCATTTCTATTAGATATAGTGGCATATCCAGCAGTTACTTTATAGTATGCCCAGACAAGCATCCCAACTGCAATCAAAAACACAATTACACAAACCACAGGATTCTTCATTTTTACCTTTTCGCCTTTTTTAACCGCAGTTAACAAATCAATCAATTTGTATTTCGAAACGGTAAATACATTAAACGCCATAACCGCCAGATACATCACTCCAAAATAAATACAAGTCTTTAAACATGCTGCCTTAGAAAACACAAATTGATATACACTCATATCTGCCTGAAACATCTTTGCCACTAATACTGACATCAACTGGGAACCAAACACTCCAACCAGTAATCCTACTACCAAAGACATCAAGCCGATAATAAGCGTTTCCCCTAATAGAATTCGTGACACCTGCCATTTTCCCATTCCCAATGTCATATACAGACCAAATTCTTTTTTTCTTCTCTTAATTAAAAAGTTATTGGCATACACAATCAGAAAACCCAATATAATCGCAACAAGTACAGACACCATACCAATCATATCTACCATCATTTTCACAATCTCTTTGGTGGAACTGCTGACCTCCAGCATCGCTTCCTGACTATCTAACGAATTGAACATATAGAAAATTGCAACACCCATAATCAAGGTCAAAAAGTAAATGGTATAATCTTTCATACTTTTGCTGATATTCTTGACAGATAACTTAAATAACATCATTTAACTCACCTCCAAGAAGTGTAACAACATCTATGATTTTCGCAAAGAACTCTTTTCTGGTATCATTTCCTTTTACCAATTCATTGAATATCGCTCCATCCTTCATGAATAAAATACGATCTGCATAACTGGCAGTAAATGCATCATGCGTCACCATCAAAATGGTTGCATTCATTTCCTTATTCAATCTCTCCATGCTTTCCAACAATTGTCTCGCTGCTTTAGAATCCAAAGCGCCGGTTGGCTCGTCCGCCAAAATGAGTTTCGGATTCGTAATAATTGCTCTTGCCGCAGCGATACGCTGTTTTTGTCCACCGGACACCTGATACGGATATTTGTTCATAGTTTCAGTGATGTCGAATTTGGAAGCAATTTCTTTTACTCTTTTATCTATCTCCTGCGAATTGACCTTCTGAATGGTAAGTGCCAATGCAATATTCTCATAAGCTGTCAAAGTATCCAGTAAATTGAAATCCTGAAAAATGAATCCAAGCTCTTCTCTTCGGAATTTGTTCAAACGATTTCCCTTTAACTTTGTAATATCCTCTCCGTTTACTAAGATGTGTCCTGCTGTCACTCTGTCAATTGTAGAAACACAGTTCAAAAATGTTGTCTTACCACTTCCACTGGCTCCCATAATTCCAACAAACTCTCCTTCGCTCACATCAAAGCTAATGTTGTCAATCGCCTTTGTCAGATTGGATTTGTTACCGTAATATTTTTCAATCTGTTTTACCTCTAATACCTGTTTCATGTTTTCCTTATTCCTCCTTATGATTCAGATGCTTTCTTGCATGTCTGTATCATAATACCAATCATACTTCTATTCCATTGATGTAACTTACAATAACCTTACAGTTTTGTAAGGTTACTAATTTAAGAAAGAATGTCGCAAGTGACATTCTTTCACTATTTCAACAACGAAAAGCTATTCTTCGGAAAAATCATTCTAATTTCCGTTCCAACATTCTCCTCTGAATCCAGTTCAATTCCAAGTCCCAACTTATCGCACAGCTTTTTACAAAGATACAATCCTATTCCTGTAGATTTCTTCCCTCTTCGACCATTGGTTCCGGTAAAGCCCTTTTCAAACACACGTCCGACTTCTCCACCCTTAATCCCGATTCCGTTATCCTTTATATGCAATATTACTTTGTCTTTTTCTTCTTCCGCAAAGAAACAGATTTCTGCATCTGTATCCTTCTTGTACTTAATACAGTTGGCAACAATCTGATTCAGGATGAAATGACACCACTTTGAATCAGTGTAGATGTTCTTTTCGATATCCTCTATTACAATCTTAATCCTCTGGCTAATAAGAGTCCGTTTATTACCTTTGACAACTTCGTTAACAATGTCTTTCAAATTATATTCCGCTACGCAATAATCCTTATTTGCATGGTTACTTCTGGCATAATATAGCGCCTGTTCCGTATATCCTTCTATCTCACCAATCTCTTCTTCCATACTTCTTGTAACCACGCTTGGATTGTTTTCGATAATCATTTTCGCAGTCGCAATCGGAAGCTTAATTTCATGAATCCAAAGCTCAATGTAATCCTTATATTCTGTCAAACTTTGCTTATATGTATTGACTTTCTCAATCATTGCTTTGTTAGATTCCCGCAAAACTTCTTTCAACATTTCCTCTTCAACAAAACGAGTTTGCGGCAACATTTCTACTATCATATATTTCTCTTCTAATTGTTCCAATGTTCCTTGCACATCATCATAGAATGCCTTTTTTGAACGGTACTCCCAAAATATCCCAATCACATATACCGCCAATATAATAAATGCAACATAAATGCGAATAATTGCATGAACCGGATAGATGAGTAAAAATATCTCAATCGATACAATTACAAATAACAATAATAGAATTATTTTCCAACGTTCTCTTAGATAGTCTATAAAGTGCATATTTTTTCTCCTCACAAAATTCATACTCCATCATTTCATCACCAGATATTTACCTTGTTACACATCAATTAAATATCCTCATAGCAAATCGCAAACATCAGACATATAAAATGTATCCCTGTCCTCGCTTTGTCGCAATCACATCCTGCAAATCAAGCTCTTCCAATTTCTTGCGAATTCTAGTCATATTAACAGTTAATGTATTATCATCAATAAAGGAATCACTATCCCACAAATCATTCATGATATCATCCCTTGAAACAATATTTCCTTTGTTCTTCACTAGGCATTTCATAATCTTTAATTCATTGCCTGTCAATTCCACCCATTTCTCACTTTTCTCAATACGACTTTTGGAAATGTCCAACACAAATTGACCACAATTAATTTTCTCCTGTGACATTGCATTGCTTGTTCTCTTGAGAATTGCCATGATTTTCGCAAGCAGAATCTGTGTATTAAATGGTTTAGTCACATAATGGTCTGCCCCATAGTGCATGGATAACAATTCATCCATCTCATTATCTCGGCTGGTAATCATAATCACCGGCACATCCGATTCTTTTCGCAACTCTTTCAACAGATATTCCCCATCTGCATTTGGGAGATTGATATCTAATAGAATCAAATCTGCTCCTACCCGCAATATATCCCGTAATGTATCATCAAACTGCTCAATTCCCACTGCATCATAACCATTACGAACTAAAAACGTCTGTAATTCTTGTCTTAGTTTTTCATCATCTTCTACGATTAATATTTTTTGCATATACGTAACCTCATTCATCCAAAGATTTTTCGTAACTATTCAGTAACTTCATAGTTACGATTTTTCTATAAATCACACCCGAATCTCTTTATCCAACGCATAGGAATAAATATACATTTCTGTCACCTTCAACCCTGTCAACTGCTCCAACGTGTCCTTGTAATATAACAACTGTGTCCGATATCGCTCTACAAGCATATTTTCCTGCCCTGGTTTCACCTTATCGGTTTTGTAATCTACCAAGATCAAATCATCACCTTCCCGGAAATATGCATCAATAATACCCTGTACGACAATCGGCGTATTATTATCTGATAGTTGTTCTGATAGCTGTTGTTGTTCATTCATTGGCATTTCTGTTGTTGTGGTACTCTCTGTTGTTGTAGTATTCTCTTCTGCTTTCTGTAAATTTCTCTCCATCAACCGCTTAGCCGAAACACCCACAACGAACTGTTTTTCCTTATAGAGATTACCCTTTTTTGCAGCTTCATGCATTCGTTTCCCAAGATTAGATGCTACAAATGCGTACACCTTATTTGCTGTAATAAATGTTCGCGTTTCTTCCGGTAAACGATTAGTCTGCCACATATCTTCCAATGCACTCTGCACCTGTTCCATGGTTGTAACCTCTACATTGGATAACATTTCCATCATCTTATGCACCCAGGTACCCTTTGCTGCAGCATCCATTGGCTGTTCACCTGCTACAAACCGTGGCACCGGTGCTACATACTCTTCTCTTCGTACCGACGGATGTTCCACTACGTCCGATGGCTCATAATCCGTCTCGTATAGTCTCTTAATCTCCGTGACTGACATCTTGGACTTCTGTAATGTGAATATCTCATCTGTATATTGCCATGTCAGACGTTCTCTCAATTCATCCAAATCCTTAGCTGGTGCATTATAAAATTCCTCTAATCTCCCACCACGATTCACCTGTTTTTCCAAATTGGATTGCACATGCTGCACTACCAGATTACGAAAATCATATATTTCCGTATGCAAACGAATCTCTGGTGCATTAATTGAAAACTTCAAATCATATTCCGCAGAAAGAATATTGTCCGTCTTATCATCCAAACGCTTACGAACATTCTCCATTGCCGAATGAAACTCCTCATTTCGAATAAACGACATCACAATCATGTCAAGATAATTCTTAGCAGTATGTATTACTGCATAAGACAACTTCTGTTCTTTTCTTGTTGCAACCATTTCATACTTCCGAATTAATTTCGTCATATCCGGTGTAACACCGGTCATAATCAACTTTTCTTTCGCTCTTGTAAGGGCTACATACAAAATACGAAGCTCCTCCGTAATGCTTTCTGTTACCATCAAAGAAGCAAATGCCTTTCTAGAAAAAGTATCGTTCCCACATCGCTTATCTGTATCCACATATTTCGCACCCACATAATAATCCGAATGGATAATCAACGGAGTCTTAGTGTCCATCAAGTTAAAATTCTTTCCGATTCCCGATAGGAATACCACAGGAAATTCCAAACCCTTACTCTTGTGAATACTCATAATTCGAACAACATCTTCACTGCTTTCCGGTGCAGGGTCTCCACCTAGTGAAATAGATTTCTTCTGTAGCTTGTCAATAAACAGAATAAAATCAAATAGTGTTCGAAAACCACCATTTTCAAATCTTCTGCACTCCTCGTAAAACAAATCCAGATTGCGAATTCGCTGTATACCTTCCGGCATTGCTTCCACATAATAATAATATCCTTTTTCGTAATAGATTGCCGTCAGTATTTGACTCACTGTTTTGTAAGACTTCTGCTCTTGCAAATCATCCATCAAAGATACAAAACTTGCACACTTCTTACAGATATTATCTATAATCTGATTTTTGCATTCGACAAGTTCTTCTTCGATAATCCGACGCAATATCTCTATACAGGTTATTTCTTTCTCGTTACCTTGTCCCTCATGCTTGTTTTTCTGCACTACATGCATCTCAGTATTACTTTTAAATTTTACATCCGCCTGCTCACCCTGTTCTGTCACTTCACAATCATTCAATTCTGACGCTAGATTCGCTTTCCCCTGCACATATTTCGCCAGCAATTTCACCACCTGAAAAATGTACATTTTCTTACCTAAATGTCCATTCAAACTACGCTTTATTAATGCCAAAACCGCCAGCTCATCACTATTAAATCCTGTAAAATAGCTTCTAAGTACCGCTGCCACTTCCACATCATTATGAGGATTATCCAATACGCGGAGCAAGCTCAACACAAGCTGAATCTCTGTTGTATCAAAGTATCCGCTTTCATTCTGTACCTTAACCGGAATATTGTAACTCATCAGTACTTCTGAAAAGATTTGCTGAAAACTTGACGGTGCACGGAATAAAATCACCATATCGCTCAAACGGACATCGCGCAATTCATCAGTAACATCATCCACTACCTGATGTGGTGCACTTCCATCTCTTCCAAGCAAAGAGAGGATTCTTCTAGCCACAATAGTTGCTTCTAGTTCCTTCTTACCAATATCCTCCAAGTTCTCGTCCAGATTCTCATCCTTTTCCGGTGTCATTTCTTCATCAGTAACTTTAAGAAATTCAAAATCCTTACTCTCACCGAGCAACAATTCTACACTGTCATTGTTAACCTCCGGAAATTCTCTTCCCGGAACCAATGCCTCCTCACTGGTATATTCAATACCACCTAAATCTTCTCCCATAATCTGATAAAACATATAATTGATGGTTTCTAACACATTAGAACGACTACGAAAATTATTCTTAAGTAACAGCTTACGACAATCTGCACTATCTGCTGTATCATAAGTATGATATTTCTCCATGAAAAGGTCAGGTCTCGCCATACGAAAACTATATATGCTCTGTTTCACATCACCTACCATAAAAATGTTATATTCACCTTTGTGCAAAGTGGATACACATTTCAAGATAGCTTCTTGCAAGAAGTTACTATCCTGATACTCATCAATCAGAATTTCCTTGAAATCCTCTGCCATTTCCTTACCAATATCGCTTGGTACAGGCTCTCCATTCTCATCATATTCCTTACAAAGAATCTGCAATGCAAAATGTTCCACATCACTGAATTCCAAAATTCCCTTTTCAAGCTTTGCTTTTAAAAATTCCGTCCGAAAACTTTCGGTAATATCCAGTAGTACTCCTAACATGGATTCCTGTTTCTGAAATTGCTCTAAGACCTGTTCAAAAGGCAACAAAAACACCGACAATAACGTATTAATCTGCTTTTTATACTCCTCTCTTATCTTCTTGACTGCATCCGCTATATCTTCATCATATTCACCCTTTTTACCACGTCCGATATTAGCAAACTTACACTCTGCAATATCACGGAACTGGGAATAGGTCTTAGCTGCAATCATATCATCTACCATCATAACATCCGACAATAACGCCTTTTCCATATATAGCGGACCATCGACATCTCTAACCTTATCCAAAGCACTTAAGACCTTATCTTTAATTCCTTTCGCTGTTCCCCTGATTTCCTCAAAATAACAAACAACAAAAGGCAGTGCAACAAACTGTTCTTCTGACTCTACATGCAAATTGTCTTTTGCTCTCCGAATCCATTCAGAAGGTCTTGGATAGCTGGAACAAATGTCAGATACCTTCAGTATATATCTCTCAATCACTTCATCATTCTTATCTGATGAAAATGCATCCGAAAAGTTAGTAAAATCCGAATTATTCTCATAAAAGGATTCTATCACTCTCTCTAAAACAGATTCCCTAAGTAGTCCCAATTCACCAGCTTCTCCCACACGAATTCCCGGGTCAATTCCAAGAACATGAAAATGTTCCTTAACGACTTGATAGCAAAAACTATCTATGGTTAAAATATTGGCTTTATTAATATAATTCAACTGTCTGACATAATGTTCATTGGATGAATCATTATCCAGCATCTTTTCAATTGCCATCGCAATCTTATCACGCATCTGTACCGCTGCCGCCTTTGTAAATGTCACTACCAGTAATTCATCAATATCCATTGGGTTCTCTTTATCCGAAATCATCTGAATTATACGTTCTACCAAAACCGCCGTCTTACCGGAACCGGCCGCCGCAGATACCAGGAGATTACAATTTCTGGAATCTATAACTTTTTGCTGATCAGTTGTCCATTTCATGCATTGTTACCTCCCTTTCTCTTGTCTTTTCTGTTGCCGGATTCTTGTTATCGCTATCTCTTTCGGCATTATTCTTTTCTCCGTCTTCGTCCGTCTCTTCTCTGAATTTCAATACGGATTCCTTCGCTTCCTTCTTGTCCATCTGCGAACCAACACGATATGCATTACCGCCAAGTCCCGCTTCAAAACGACAGACACTCTTATAATCACAGAAGTTACACGGTGAATTATGTTCCCCTTTTTCCGGATTCATGGATATCTTTCCACTCACAATCTCCTCACCGATATCTATCATTTTCTCACGGACAAAATGAGATATCTGCTCCAATTCTTCTGTAGTAACTAAGGCATTATTCCTTGAATCCAAGTCACCATCCTTCTTATATTTTACCGGAGTCACTAAACCGCTTTTCCCATCCATTAACTGAAGGCTTGTCTCATCATTATTCACCAATCCGGAAAGACGGTTACTTTCTATACGTTTTTGTTCCAGCTTGTCTTCATCAATTTCCTCAATAATCGGATCATATATATGATAATAATACATTCCGGTTGGGACAATCTTCTTATCCGGATATTCGCGTTTCAATAACTCTAACATAACGCTCATGTAAACCGTTAATTGAAGCTGTTTGCCTTCATACATCTTCACATAATCAATATCCTTGGCTCCTGACTTGTAATCGATTATCTTGACATAGACCACATCCTCTGTCACTTTAGCATCCACTCGGTCTATAATACCATTCATCTCCATATGCATTCCTTCTGACAGTGCCATGTTAATATAATTAAGCTTATCCTCCGGCGAGAAATATTTCTCAAAGTAAGTCGGTGCCATATCTCCATAACCCAAATGATTACACAAGTTCCATATACTTCTCTTGGCAATGCGAATTAACACTTCTAATTGATGACGGTTGCGAAAACTACTTTCAAATATCGTCTCATTCTCATTCTTTGCAGCTTGCAAAGTCAGACGCTCTGCTTCCTGTTCTAATTGCTCTTTTGTAACATTCGCAAGGGATATTTCGCCACTGTGCACACTCTTAAAAAACTCTTCCATCACAGCATGCAATATCGTTCCGATATTACTAGATTCCACTGCATATTCCTCTCTCTTTGCAAGTTTCAAACCATATTGAAGAAAGAATTTATACGCACAGCCAGAATAAGTTTCTAACCGAGATACACTGTGAATCATCTGTTCCCCATATAATTGTCTTGCAATCGCCTTATCCAACACACCTGCTTCATTATTATAGAAATACCCTTCTAAAATTCCGGATACTTCTGCAGAATTCTTGTCGCAAATCGCGTGGTAAACCGAAGAATCTTCCATATCCTCATTCGCTAACTGTCTGACAAACTCCGAAATCAATTCTGTCTTCGTAGAAGGCAACACAGCATACACTTCTCTCTCTGCTTTTCCAATAGCAAGTTTTGGGAAAATCTGTTGTATTCGCTTAACAAAATAAGACGGACGGAGTTCTGCACCCTTCTCGTCAGATTGACGATAAGTAATCACTAAACGTTCTTCCGGCTGAACCATCTGTAAATACAGATAATATTGCTGTACAAACAGTTCTTCCTTACTATCCGGCGCAAGCACTACATTCATATCCTTTAACTGTCTGCGGTCCTTATCTGCAAGAATCCCCTTACCGGAAGTATTCTTTGGCAAAATCCCTTCATTAGCTCCGGCAACAAATATCATCTTTACGTGATGAAGACGCGTTCTTTCTATGTCGCCAATTACAACCTGGTCCAATGTAGATGGTATCACACCCAGCTTCACATCAGATATTCCGGTTAACAATACTTCTATGAACTCATCTCGTGTAATCTCTTCTTCTCCCAATATATCCATCGTCTTATCCAACACCAAAATGAACTTATCGTAAGCCTGCATATAGGCTTTTGCTTCTCGCAAATTCCCCTTTTCCTCTAACCACACACTCTTTTCGAATAAATGTTGAGCCATACGTCCGTTAGATATAAAACCATATAGTGCCAATAAATATTCCTTGGCTTTTGCTGCTTTTTGGCAAAAAACTTCTGCCAGTTTTCCCAATGAATCCATAAACTCCTGTCTTGTTTGATTGATGTCATGCAAACCTTTCACATTGCCACGAAACGCCTTATTCCACCAACCATATCCTCTGACACCATATTTCAACGCATAATTTTCCAAATCATAGATACGACTCATCTCGATGTCAAAAAATCCTGTCTTTAACAAAGAAAATACACTTTCGTACGTGAAATCAGTCCGAAATAATTCCATTACCATTCCTATCAATTCCACAATCGGATTGTGAGACAAAATCTCGCTATAATCAAGGAAATACGGTACATTCAAGCTTTCCATCGTCTGCTTCCAGATTGCTGATTGCTCTCTCAAATCTCCTGTCACAATAGCAAAATCCTTGTAGTGATAACCTTGCTTCATTACATATTCCTTGATAGTCTTTGCAATAAACAGTGCTTCCTGTCTGCTATCCTTCGCACTCAACAACAAAATGTTCTCCGGCACATTGTCATAAATACTAGCCGGAAAACGAAACAACTGACGCTCCAGATGAAGAAGTTCCACATTCTCTTTCAAACGAAAATTCTCCTTCATTCCAACATGTGACAAAACTGTAATCTGATTGCGCTCCGCAAGTTGACATAATCTATCAACAGACTGTTTTTCCAGTGCAAACAAGCCTTGTTCGCTATACCCATTATTCCCAAAAATATCCTCATCCATAGTAATTGAAAAGTATAGATTCGACCCCATCTTCATCAACTCTTCAATCACATCATATTGCGCCGGTGTGAAACCGGTAAATCCATCAAAATAAATCTGTGCATTCTTCAATAGTGTTGATTCCCTTATCACTTCCTTTAACTGTAACAGAATCTGCTCTGTCACCATATAGGAATCCTGCATAGCTTCATCAAATACATGTAATAATAACTTCAAATCATTCAACTTATGGTACAAGCTCTTTTCCGGAGACAAGCCTGCAATTGCATTCTCCAACGTCTCTTCTGTAATCTGGTACTGGTAAAACTCTGAAAGCAGAGATTTCACCTCATCTACAAAACCTTGCTTGCCTATCATATTCTTGTAATAAGTAAGTTCATCTTCATTGTCTTTCAATAGTTTCATCAACAGCATACTTTTTCCATAATCATCTAAAATATCATTCGTATGCACATGCAACTCATCAAACACCTTAAACGCCAAACGGGTAAAACTTAATATCGAAATCTCCATGGTTCCACCCATCGGATGCATAGAAACCATATCCTGTTCTGCAGCCATGTTAGACTGTTCCGGTAACAAAAATACAATCGGGCTATGACCTTCTGTCATAGATTCCTGAATCATCTCGTTATATATATAATTGGTCTTGCCGGTGCCACTGGCACCTAATATAAATTGTATTGCCATACTTTAATGTCACCCCTTCCTTCATCCACCTATTCGTCTCAATCATTTTTTACAGTATAACACACCAAACGGACAATCGATGTCACAAATGAAAATTTTGTTCTAAAATTTTTTCTCATCTCATAATATTATAATAACAATCATCAGGAGGAATTTTATGGGCACACAGACAAAAATCGTTGTAATCAAAGCGAAAGAAATTATCTATACCGGAATCTTTTTAGTTCTCGGAATTTTACTAATCATTCTTCTAATCAATATGTTTGGAAAGGAAAAAAACGAGAAAACAGAAACGACCAGCAAATACAATCCCGGCGTATATTCCTCAACTATAACACTGGGAGAAAACACTTTAAATGTTTCTGTTAGTGTAGACAAAGACACTATAAGCGGTGTCACTATTGAAAATCTGGACGAAACAGTCACCACTATGTATCCTCTTCTAGAACCTGCATTAAATGAAATCAATGAGCAGATTACTGTTGTGGAAAGTGTAGACGATATTACATATTCAAAAGATAATCAATATACCTATATTATATTAAATCAGGCAATCAAAAATGCGCTGGAACAAGCTACTGTAACAGAATAAAGACAGGAATCGAGTAGGCTGTCTCCTACTCGATGTAGTTAACACCACACATCGCATGCAAAGCATGCTCAGTGATGGACATTCGCCAAATGGATTTTCATGCAAGCATGAATCCACTTGGCTCATTGTTAACACAAAAAGAGGCTGGAAATTATCAACCAGCCTCTTTTATCTCATTCCTTCTTTGGAACAATCGTCCCCTTATCCTTATAAATGGAATGTGCCGGAACTACTCCCCTCACCATGCTTACCGGATATACATTAGAATCCTGACAGATAACAGAACCCGGATTCAATACTGAATTACAGCCGATTTCCACATGGTCGCCGAGCATTGCACCAAATTTCTTAAGCCCGGTATCAATTTCAAAATCCTCGCCCTTTACATGCACCAATGTCTTATCTGCCTTAACATTAGAGGTGATAGACCCTGCGCCCATATGGGAATAAAATCCAAGCACGGAATCTCCTACATAATTGTAATGTGGCACCTGTACATGATTAAAGAGGATTACATTCTTAAGCTCAGTGGAATTGCCAACCACACAGTCATTGCCAACTAATGCATTACCACGGATAAAGGCACCCGGACGCACCTCTGTACGCTCACCTATAATACAAGGACCCGCAATATAATTATTAGGATATATCTTTGCAGATTTTGCAATCCACACATTATCTTCTCTTTCTTCATAAATATCCTTCGGAAGTGTTTTTCCCAATTCCTTAATAAAATCACCAATCTTTGGAAGTACTTCCCATGGATAAGTCGCCTCTTCTAATAATGATTTTGCCATTGTCTCATTTAAATCATATAATTCTTTAATTGTAACCTGTTCACTCATTTATCATATCCTCCTTACATCATTCAATAAAGATAGGTAATTGCAAAACTCTTAAAAACTGTCACCGGCTTGTGTAAGTTTAACTCCTATTCCGCTACATTATCTGAAGATTGTTTTTTTGCACCCTTCTTATTGCCCCCAGACTTCTTAACCGGTTCCTTTTTGTAAAACTGAGCTGCATAGTCAAAATAGGCGCGAAGCTGATACTGATTATTCAATCCTTTAACTGCATCCGTACGTTTCTGTATAAAGTCCTCAAGCTTCTTCATATATTCATCCTCGGTAATAGTACCCTCTGCTACATAGGAAAGACCTTTTTCCCAACTGGCAGTCAACTCCGGATTCAATAGGGATTTGATTGAAAATGCAACCACATCATGTATCATTTCTCCCATAAGCGTCGGGGTGATAATCTGGGTCTTTTTGTTCAAATCCAAATACTTATTGTTTACAAGCTTTTTGATTATCTCTGCTCTAGTTGCGGAAGTTCCGATACCACTACCCTTAATCTGGGCACGCAATTCTTCATCCTCAATCAACTGACCGGCATTTTCCATGGCAAGTATTAGTGTACCTGAGCTATATCGCTTTGGCGGGGATGTTTCCCCTTCTTTGATTTCAAATCCTTCAACCGATAACTGCATACCTTTTTTCAAGTTCATGGCGATGTCGACCATTTCCTTGGAATATTTGTCTTCTTCATCCTTCTGTTTACCAAAAGAATTCACTGTAATCGGAAGATATCCAGCGTCAACCAACACCTTAAAGTTTGCAAACAACTTTTCACCATTACGGTCTAACGTCAACGACAACTTCTGATAAATTGCCGGCGGATAGAAAATGCTAAGAAAACGTCTTACAATAATCTCATAGACTTTCTTCGCCGTATCATGCAAGCTTCCAAAAGCATTTAATCCCTGACCGGTTGGAATAATCGCATAATGGTCTGTAATCTGTTTATCGTTAACGTATCTTGTCTTGGCAATTCCTTTATAACTTCCACTCTCTAATATATGCTCTGCATAAGCCTTCATAGAAGGTATATTTTTGAGTCCGGAAATGTTCTTATATATCTCTTTACTTACCGCTGTCGATAATACTCTGGCATCTGTTCTTGGATAAGTAACCAGTTTCTTTTCATACAGTTCTTGTGCAATCTGCAACGTCTGATCCGGACTAATCTTAAACAATCTGGAGCAATCATTCTGAAGTTCTGCTAGGTTGTACAACAATGGAGCATTCTTATTCTCTTTTTTCTTCTCCACTTTTTCAATCAGAGCAAGTGGATGTCCATCTTGCGAATAGCCTGTTCCTATTGTTTCCTTATTCGCTATCTTTTCTGTATCCGCTACCGAAAGACTTTCTCCATTTCCAGTCATCTCTTCTATAAGCTTCTTGGCATCTTTTTCTTCCTTAAAACCATTTTCCTTGTATAACAGTGGTGAATTAAAATATCTCGTTCCTTCCACTGCTTTCCATTCTGCCTCAAAGGTTCCATCAGCCAAAGCCACATTGCCAATGACACGATAAAATGGAGTCTTTACGAACTGCCGAATCTCTCGCTCTCTCTTTACAATCATCCCAAGAACACAAGTCATAACTCGTCCTACCGACACCACACATTTATCTTTCCCAAGATAATTCTTAATCGTATAACTGTATTTCAAAGTTAATAATCGTGAAAAATTAATTCCCATCAGATAATCTTCTTTGGCACGAAGATATGCTGAAGCACAAAGATTATCGTACTCATGTAAATCCTTTGCTTCTTTAATTCCACGCATAATTTCTTCTTCCGTCTGAGAATCAATCCAAACTCGCTTTTTGGCTTTTGTATCCGGTACTTCAGCCATCTGATCTACCAAACGATATATATACTCTCCTTCTCGTCCGGAGTCAGTACAGACATAAATACAACCTACATCCTCACGATTCAATAGACCTTTTACAATATCAAACTGTTTTGCAACTTCATCAATCACCTGGTATTTGAACTGCTCCGGTAAAAATGGTAAAGGCTCCAGTGTCCATTTTTTCAATGCCTCATCGTATTCCTCCGGATAACTCATTGTCACCAAATGGCCGACACACCATGTAACAATCGAATCAGATGATTCAATATAACCATCTTTGCTACCTCCACTAATCTTAAGAGCTTTTGCAAATTCTCTTGCCACACTCGGTTTCTCTGCTATATACAAATTCTTCAAATTACTACCTGACTTTCTCATTATTCTCTTATGCACACTGTCTATATTTTACATTGAAAGTCATCTTTTGTAAACCGAAGTTAAAAAGACTAAAGATTGCTTCCAATAGCAAAAAAGTACCGAGATGCGAAATTCCATTCGCTCTCGGCACTTCTTCATTTACTTATATGAATTATGTTCAGCTTAGTATTTGCCGAAGTCCCCTTCCAAAGAGATAATTGACTCATTATTTCTCTTTGCTGATGAAGAACGCTTCACATAACTATTATTGTGAGTTGCAGATACTACATTTCCTCTTTCTGCTTCTTTTAATTGATATTTTCCTAACATCTGAATCAATGCTTCTGCCTGATTTGCAAGCTCTTCACTACTTGCAGCACATTCTTCACTACTTGCTGAGTTATTCTGCACAACCACAGATACCTGACCAATTCCCTGATTAATCTCTGTCACTGCAGTAGCCTGGTTATTGGTTGCCATTGCAATACTATCAATTAACTCTGCTGTCATTTCTACATTCTTTACAATTTCCTCTAAAGATCTTGCTGTTTCTAATGCAAGCTCAGAACCATTATTTACCTTACTAATAGAATTGTTAATCATGTCACCTGTTTCATTCGCAGCCTGTGCACTCTTTTCAGCTAAATTACGAACTTCTTCAGCAACCACTGCAAAACCCTTACCATGTACACCTGCTCTTGCAGCTTCTACCGTTGCATTCAACGCCAAAATATTAGTCTGGAATGCAATATCGTCTATCGTCTTAATAATCTTAGAAATTTCTACAGAAGACTTATTAATTTCCTTCATGGCAGCAACCATTTCTTTCATCTTTTCATTGCCTGCCTCTGCTTCTTTTGCCACATTCTGTGCAAGCTTATCTGCATCACCAGCCTGTGTTGCATTGACACGTGTCTTTTCTGCAATTTCATTCATAGATGCTGTAATCTGCTCAATTGCACTCGCCTGTTCAGTAGAACCCTGTGCTAATGCCTGGCTGGCACTTGCCACTTGTCCGGCACCGGCAGTTACCTGTGTAGTAGACTCTTTCATGGCTGCTAATAAAATATTATAATCATCCACAATTTCTCTTAAAGCTAAACCTAAGATATCTTTTTCCGAATGTGGAGTAACCTCAATTGCCAGATTACCTTGAGATAACTCATGTGCTGCTTTTGCCTGTCCTTTAATATTGTTTGCCATTACTTTAAATGAATTAATCAAATCTGTAATTTCATCCTCTGCCTTACGCTCAGAAAATTCAACTTCTACATCACCGCTTGCCAACTGATTTGCCGCTTTTGTCAACTCCGCTACCGGATTCGCAATACCATTAATTATCATCTTGGCAGACAATACTGAACTGACAATCATAATTAACATCATCAATCCAACCAATTTCGCAACGATTGATAACATATCGTCACTCGCTCCGTCCGATACCGCCATAATTGCACCGCCACAAACTACTGCCGTAAGCAAACCCCAAATTGCAATTGACACAAAGCTTATTATAATTCTTGCTTTAATTTTAACTTTTTTCATATTCTATTCCTCACTTTCCTCTGCTGTTTCTTCTTCATTGCTTTCAGCTTGATTAACCACATCTTCTAAAAAGCTTAATTCTTCATCCTTAATTAGCTTGTTTGGATCCAATAACATTTTCACCGAATCTCCCACTTTACCCAAGCCATATATGTACTGATTTTTCACATTCTTTGGATTCAGCGTTGGAGGAGGAACAATATTATCATCTGTAATCTCAACAACTTCTGCAATTGTTTCCACAATCAAACCGACAACCACATCATTCACGTTAATAATCACGATACAGGTTCTGTCATTATACTCAAATGGTTCCTGCTTGAATCGTACTCTCACATCAATAACAGGAATAATCTTGCCTCGCAAATTAATCAATCCTTTGATGTAATCCTCAACTTCCGGAATCGCTGTAATTTTCTGAATACCAACGATTTCAACTACATATTTTAGTTCGATTCCATAATATTCACCGCAGTTTTTGAATGTCATAAATTTGCCTTTTTCCGTACTTAAAACATCTTCTTCCTGCATTTCTTCCTGAATCATTTCTTCTTGCACACTCATCTCTCCCTTCTCTAACTTTTCAATCCTGCAACATCCAAAATCAAAGCAATACTTCCATCACCTAACTGGGTACATCCGGATAATCCATCTACCTTAGGTACATAATTCGGTATCGGTTTCACAACAATCTCCTGCTGACCAACTAATTTATCAGCAAAAACAGCAATTCTTTGACCTTCATGTTCAAGAATAATTACTACACTCTTCTCTGTATCTTGTAATTCCAAATGATACTTATCCTCTAACCTTACAACCGGATAATACTCATCACGGACTACCGCATATTCTTCACCATTCGGTTCTTTCACAAGCTGACAATCCTTGGCTTTCATAAATTCCTGAATATTACTTGTCTCAATTACAAATGTACTCTCACCAAGTTTCACCACAATGCCTTCGATAATGGCAAGGGTAAGTGGAATCTTCAAAGTCATGGTCGAGCCTTCACCCTTTTTACTATCAATTTCCAAACGACCACCAATACTTTGAATATTCTTCACCACTACATCCATTCCAACACCTCGTCCGGAATATTCTGTAACCTTTTCTTTGGTAGAAAATCCCGGATAGGTAATGTATTGGTACAACTCCTTATCTGTAAAATCAGAACGATGCTTACCGTCCGGTATCAATTCATTCATCTTTGCTTTCTGATAAATGGCGTCACTATCCAGACCTTTTCCATTATCTTTTACAATGATAAATACTTTACCGGCTTCATTCAGCGCTTCAATTGTAATTTTACCTTTTGGTGATTTGCCTGCTGCAATTCGATCCTCCGGCATTTCAATTCCATGGTCAACCGAATTACGAATCAAATGCATTAATGGATCTGAAATATTCTCAATAATCTTCTTGTCCACTTCTGTATCTTCACCAATTATCTCAAGTTCAATCTCTTTACCTAGTTTTCTGGAAACATCAAACACGATTCGATTCATTTTCTGGAATGTATTCGTCAATGGCATTAATCGCATAGACATAATTACGTCCTGCAAATCCGATGAAAATTTCATCATTTGCCTTGCTGCTTTCTGGAAATTGGTCAAATCCAGTCCCGGCACTTGCAAATCTGGATTTTGCAATACTCCAGATTGTGCAATCACAAGTTCACCTACCAAATCCATCAATGTATCCATCTTTTCAATATTCACACTGATAAAACTTTGTTTTTTCTGTTTCTCTTTCTTTTGATGTTTTGCTAATGTTTGTTTACGACCCGGCGTCTTTTCCTTAACAACATAATCACCAGGTTCTAATTCCTCTTTCTTTTCCTGTTTAGCTTGTTCTTCCTTGGATTTGGATTCAATCTCCTCAACACTTGAATCTAAATCAATCTTAATAGGTGTTTCTGCTCCTTTTACTTCAAAACCTTGAACAAACTCTTGCGCAGTACACTCGTTAATATCAATCTGTAAAATATCCGGACAGTTATCTACCAACTTCCTTATTTCATCTTCCGCCGACTGCGTCTGCAACAGCATGGAGAATCCATTTTCCAAAATGATATCTGCCGATTTTTCATCACCCAAAATATCTTCCGGCGTATATAACAAATCCTCTGCAATGTCTTTCAGAGAATATACAACATTATAAGCTCTGATATTAGACATCATGGTATCTTGGCGATAACGAATCAATATCTTAAAGAACTTACTTTGTTCCGTTGCCATTGGTGCAATATAAAACTGACTAGGCTCCACATATACGTTCTCTTCCGGAAGCTCTTCTCCTGAACTTTCAATATGGTTCTTCATCGCTTCCAAAAAAGAATCCATAACCTTCATCAATTCAGAATTATCACCATCCGCTTCATCACCCTCTTCAATCTTATCAAATTCCTGTGTAATGAAACCGGACACATCAAGAACAATCGATACCAATTCTTTATGATTCAATTGTTCCGGCTGTGATTCACGAATGTAATAGAAAATATCTTCCAGCTTATGGGATACATGTGTGATATTATCAAACATCATAATTCCGGAAGAACCTTTAATTGTATGCATCACACGAAATATACTATTAACGTCATCCTCGTCAAATCCGTCGGCATTTTGCTTTTCTAACACAATTCCATCCAGATTTTCTAACAATTGTCTATTTTCAAACAAGTACATATCTAACATACTGTCTGTGTTAAACTCTTCTGCCACGCTATAACCTCCTTTCAAAAACTAGACATAACCATTCAGTAGCTTCTTAATTACACAAGGGACAGCTTTTGTAACACCCCTTTTAATCGTTCAACATCCACCGGTTTTGCACAATATACGGTGCATCCCATTTCAAATGCTTTTTTCACATTGCGCTCCTCATTCAATGCTGTCATCATAACAATCTTTACTCTCTTTTCAGCCGGAATGCCTTTCTCAACCTCAATATCACGAATCGCTTTCAATGCCTGATACCCATCCATCACCGGCATCATCACATCTAAACATACTAAGTCATATGGCTCTTCATCTTCATATGCCATCATAAACGCATCCACAACTTCCATACCATCAACTGTGGCATCACACTCTCCAAATTGACTCAAATAATTCGTAATAAATTTACGACTGGCAAAATCGTCTTCTGCTACTAATGTCTTCATACATAAATACCTCCTGTCTCAATCTATTTTTCCAGCAATCGATATACTCTATCCGCTATATTATCTAAGTGTTCTTGATACATAACTGCCCCACATTTAAATGCTTCCTTGGGCATTCCATACACTACACTACTCGCTTGATCTTGTCCCACCGTTAGCGCTCCTGCATTTTTCATTTGCAACAAGCCTGCCGCACCATCTCGCCCCATGCCGGTAAGAATCACTCCTATTGCATCCTTACCTGCCGTTTCTGCTACTGATTGAAACAATACATCTACAGACGGACAATGACCACTCACTTTTTCTCCTGCTTTACACTCCACAACGTAGGAACCGCCCACTTTCTTTAATCGCATATGTTTATCACCTGCTGCAATCAACACCTGCCCAGGCACAACTTTGTCACCGTCTTCTGCCTCCTTAACCACAACCTTGCACTGGTTGTTAAGACGATTCGCATACATGTTTGTAAAACCAGGTGGCATATGTTGCACAACTACTACCCCCGGTATATCCTGTTCAAACTTAGAAATCACTTCATAAATCGCTTCCGTTCCACCAGTAGAGGCACCAATTGCAATTACTTTTTTACTTGCACCCGGAGCCAAACTATTCAAATGATGGTATTCCGGTTTGGTTTTCTTCAACCTGTCTACTTTGACCGTAGATGCTATTTTTACTTTTGCAGCCAGTTCTTGTTGAATAAAACTCTCTATCTGACTTCTATCTTTTCCGCTAGGTTTTGCCACAAAATCCACTGCACCTGCACGAATCGCATCAAATACCTTATCACTTAAAGATGTAATTACTACTGTCGGAATCGGTACTTGTGGCATCAGTTTTCTTAGAAACTCCAATCCACCCATTCGAGGCATTTCCAAATCCAACGTCATAACATCCGGTTTTTGCTTAACAATGTGATCTCTTGCTTCATACGGATCCTTTGCCACTCCAATAATTTCAATCATTGGATCTTTGCTCAGATTATCCACAAGCAATCTTTGAAACAACAGAGAATCCTCTACTACTAACACTTTTATCTTTTTCATGACAATATTCTCCTGTTCTATTTTTTCCTATAAACGGACGGAACGACATATTCCAACCCTAATTCATCTCTTTCTACCGACTCAGTAGTACCTACAAAAAGATAGCCTCCCGGCTCCATAGCATCAACAATTCTCTGAAGTAGTTGCTTCTTTGTCTCCTCTTCAAAGTAGATCATAACATTACGAATAAATACTACATGTAGAGGCTTACGAAACGGCAGAGGATTCATCAGATTAAACTGTCGAAAAAGCACTTGATTTTTCAACTCCTGCTTCGCTTCAAATTGGCCATTTTGATTCTTACTGAAAAATAGTCTCTTCCATTGTCCCGGAAGTGCATCAACCTGCTCCTCCGAATATATACCTCTTTGTGCAAATTCTAAAACCTTTGTAGAAACATCCGTCGCCAAAATTTTCGTATCCCACGCAGAATGTTCGAATCCGAAAAACTCCATATTAATCATGGCTAAAGTATATGCCTCTTCACCAGTAGATGTGGCAGCCGACCATATACGCAAATCTTTTGAGTTCTTTTCCTTGTTTTTAAGATATGGTAATACCTCGTTACGATACAATTCAAAATGAACCGGTTCTCTCCAAAAATAAGTATGATGTGTAGTCAATATACTCAACATCTCTTCTAATTCTTTTCCGGATATATCATTCTTAATAAACCTCATGTATTCCGTAACATCGTGAAAACCTTTCCTTGCCAAATGTGGTTCTAATCGTCCTTCAATCAAGGTTCTCTTCTGACTCAAATCCACACCTATTCGCTCTTTTACAAATTGCTGTACTCTTATAAATTCACCATCTGTCATACATTACTTTCCTTTTTTCAAACGTTTCTCTACCATCCAGAATATCTCCAAAATATCCGGGTCAAAGTACCCCTTATAAATGGTTTCCATACGCTCTTTTGCTTCTTCAAATGTATACTCCTGCTTGTAGCATTTCTCACTTCTCAAAGTATCATATACATCCACCAATGCAACAATTCTTGCTTCTAGAGGGATTTCTTCCCCTTTTAATCCATACGGATAACCCGTACCATCAAATCGCTCATGGTGATACATTACTACATTACGTGACATAATCATAAAATCATCTTCTTCCATATCACGGAATACCTCATCAAAAATACGTTTCCCATGAAGAGGATGGAGTTGCATCTGTTCTATTTCTTCTTCCGTCAATTCTTCCGGTTTCTCTAAAATCGTCTGTGGAATCGCAATCTTTCCAATATCATGAATCATCGATGCTATTTCAATCAACTCAATAAAGCGATCCGAAATCTGATTTTCAAATTTGTGTGTAAAAGCTAATGCCTGAGCCAGCATCTTAGAATTATAAGAAATATTCCCCAAATGATTCTCAGTGGTAATAATAAAACTTCCCTCGGTAACCTTTGCCAAGGCAACCAAGGCTGTTTTCCTTGAATTTTCAATTGTCTGCATTTGCTTTTTAATCATCACATTAAGTTGGTAATTATTCTGTTCCAATTGTTCCTGCATCATACGCAATTTCATATGCGTCCTAATACGTATCTGAACCTCTTCTTTCACATAAGGCTTGGTAATATAATCCACAGCACCTAGTCTAAGACCTTTGATTTTTTCCTTATTGGAAATTACAGCTGATACAAAAATGAAAGGAATGTCTTTGGTTCTAGGTTCTTTCTTAACCAACTCGCAAAACTGATAACCATCCATCTCCGGCATAGCCACATCCGATACAATCAGGTCCGGTAATTCTTTATTCAACTGTTCAAATGCTTCTTTAGTTCCATCACACAATAAAGGAGAATATCCCATATCCTCAATCATCTTTGCCAACAAAACTCTTGTCATCTTCTCATCATCCACGACGAGCACGGTTGGAGTTCTTTCCATATCACACCATCCTTTGTCAATGCCTTGGTATAAACCAGTCTTTCTTATAACTCTATATAGAGGGCATCTTCTATTAATTCTTTCAATTGCTCATACATAGCAACCGACTTATCATAATTCTCTTTTCGAACTGCCATTTCCAAACGTAACGCTTGCTTTTTCCATTCCTGTTCTCCACTGGATATCAACTGTTTTACCATAGCAGCGAACTGTTCTGCCTTTTCCCAGTTACCAATTTCAATACAGAGAATCAATTTCTCCATATTATTCGTTAACTGTTTGATATTCTCTTTTGTTCCAACTTGATAAGTCTGTTCTTCTATCTGTCGTTCTAATTCCAGCTCCTTAAACACACCACTGGCTTCTTTGCGAACAGGCGTTACTTCCACGTTCTGCTCTTCTGTCGACTGTAAAACCAAAGAAAACGAAAAAGTACTTCCTCTTCCTTTTTCACTTTCCAGATTAATGCTACTTCCCATCATTTGCAACAAATCCTTGGTAATCGAAAGACCTAGCCCCGTTCCACCATATTTTCTTGTGATGCTTGCATCCGCTTGAACAAAGCTATCAAAAATCTTATCTCTTTCTTCTGTTGATATACCAATTCCGGAATCTACTACCACAAAAAACAACTCTATTTTCTTACCCAATTGGTAAACCTTAACCACTTTCACTTTCACAAATCCACTGGCCGTAAATTTGATTGCATTCGAAACCAAATTGTTCAGAATCTGTTGTAGATGCATTCCATCTCCATACAGACAATCCGGAATATCCTCATCAATATGTACCGAGAAATTCAGCCCCTTTTCATTGGCTTTCATTTCATTTGTTTCATAAACCTGCTGTACACAATCAGACAAAGAAAATTCTGTTTCCTCTATCTGAAATTTGCCCGACTGAAGCTTATTAAAATCCAGAATATTATTAATAATCTTCTCCATATTCATACTGCAACGAGTCATAATTCGATAAATATCCAAATGCTTTGAAGTGTTTCCTTCTAAACTCTCTAATTGTACCAAATGACCCTTCATGCCATTCAAAGGTGTTCGAAGCTCATGTGTCACGTTGGCCACAAAACTATTTCTTACATCACGCAACTCTTTGGTTTCGTTCTCTGCCCTTGCCAAATCATGTTTCAATTCCTCAATTCGTGCAAGATTAGAAGCCATACAAAATCCATAACTGTATTCTTCCCATATTCCAAATCGAATCTCTACCGGAAAGCACACATGGTTGCTTCGATACATAACCATCTCGAAACTTTCACCCTGAAACTCATCAGAAAAACTGTAAAAAGGAAGCTTCTTATCCATATATGATGGAATAATATCTTCCATGTTCGGATATGCTTCCTGATCCAATCCTAATTCTTCAATTGCAGTCTTATTGGCATAGATAATAGCCCCCAAAGCATCAAATACCAAAACAATTTTTCCTACTGTATCAAAAAATTTTGTAAAAATGTATTCACAATCCTTTGTCATCATATATAACACCCCTGCAATGTAACAAAATAACCCTATTCGAAAACGCTTCGCGTTTATCTCATATCGGCTCGCGCTCCCTTCGCTAGCTCAAAGCCTATTCGAAAACGCTTCGCGTTTATCTCATATCGGCTCGCGCTCCCTTCGCTAGCTCAAAGCCTATTCGAAAACGCTTCGCGTTTATCTCATATCGGCTCGCGCCGAATAGTTTCGTATATCAACACAAGTTTAAATGCAAGCATTCAAACTTGTGTCGCCATACGAAACTGCTCGGCTTTGAGCTAGCTATATTTTACAATATTTGTCTTTTTTTTGCAATAATTTTAGCTATTTTGACATAATTCCAGGTAGCTTTTTCCTCTTGGTAAATGACGACTCTAAAATCCTTATTTCACTTAACTTTTGAACATATTTTCCATAGCATTTCCCCCTGTAATGTGCTATCATAAAACCGACTTAAGAAATTTTTCACTTTTAATTGATATATATAGAAAGGATGTAATTGTTCAGTACAGGACAAAACACTTGCTGTTTTGTCCGTAAGAAAGTGATTCAAGGATTCGCAAATCCCATCAGCATAGCTGATTTTCATGGATTTGCGAATCGTAACTATGAAGGTACTGAATAGTTACGAAAGGATGTAATACCATGGCATACGAAGATTATTTGAAAGCCCAGAAAATCGGACTAAAAGATTTCAAATCAGCAACTAACAAAGGACAATATCCCTATCTTCCTGTATTAGATGAAATTCTATCTCACGCAGAAATCGAATGCGAGGTATCTTTAGGCGTAATGAATATCCCATTACCTCAGGTAGTAGGAACAAGTACTTTTGGACGTACACAGGCATTTTCTTCCAACTTCATGCCTTTGTTAGACTGGGGAACTGAGTTTTCCGCAAAATGGTCTCATTTGGTCGATGCTCAGCTTGAAGAAGGTATTCATCATGCAATTAAAGTGTACGAATATATGAATAAATACTATGTTGTGGAAGGTAACAAACGTGTCAGTGTCTTGAAATACTTTGACGCTCCTACCATACTGGCTGATGTGACACGAAAAGTTCCTAAAAGAACCGATGATTTAGAAAATAAAATCTATTATGAATATATGGATTTTTATAAGCTTACCAAAATCAATTATCTTAACTTTAGTAAGCTAGGCAGTTACCCCAAATTATTAACCGCAGTTGGAAAAAGTAGCACGGAAGAATGGACAGATGCGGAGCTTTTAGATTTCTCATCCTTCCACTTTTCTTTTGCCAAAGCATTTGAAAACAATGGCGGATACAAACTAGAAAACCTTACCTGCGATGATGCAATGCTTTTGTATCTGTCTCTTTATCCATATGAAAAGGCAAAAGAAACTATCAGTTCACAGATTGAAGAAAACCTAGATAAAATATGGTCTGAGGTTGCACTTTTAGGCGACGACGATTCAGTCGAATTACTTATGGACCCAACCGAAGAAAAGACCATTGTAAAATCTGTACTTAACAAAATCAAATTAACCCGAAGCAAAAAGGTGGCTTTTATATATGACAAGGAGCCTTCCGCTTCTGATTGGATTTATAGTCATGAACTTGGTCGTATTCATTTAGATGAAGCTTTCGGTGATCTTATCGAAACACAAGCCTTTATTACAGATAATGTGGAAGAAAATGCAGAAACGCTTTTAGCAGATATCTGCGAACAAGGGTATGATATCATTTTCACCGTAACACCACAGTTAATCAAAGCTTCTTTGAAGGTTGCAGGAAGTTATCCGGATGTAAAGATTCTAAACTGTGCTCTTAATTCGCCACACAATTCTGTGCGTACTTATTACACCAGAATGTATGAAGCGAAATTCCTAACCGGTATGATTGCCGGTGCCATGTGCAGCAACGACAAAATCGGTTACGTAGCAGACTACCCGATCTACGGAACTACTGCTAATATTAATGCCTTTGCACTTGGTGCCAAAATGGTGAATCCACGAGCTACCATTTATCTTGCATGGTCAACCCAAAAAGATTTTGATGTGGATACGTATTTCAAAGAACAGGGCATTACATACATTTCTGCTCAGGATATGATTACTCCTCAAGCGACAGAAAGAGAGTTTGGCCTTTACGCAGAAGATAATAATGAAAAGAAAAACCTTGCCATGTCTATTTATCACTGGGGAGCCTTTTATGAAGAGTTGATTAATACGATTCTTCGTGGCTCATGGAGAGTAGAAGAATCTGACGAGAATAAAGCATTAAACTACTGGTGGGGATTATCTGCCGGAGTGATTGATGTTATATGCTCCAACAACCTTCCAACCGGAACTGCCAAGATGATCAACCTTATGAAACAAAACATTTCTACCGGTGTATTTCATCCATTTTCCGGGCCATTAACGGATCAGGAAGGAAATATTAGATGTGATGAAACCGACTTTATTAAACCGGAAGATATTATGACTATGGATTGGTTGGTGGACAACGTAGTTGGTTCCATCCCAAACATTGATGATTTAACAGATAACGCAAAACCTGTTGTACAGCTTAGAGGATTACAGAATACCACAACCGATGAGGGAGGTACATCTCTACTATGAAAATACTTGTACTTGCAGATGAAGAATCCAAGTACCTGTGGGACTATTTTGAAAAAAGTAAGTTAAAAGGTATTGATTTGATTATTTCATGTGGTGACTTGAAACCACAATATTTATCCTTTTTGGCAACCCTTTCCACTGTTCCTGTATTATACGTACACGGAAATCATGACGGTGTATATGAACAAACTCCACCGGAAGGTTGCATCTGTATTGATGATACTATATATGTGCACAACGGCATTCGTATCATGGGATTAGGCGGTTCCATGCAATACAATAGCACCGTATGCCAGTATACAGAAAAAGAAATGAAACATCGCGTTTTTCGGATGCTTTGGAAAATTCTGTTTCACAGAGGAATTGATATCCTGGTAACCCATGCTCCAGCTTATCAATTCAATGACGGAGATGACATTCCACATGCCGGGTTCAAGGTGTTTCGCACCTTATTAGATAAGTTAAAGCCAAAATATTTCTTACATGGACATGTACATCTTAGTTACAACTGGAAACAGCAAAGAGAATGTCAATATAATGAGCATACTACCGTAATTAACGGATATGAGAAGTATGTGTTTGAATATAAGTAGAAAAAGGAGCGTTAGCTCCTTTTTCTACTTATATTCATCTTTGAAATAAATCGGTTATTATATATAGGTTATTATATATAGGTTATTATATAAAAAAGGAGATAAACATATGAACAATTTACAACCCTTCATCAAAAGCTATCTTAATTACTGCAAACGCCAGAAACAACTTGATTCAAAAACATTAAAAGCATATCAAATTGACTTAACGCAATTTTCAAATGCAATTGCCACAAAAAACATCTATGATATAACATCAGCCACAATAGAGGACTTCATCAGTCAACTCCACAATAAATACAAGCCAAAAACTGTCAAGAGAAAAATTGCTTCGGTTCGGGCACTCTTCCGATATCTTGAATACAAAGAAATAATCGAACACAATCCATTTCATAGAATACAAATACGTTTTCGTGAACCATTTACATTACCCAAAACAATACCTTTGCATACCGTTGAAGTATTCTTAGCTACTATTTACAAACAACACTCTTTGGCAAAGACAGAATACCAAAGAAAGTGTACCTTGCGTGATATCGCTGTTATTGAACTTCTATTTGCTACTGGTATACGAATTTCAGAATTATGTACATTAAAGCCACATGATATCAGCCTATACGAAAAAACTATTCTTATTTATGGGAAGGGTTCGAAAGAGCGACGTCTTCAAATTGGAAATGATGATATCATCAAAATCTTGAAAGAATACAAAGATGTATATCACAATGAAATTTCAAATTGCCAACACTTCTTTGCCGCTTCATCCGGCAATGCCTTATCAGATCAATCCGTTCGTAGAATGATTAACAAATATGTCAACCTCGCTTGTATTGATATGCATATAACTCCTCATATGTTCAGACACACATTTGCAACTAGTTTACTAGAAGCAGATGTCGATATACGCTACATACAAGAAATGCTCGGACATAGTTCTATTAATATTACAGAAATCTATACACATGTTGCAATGTCTAAGCAACGTGAAATTCTAACAACAAAGCACCCTCGAAATCAATTTCATATTTAAAACAAAGGTCTTCTTCACAACGAAGGAGACCTCTTATTTTACTTGAAGGATAATACCGAATTATCGATTGAGTACAAGGAGAGAATGGTTATGAGAAATATATTCATACCTCAATTTAGTGAAGAAGAAATAAGTGTTGTTTATGAGAAATTAGACCCTAAAAGTAATAGAGCATGCAATAATAATATT
>JAFQOE010000135.1 GCA_017395635.1 Lachnospiraceae bacterium | reverse complement strand
GGCTGAATTGAGAAACCACCACGCAGTTTACCTGCTTCATCTTTCGAAAGTTTTGAAATTTTAACATTCTTGCTCATAATCTGAACTTGTTTATAAATTAAATACCTACTCTAAAAGCTTTTCGGCATACGCTCCTTTAGTCAGTTTGGTCTGAACTATAATATTACCGGTATTATATTATGTCGTATCAGAATGTTACCACGCCTTCTGCATACCAAGAAGGAGACACTATTTCAAGGTAATAGATCCCATTAGTTGAGGAGGCATCCAAATATACCGTAGTCAGCATATCGGTTTGCACATAATCAGAACTCACAACCTGATTGTTAGCGTTAATTAAGCGCACTGTTGCATCTCCAATATTATGCAATGTAACCTCGACCAATCCCAGTTTAGGATATGCGAGTGCTTCAATTACTGAGAAATCAATTGAGCGCTCAATGTCAGTTGACCAGTCGATCTTAGATTTGTTTATCTCAACAATGACCGACTCCGATTCATTAGAATGATTATTCATTCCATAAAGAGAAATAACACCTGCCAACAGCAGCGAAATAATTGCAAAATACTTTTTCATAATGTTGAATTTTTGATTGGTTTTACTGCTGCAAAGGTATGGCTGGATAGTTTCATCCGATAATTTATAGTTTCAGATTGCAAATCGTAACTCATTGATTATCAATGGGGGGTAATTATTTTTGGAGCACGCCCTCGGATAATTTAAGATTAGGTGTAAAATTGTAAATAAACGCCCTTTTTTGAAGAAGATGTTAGCTATAGATTTTATATAATATGATATGTCAAAGCACAAAAAAAGATAGAGTTTCGCATATGGAAACTCTATCTAAAAAATAAGTGATTATAATGAATGTCTTATTACTCGAAACTCTTAAGTAGCTTTCTAATATAAATGCCGAGATTGGTATCATGTTCATTGATCCCTAATTTCTCACGCACCTCGCTACTATTATTGTAGTGAGAACGCATCTTTATATATGAACCCACTTCTTTGCCCTTAAGGCCGAGTGCATATAAGCAGCAGTAGCTGATTTCCCAATCGGTTAGACCTCTATCCTCAAGATATTTAATAAATTTCGGGTGACTACCAGCAAAGGCCAACTTAGTAGATACTATAAATGTATCTTTATTAGCAAGTAACTCTTCCATCTCTTTACTTGCTGTTCTATCAATATCACTATTATTTGTTATGAAAGCTGTAAAGAACTTATTTAATAGCTCTAATCGCTTACCAACAGCAGTCTTAATATCTGGAGCCAATTCATCACTCTGGGCAAGCAGATTAGTTAAGTTATCGCGCTCTTCCTCCATCTGCAAATATAATAGTCTGTACTTCTCTGTTTCTTGTTCAGCAATAGCCTTTTCCATTCTATTGACTTTTAATCGATAACGAATGAATACAATGATTGCGAGTAGTAATACGATACACAATGCTGCCCACAACATAACTCGAATCTTTGATTCTCGCTCCTTCAAAGTTTGCAGTTCCAGATTATGTCTCTCTTCAACAAACTTTGTATCTTGGCGAATAACAGCATAATCTAAGCTGTCTGAGGCTAACATATACTTATGATATGCATCAAGAGCTTCTTGATATCTTCCTAAGTGCTCATATATTTCAGAAATTAATACTTGATATTTTAATCCTTCAGTTACTTCTGGATTACTGTTATAGTGAGAAACTGCTTGCAATGCATTGTCAAACTGTTCGATCGTTATGTATGCATTAGAAATAGTAAGCCAATCTACTCTAACAGAAGGAACAGCATTAATATATTCATTAATAATATTGCTGATTTCTTGATCTGTACCATATTTTATTAGATAGGTAAGATATGAAGAATAGAAGTCTGCCAATCTATTCGAACTTATAGATCCCAACATGCGCTTACACTCATCGATGTATAATGCAGCATTTTGGGGATCATCTTTCAACGTATATCCATTAATAATTCGTATTAAACAATTTGCATAACTGTTATACGAACCAGCTTCCTGAAAGTTAGTAGCAGCATTTTTATTTGTCTCAATAAAATTGTCCCACTCATATAGTGTATAGTATATCTTACTTTGGGCAAAAAAGACACGAGCCTTTGTTTGAGCATCATCAGACTCGTATCCTTCTGAAATTGCGTTTACGAAACACTCCATTGCTGCCGCATCATTGCCCTGATTCTGATATATTCTTCCTTGATAATAGTATGTGCGCAACTTGTCTGTAGAAGAGCCGTTATCCTCATAATAATCAATCGCAGGTTGTAGAACCTCAAAGTCGGTCTTATCAACGAAGTTCTTGTCTAATGCCATAGAGTAGAGCAAAGCGTATTTTGCTTTCTCTTCTTTTCCTGACAACTCTGAAAGATCTATTTGCTCTAATACAACCAATGCACTATCCGGTCTCTCTTCTATGTACGACTCAACTTGGGATAAGGTATTCCAATGTTCAGAGTGACTATTACAAGAAGCCAGACAAAGTACCAAAAAGAGAATAGACAAAAAATGCTTCATATACCTTATAAATTGTAATTTTCTGCAAAGTTAAGCGAAATATCCCAAACAGAGCCATCTGGAGCCTATAAAAGTGCTTTTGAGGGGATGCAAAAATGGCGACCATTAGATTCAATCTGATCGCCATTGAGATTGAGTAATAACAGAGTTTATATAATTTCTCTCTGTTTTGCCTGCCACTTTTGATGTGCAATGACAACCTCTTGCCGTTCTTTCTCAAGCAGGGCTTCTGTTTCGGGTGTATAGCCGAGGAACTCGATGCAGCCGCCATTGTAGCCTGTAAGTTTGCAGCGGATACCTGCTTTCTCCAATTTATCCATTCGCTTCTGTGCGGTCTTGGCACTTGAATAGGATAATGGCCAGAAGTATTTGTCGCCACTATGTCCGTATGAGTCTTCTCCGAGTACTATCTTGCCTTGCAGTCGTTGGCTGTTGTGGAAACTGAAATAAGCACCGCCCAATGCTTGGCGTATTGCCTTGTGTGCAGCACCTTCGGGGTGCTTGAACACATCGGGCTTCTTGCCTTTGCAATTCAATTTAGGTAGTTCTACCTTGTATGGCTTTTTGTAGGTGCCGACTCCTAATGTGAGGTAGAAGTTGGTGCAGAAGTAGTCGGTCATAGGATCACTATCATCGAAGTTATATGACATCACAAAGTCGCAGACATTCTTCATCACTTCTTTGGCTCTGTCGGTGAGCGTCTGATCTCCATCAATGTTATAGTGATTTACATCGTGGTGGAACACTACGCCCTTATCCTTCTTGAATGCCTCGAAGTCG
>JAFQOE010000134.1 GCA_017395635.1 Lachnospiraceae bacterium | reverse complement strand
TGATTACCTTTCTATACGGATATTTGTTTTGTCGTAGATTCAATTATACTGGTTATTTAGGGGGTAGTCACTTTTTTTGTGCAAAACCCTTTGAAATAAAAGAATTATATAGAAAAAAAGGGGTGTCTTTTGACACTACCGGAGAGAAGGGAGGTGTAATATTAATGAAAAAATTACTTTTGATTACATTGATGATGTGTTGTATCGGCTCATTTACAGCTTGTGGAAACGAAAATCCACAAACAACAAACGTGCCGGAAACTGTAGCAGGTAATACATCTGAAAAAGAAACAGAGGGAATTAATGATAAAGAAGAGAGTCAAGAAGGTACTTCAAGTGAAAGTCAAGAAGATCCTTTAGGAGAAGATAAAGAAGTAGTCGAGTTGCCACAGATATTGTCTTTAAGACAGAAATATTCTACCAGGTATGAACGGCAGGATGCTATTTGTATACTATTTAGCGAATACTCCAATGTAACAATGTGGGAGGGCGCAGAGCAATATCCTGAAATGGTTCGTGTACTGTCTGAGATAGAAGGTATGCAAACACGTTCCATGGAAGATGAGGTGGATAATATTCTAAGTTTTGCGCAAGAAATGTTGGATGTAAATTCGGAGAGTTTTGAAATACAGGTATCCACATTGGATGTACAAGTCAGAAGAGCAGATAGTGTGGTGGTAAGTCTTTTGTCGGATTCTTATGCGGATTATGGATTTATCCGAGATTTTAGAGGAATGTGGGGAAGTAACTATGATGTGAAGACGGGTGAGCAATTGCTACTGTCAGACGTGGTTTTCGACATGGAGTCACTTCCCGAAATTGTACTCAAAGAGTTAAACAGTCATATTTGGGCAGGTGATTTCTATTCTGAAACAGTAGTGGAGGATTATTTTAGAAATACACCGGAGGATGGTATCAGTTGGACATTGGATTATAATGGGGTGACTATCTATTTTGGGGATGGTGACCTTGCAGAGCCGGGGAACGGCAGACAGACGGCGACCGTTTCCTTTGCGGAGTATCCTGAGCTATTTGTGGAGAAGTATATGAATGTACCGGAAGCGTACATGGTTAGACTTCCACTGGATCAGTCCTATTTTACGGATTTAGATGGGGATGGAACATTAGAGGAATTGAATTGTACGGGGTTTTATAATGAAGCAGACAGATTCTATACCAAGTTTGGAATTTATACGGATTTAGATGGTTATTATCACTACGAAGAGTTGTTTGCATATGACTTTCAACCATATTATGTAAAAACAGAGGATGGAAATCACTATATTTATTTGTTCTGTGAGGAAAGTGAAGGCGGGAATCGTCAAATGATGCTGGTAGTATACAATGTAAATGGTGGAATTCTTACAAGAGTTGGGGATATGAATATTGCACCGGCATATATTCCTTCGGACATCTTTGTGTTACCGCTAGATCCCAATAATATGTTCCTGGATAATTATGATAGTCTTACTCAGGATGCGGAAGTTTATATGGTTGGAAGTGACGGTATGCCTATAAAAAAATAAAAAATCCATTGAAATCCTGCCATGAAGGGAAAGTAAGGATTTTAATCCTGATTTCCCAAGGATGAAAAGTCTGGATAAATAAAGAGGGTTAAATACGGAGTTTGCGAGGTGTTAACATCACGCCATACGCCAATTTTATGCCAAACGGTATCGATTTCGATGTTAGAAAATAATTAAGATGATGTGGAATTAGACGATATGACACTAGAACCGCACTAGATAGAGAAATCTGTCTGGTGGAATTTTCTTGCAAGGGGGAGTTATATGAAGAAACGATTTTTATCAAAGTTGATGATGATACCTGCAATTTGCATGATGCTATCTATGGGTGCTTCGGCAACAGAAGCAGATATATCCGTGCAGGATGCAAATAGTTTTGGGGCTGCAAGTACATCCATAAATGACATAGGAACTTTTCACGATAACAGTTGGGATGGAGTTCCGCTGAAGAAGATAAGTACAGGAAAAAATGATTCAAAAAAAAATCTGGTGCATCATTACAAGGTAGTAAATGGTAAGGTAAAAGATATAGTTACCGGCAAAGTAGTGAAGGGATTAAAAGTATGCAAGGATAATCCTCAATATTTTGTGGGTGATAATACTACAAGAATAGTGTTAAGTAACAACTGGGATGAGACGATTGAAGCAATCATTAATTATGATGAGAACAAATTAGGTGGCAATTATCCGGTATTTAATACATATATTCCATCATGGATTGAGCCTTCGCCAAATGCATCATTTAATTTGGAATTCAACAACGGCGTTTACAATTTAAAATTTGAACGTGCAGCGATAGATCCGTATCAAAGCCATTGGCTTTCTATTGATTCAAATTTTTTGCGTGATGACGGATTATATGTATATGAGGATATGCCGAAAGGGGATATATTCGTAGCAGTATCCACAGATTATACCAATCAAAGAAGTTATGCACGAATTAATGGAACTGCTTGTAATGTGAAGATGGAGAACAAAAGCAATGCGTATAAGTATTATCGTTATGCACTTCAAGAGATGGTGGTGACATCGAACCACAAAATAAAGGAATTGAAGATATATTCAGATGTGCGCGATGCTAATCAGCTTAGGGCGGATTATAAGAGAACGGGAATTGCTTCTAAGATATCAGAAAAGGCGACAGGAACAGATGGAATTGTAGGACTTGGTTGTAATATTGCTTGGACCATTAATTCCGATGGGAATCTGGTACAGCAGAATTTGTCTAATAAAAAAGCCGGTGTATATAAGATAAAAACAGCATCAGGTAAGACTAAAACCATAGGAATTGCGAAATACAATCCGGTTCCGGATAAAAAAGTATCGAATAAAGGTTATAAATCTCTTCATATTACAAATAAAAGAAAAACGATTATAAAGGGAAAAGAGTATCCGTTAACAGCATTTCCGTATCCATTAAAAACAAGTGGTGGTTCAAACAGCAATTATGATATTGTCTGGTCTTCAAGTGACAAGAAAGTAGTGACGATGGTTGATGGATTGATTATTGCTAAGAAAGCAGGTAAAGCTACCATCACAGCGCAATTGAGGGGCACGAAGATTAAGGATTCTTTTACGATTCAGGTAAAAAATCCGCCTTCTACTAAGAAGAAGGTATACAATGTTCCTACAGACTTTAAGACTAGTGATGGATATGTTTTTTCCGAAACCGATTATCAGGGTACATTAAAAGCCATTTTTGGGGCGATTACATATGCGAAGAAAAAAGGATATAACTATGTTGTGTTTCCTAAAATGAAATTTTATGCAAGTGCTTACTGTACCGGATTGCATTATTATGTACCAAGCAATATGACGATTGAATTTCCGGAAGGATCAGAACTTCATATGATGTATCCGACGAATTTGCCAAATGGAGTTAGTGCCTCTGACGAAACAAAATGTGAATTTCATATTTTCGAATTTGGTGTGCCAGGGAATGATTACAAGAATCGTTGCGAGAATTCCCACCTGATTATCCATACATATTATGGTGAACGTTATGAAGAATACAAGGCAACGGGTTCCGTGAATGAAGACAAATATATTGAGGAGTACCGTTTTGTAGAATTTGGACGTAAAGCGTACAACTGTTCTGTGGAGATTACGAATGCGAATTATGCAGCGGGATACTTTATTACAGTAGATGGTACATCTTCTGATGTGAATAGCAGTGAAGGTGTAATTAAATATGGTGATATGGTTAAAGGACATCTTAATAGTAAAGGCAAACTGGTAAAAGATTCGAACTGGATCAGCACCAAGAAATATATTAAGGTGCCGGCACAGATTAAGAAAGATGGTTATTTTATGGCTGCCGGTTCCAAGGCAAATCACTATGGAAGGTATTGGTATTGGAATAGTGCCTCTGCACAGCTTTACGACATTTGTTGGTACAACAATAAAAAGAAGCTGATTAAAATGGATAAGTGGCAGGGTGTAGGAGATTATTATAGTATTCCTGCAAAGGCGTCATACTATAAGATTTCATTCCAACAGAGCAAACTACCAAAGGTACCAACGGGATGTACAAAGAACACTCCATGGATGAAAATGTATGACTGTGGTGCTGCAAGAGATTGTGAAATAAAAAATACAAATCTTTATCATAGTGCAACGGGACTGTTTTCTGTGGTTGGTGAGACAGATGGATTGTTTATTCATAACAATTATGTTCCTGCAAATGGTGAAAAACCTGCAGATGCAAGACTTGGAGATTTTGAAGATGGATGGTTAGCAATGCGCCATTCGGTTTTAGCTTACAATGTTTTAGATAAGGGAGAATACGCTTCTGGTGGATATAATAATTTCATGCACACCAATTACTTTGGTAATGAAGTTTATACGAAGACATGTGATGTGGATGGTCATATCATAAATAACCGTGGTGTAGCATTCCTTTGTGCAGATCAGTATAGCATTAACTTCTATTACAACAAAGTAAGATATGGAAGTATATGCTGGAAGGATCGGCAAAGCCTGCAATGTTCAGGTCACATTCATAAGAATTACAACAGATATAATTTAGATTAAAGTGCATGCCAGGTATATTATCCCACAGATTCATTAAGAATTTGTGGGATTTTTCATACATTTTAACACCGTCATTGACAGTACATCCAGAGGATGCTTTAACCAGGCATGGAGCATTGGTGAAGTGTTAAGAGCTTATATGGAAGATGTACTTCCTCATAAGGAATAATTTCAAGAAGCTCTATCTAAAATAAATGCAGATATAGGTTTTCTGCTGTTCT
>JAFQOE010000050.1 GCA_017395635.1 Lachnospiraceae bacterium | reverse complement strand
CACCCCAATTACATATGTGTTTAACCACATCTATTTCTTACTAATAGTATTATAACCCACAACAAACTAAAAATCCACAATCTAAAAATCTTTTTAATAAATTTTACTTCAATGTCTTCTCCTATAAACCATTTTATGTTATAGTAAAAATAGTATATTTTTTTCATTATAAAAGCAAAAAACTAGTAAAATATACCAATACAAGAATAATTTTAACCATCCATTACAATATCAAGCGAGGTACCATATATGATTACATTTTTGACCAGTAGTTTTCTTAAATTCCAAACAATGAATGAATATATTCAATGTCCTTTGGATAATTCTAATAATTTTATAGATAACCTCAGAAAATACTGGGTAGACAACACAAATTTCCTGATTTTTGCATGCGATTCATATGATAATGAAACGAATGAACATATGACACGTGAACTACAGGATTCTTTTGCACTATCCAATTTTTCTATTCGTGAAATAAGATGTTTTGATAATCAATATATAGAGAATTATCGTATAAACCAATGTTGCGATGCAGATTCCGCCCCAAGAGAAGCGCTCAAAGAAGCTTTAGAATGGGCAGACGTATTCTACTTATCCGGTGGACATGCACCAACTGAAAATACTTTCATGAAAAAATGTAATCTCAAAGATCTCATAAATGACCAATCTATTTTTGATGGCATTTTTATCGGTCTTAGTGCCGGAACCGTGAATGCTGCCGAAGATGTTTATCTGATACCTGAACTTCCAGGAGAAAGTATCAATCCTGAATTTGTAAGATTTACGGATGGGCTTGGTTTAACTCATATCAATGTAGTCCCTCATATCGACTACGAACTAACCGTCACATTAGATGGTCAAAAACTAATTGATGACATCGTGGCACAAGACAGTAAGGACAAAGACATTTATCTAATTCCGGATGGAAGCTATTTTATGATTCGTAACGGAATCACTGAATTTTTCGGTGAAGGAATGATTATGAGAAACGGTACTACTCGTCCACTCTACTCCGGTATTATTAATACAGATAATATACATTTCAAAAACGTGTATTCTTCCATTTTTGATACCAACGTATCTGAATATTATGATTGTGTATTAGAACTAAACTCTGAAAATAATCAAGTTGAATTTTTCCACATAAGTAATTTCTTTCTTGAAAACGGAATTATTCCTGTACATATTGATAACTTTAATGAATTAAACCAGTTATTTTCACAAAATCTTATAGTTTCAGAGGAAAAGGAACCTTATTTGGAACAAATTCAAACTGCTTATGTTATTAATCAAATCAGAAAAAACGGAGGTTATGTTTGTACCGTACATCTTGACACTATTTCAGGTATCAAGGCAGAAAATATTCGTATCAAAAAAATCGACGGAGATATTAATCGACTGCTGGTTACATTTATGGATATAACCATGATTCTTGACCACGATTGGATGACAGATGAATATTCGCGCTCAGGTTTTCTATCAAGAGCTGAGATACTTTTAAAAGACCCAGCGTACCACAATGGTTATTCTATGGTCTATGCAAATATCCAGGGATTCAAAGCAATCAACGATTTACTTGGAACACAAAGTGGTGATATGGTAATATTTTTGGAAAAAGATGCACTTGTCCGTGAACTCAATCCGGTTTTGATAGCCCGATTTGAAAGCGACCACTTTGTTCTCATCACCAAAACGGAAAATATCACAGAAGAAAATATGAATCGTCTGTGTTACCAATGTTACACAGAAGGAACCAAAAAGCTTCCAATCATAATTCGTTGCGGAATATATAATATTACTGATACATCTAAGAAGATACCACAGATGCTTGATCAGGCACAGCTTGCAGAAAAGTCCATTCCGTCTACACATGGCACACCATATGCAATATGTAACCAACAAATGATACAGGATTATGTTAACCAGCGTGTTTTTATATCCGAATTAGACAGTGCCTTGAGCAATAATGAATTTATACCTTATTACCAACCTATTGTGGACGCAAAAACAGGAGAAATTGTCAGTGCAGAAGCGCTTATCAGATGGAATCATCACGAAAAAGGTATGATTCCTCCGGGAATGTTTATTCCGGCCTTTGAAAAAGAAGGATTAACTACCAAATTAGACAGTTTTATGGTAAACAGTGTCTTAAACTTCAACATTAATCGCATGGAGAACAGTCAAAAAATTGTTCCATGTGCAGTTAATCTTTCCAGAGTGGATTTTTATGATACAAAACTGATGGATATGTTAAAACAACATTTACAAAATCAAAAAAATGTACAAGATATGCTAAAACTTGAGATTACGGAATCTGCATATGCAGTTCTTGAAACAGACGCCTTAACATTTTTGGAAGAAATGAAAAAACTAGGACTTACCTTTTTGCTTGATGATTTCGGTAGTGGTATGTCTTCCCTTTCTACCCTTGAAGTCTACAACTTTGATATTATCAAATTAGACATGGGCTTTATTCGCAAAATCGGCAAAACGCCAAATGCAGAAGCCATTATACGACATACAATCGGTATGGCACATGATTTGGGAGCAAAAGTCGTGGCAGAAGGCGTGGAAACCAAAGAACAACTGGAATTTTTGCAATCTGTTGACTGTGACATGATTCAGGGATACTACTTCTATAAACCTATGCCTGAAGAAGAATTTGCAAAACTGTTATAAAAATATTATTTACAAAAATGATATTGCGGCGAGTTGCTTTAGCAACCCGCCGCAATGTAATTCTTATTCACAGTTACCAGATTCTTTTCTTACTTACCACATTCTTCTCTCTGCATCTTCTACAGACTCATAACCATACAACTTTGCTGTATTACTCATTGTCTCATAAGCAAGATTCTTTCCCTTTTGCATCAATGCTGTAATGAATCTTCCGTACAATACAAATGTAGTGTCTGAATACGTTCCAAGCTCACCTCGAAGATATGTTTCATAAGAAGTGTTATATTCATTATCTTCCGAAGTATGAATACTTCTTGCATTATCTGCCATCTTCGGATACTTACTTGCAAACTCTTCCATCCAAGCAACCTGAATTCTAATAATCTCCTCCTGAATTGCAATTCTTTGATCATTTCGAACTGGCAATTCCGCTTCCAATTCTGCATACTTCTCCGGTGCGGTAGTCTTCATCATTCTAGCATACTTTTCCATAATGAGATTCCACCCTTTATTATCTGCTTCCAACAAATCATTGTAATAACTTGTAAGCAGCTCTTCATCCCATGTCATATATTGACTTTTGCGCATTACAGAAAATGTTGCAAAATCATCCTGACAACAAGCTCTTCCTCCTTCATTTTTCACTTTGTCAAACTGGCTCCATTCCAAATCAACAATCCGTTCTATTATTTCCATATACTTCCCCTTAATAAGTTGCTGACAGTAACTTTCCAAAAACGTATCATTTCCTTTGACTAAATCCTGATTTTGTAGCTCTCTTAACAGTTGATCCGCTACCTGTTCAAATAAACAAACACACTTGTCATCTTTGTTGATGCTTACCGAATTGTAAGTTCTCTTTTCCCAGGCTTCTTTCTGAATTGGTAATAATACCAGTTCCTCTAAAATTGGTATTAGATCTTGCAATTTAGAAAGCTTAGAAAGCCCTTTCTTTTTCCACTTATAATATGGTGCGTAAGTACGATTTAACAAATATACAATATCCATCGCACTTTCCACAGCTTTACCAATACAAACCGTTGCAGTCACATAGTCTTTTCTCGCCATCATCCGAGAATAATTGCACTGTGCATATTGTGCAAATTCATGCAAACTCTGTGCCAACCGCAAACGCCATACTTTATCCGGATAATACTGTTGCACTTTCTCCCGAATTGCCAAAAACACACCCAGCTCATCACTAAATATCTTACCATTGATAAACGTAGCAAGTTTCTCTTCATTTACTGCCATATAATCTATAGCATCATTCTCCTCATAGTTCAAATGAGTGTCTAATATTCGGTTACAAAAATCGTTGATGCTAAACACCCCTCGTCGTTGTTGTAAAAATAAGCTATGTCCTTCATCTAAGTTATTCGACACAACATCTCCTTCATCGGCCAGAGGTTGATTCAACTGACTTTTATAATCAGATAGCATTTGCTCATATCGTTTCTGTAACTTTGAGCCAATCTCTGCATAGTCCTGCTCTGTCAACCACATGCAAAAACCAATTCCATAATCATGATCCATCGAGATGCTATCATCAAAACCAAAACAATCCGATCCTTCACCCACAAGACCCACTGCAATCCTGGTTTCATACTCCGGAAAATACTCATGAATCATCCTTTTTCCATATTCCTCGTAGAACTCTTGGCAGGCTTTTAGATTATTTGTACATCGGTCTACATTATTGCGTTCATTTTCCTCTATATTTACGTTATCATAATGTGATTTTTCAGGATCCATCCCCTCTTCATACGATTCAGCGCTATCTTTCGTTTCTATATATCTCTGACACAACTCATACTTTTCCTGCACTCTGGTATAATTATCCGTTTTCCCTACATGATGTTCAATTTCATCCATCCCACGCTTATAGTATTCGGCAGCCATTTCATATTCTTTCTTGCTAAAATGCGCATCACCCATAGCCACCAATGCTGCCCCATAATGAAAATCTCTACCTCCATCACGTTCATAAACTTCAAGTGCTTCCTGTAGATATTGCATTGCTTCCTCATAGGATTCTTGAGTACCTATTTGTATCAATGTAGCAGCCAGATTAGTTCTGGTATTGGCTTGCGGAATTACCGCATTTTCATATAAATCTACAATCATCAAAGCTTTCAACAACAATTCTTTTGCCTTCTCATAATGCTTCATTTCTTGATAAACCAGACTCCAATTATTATAGAGACTGGCATACGAAAAAGATGATGATTCTAAGTTCTCTATATAAATATCATAAACCTCTTCATAAAGTGCAAGAGATTCTTTCCAAAGACCAAATGCTCTATATGCATTGGCAATGTTAAGAAGAGAGGTTGCATAATCCACCCTACCCTGTAAATCCATTTGATTCATGACATTCAAAAGCGAATCACAATAATTCAAAGCTTTATCTCTTTGGGTGGTATCACGACAAAAACCTATCATTTCATTTAGCAAGGTAATCATACTTCCATAATCACCCATATCGATTGCATTTTCTATGTTGTTTTTCAAAAAAGCTTCAATTTCCTCAAGTTCGTAATTACCGAACATCGCATCATATTCAGCTAGTATTTTATTGATATCCATAGCTACGCCTCATATTCTATCTTCTACTGAATCAACTCCAACACATCCCCTTTGGGAATAAATCCCATGGAACGCTTCACTTCCACACCATCCTCAAAAACAACCAACGTTGGAATATTCGCTACCTTAAACTTCATTGCAAGTTCCGGTTGCTCATCCACGTTAATCTTACAAATCTTCACATTTGTCACCTCTTCAGCAACCTCATCTATAACCGGTGACAACATCTTGCACGGTGGACACCAAGTTGCCCAGAAATCCACCAATACTTTTCCTTTATACTCTGTTACTTCTGTATCAAAATTGCTTTTTGTTAATGCTATTACTGCCATAAATAATTCCTCCTTTTCATCCTTACAACCCACATAAGCTATTTCTTATTGCAAATAGTATTATGCAAATATCGTATTATTATTTGTATATCCAACCATATATCTGCCATTACGATTCTTCGGAAACCAAATCTTTAGGTAAATACTTCAAAATCATATTATCCAAGTCACTTGGCGAAAATGGTTTTGACAAGAAATCATCAAATCCCTGCTCCAAATACTGTTCTCTTGCACCAATTATAGCATTTGCAGTTAACATAATAACCGTTGCATTTCCTCCAAGATTTCGTTCATGCATAGCAGTCAACGTCTCTATTCCATCCATCTCCGGCATCATATGATCCAAAAAAATGATATCATATAAATCTTTCTCTAACAGTTGCAAACATTCAAAACCACTTTCCGCTTCAACTACTTTCATTTGTGTCTTCTTTAACAATCGTTTTAAAACCTTGCGATTCATTAGATTATCATCCACAACCAATATCTTGGCCTCCGGTGCCGTGTAATGAATCATAACGTCTGGTTCTCGTTCTGTCATTTGAACACGATCTTTAAAATTACCAACCGGTTGTGCATCAACAACCTGTTGTACAATCGAAAAAGAAAACTCGCTTCCCTTACCGTATTCACTTTCTACCTTTAGCTCACTTCCCATCAAACCAAGAAGCTGAATGGCTATATTCATCCCCAATCCGGTTCCTTCTATATAGTGATTGCGAGTTTCTTCAATTCGTTGATATTCCCCAAACAACTTCTCAATGTCTTCCTGTTTGATACCAATCCCGGTATCTTTCACTACATAGTTCAAAATAGCATGATCGCCTTCCATAGACCAACCAACCGACATAGTAACCGTTCCATTCTGCGTATATTTCACTGCATTGGTTAGCAAATTAGTCAACACTTGTTTGATGCGCATATCATCACCATGAAATTTCAACGGCATAGAAGAATCCACTTCAAAAACTAAAGTGAGGCCTTTATCTCTTGCTCTAATATCAATCATATTATACAAATCATTGAGCATAGTACTGATATCATAATCAACAGAAACAATTTCCATCTTTCCGGATTCAATTTTTGCAGAATCCAAAATTTGGTTAATAATATTCAGTAACGCATTCGCTGAATGCTTAATATCCACTGCATATTTTTTGATATCGGCATCCTTACTTTCACGCAAAATCATTTCATTCATTCCTAACACCGCATTAATTGGCGTTCGAATTTCATGCGACATCGTTGCCAGAAAATCAGACTTCGCACGATTCGCTTTCTCTGCTGTAAGCTTTGCCTGCTCCAATTCATTTGTCAATTGTGCTTTCTCTAAACTTCCATTGATAATCGTATAAATACTATTACAAACTGACCTATATATAATATAAATCAAACAACGAGGCAATATATAAAATAATGCTAATGTGTAAATCGGATTCGTGTTAACCTCAGTCAACAAAAAAACTCCATTTGATATATGGTTTTGCAATCTATCATATGTCAACAACGTCATATTCGCATCACACAAGCCCAAATAATATCCACCATATACAACAAAAATGGTACTAATAACAGTAAGGCGATATGTATAATTCATCACTTTTTTCGAAGAATACAAAACGGCGTATAAAAACGGAAGTGCACTGACCAAAATCACATGGTAGGTCAATGAAATTCCAAGTATGGTATATACAAGAATGATACAAAACAAAATAAAATATTTTGTCTTTTCGCTCGACAAGGATAATGTTCGTATTATCATAAGTGCCACTACATAAATCAATACACATGCAAAATAACCCACATTCATTATAGTCTGATTAATAATAAAAATATTCAACCAATTAAGTATCGCAGCAATTGTATAAATCAGCATTGTAATTGAAAAACAATGTAAAACGTATTGATTCGCTGTTCGCTCTTTATCTTTTACATAAGCCGATATATCGCTTGTTTGCATTCTCTCCTTTTTCATATGCTTCCCTTCTCCCTACTACTGTCGATTAAAATAGTCAATCCCATCATTCGGATAGAAATAAGTTCTAATATAGCCATCTGTAGAAATCACCACAAATTCATTCGTTTCTTCAAGATAGTATACATCATCCCCATCTTCCGCTTCTATCTTATGCAACACATCTTCGTTATCTACTACTCTGTTAGCAGCTACTTCATACTCCTTTGGCGAATCAAACCCCATATCTTCACCATGCTTTTCATAATGGCTTTCTAGTAAATCCTCATTACGGAACGTGTAGTCAATATCTGCTGACTTGTTACTGCTATTTCCTTTGAATTCATCATTATCTGTATCATACTCATCCTTATACGTTTCTTCATAAGAAGTTGTTCCTCTTTCGTCATCGTATAAAAGATAATCATATTCCATGCAGCCAACACAAAATGCTGCAATCATGATTAAGCACAATCCATACATCAATTTCTTATTCCATTTCAACGACATTCCTCTTGTCTTTTTCATTTTGTCATTCTCCTATCATTTCCATACGTTTAGGCAATTGCAAAACTCTCAAAATCTGGCATTGCCTTTCTCTATTATAAATAAAAAAACTCTCTTTTGCAAAACATACTTTAACTTCGTTCTATTAGCCATATTAATCTCGTAGCATTCCTCTACACCCAATAGAATGATATTGGAACATAAAAAGGACTACTACCCGGCAATGTAATAATCCTTTTAAAGCATATTAGCCAATATATTAAATATCTTTTGCACCTTTTACTATCTTTCTATAACTCCGCAGAATCTAAAACAATTGTAAACGGTCCATCATTTAACAATTCAACCTTCATATCTGCCCCAAATACGCCCTTTTCTACAACCGGACACATCTTTTTACATTCAGCAATTATATACTCGTATAAGTCATTTGCCATATCCGGTTTGCCGGCATGTACAAAGGATGGACGATTCCCTTTCTTGCAATCTGCATACAGAGTAAACTGGGAAATCAATAAAAGCTGTCCTTCAACATCTGCAAGGGATAAATTCGTTTTGCCATTATCATCTTCAAAAATTCTAAGTTGAATCATTTTTTTGAGCATCTTTTGAGCAATTTCTTCAGTATCATTATGTGTAACACCTATCAATACCAAAAGTCCATGTTGAATTTCCCCTTTTATTTCATTGTCTACCTTTACCGATGCGTGTCGCACCCGCTGAATTACAAATTTCATTGTTTCTCCCTTTGTTTCATTTCTTTCTTATTGTCATACATTCGTTTATCTGCAATTTGATACAATTTTTCAACATTATCTACCTGTTCATCTTTTCCATATGCAGTACCTACTGCAATCGATACCGGGAAATTGTTAGTAGACTTATTATGCTTATGAATATTATTACGGAATTCATTTAATAAATCCGTAAGTTTGTTTTCGTCATCTAACGAAAGGATTGCAATAAATTCATCTCCACCCATTCGTCCAACAACACCATATTCACTAAAACTTTGGTTAATAAGATTGGCTGAGTCGGTAATCAACAAATCTCCCATTGCATGGCCTTGTGTGTCGTTTACTTTTTTCAAATTGTTCACATCAAAACACAATACGGCTGTTGCAATCAAATCTTTTTCCTGCACTTTTTCCATATATTCCGAACAATATCTTCGATTATAAATTTCTGTCAATTCATCATGATAAGCACTATGAATCAATACTTCACGCTCTCTTTCATGCATTAACTTCTCTGTAATATCCAAAAAGAATATATAAATCAGAATTACTACAAAAATAATGATGGCAAGCGAAGAAATACCTTTATACTGAGTAAGATTAATCGCTAAATATCGTTCAAGAGTATATAACCCAATATCAATAGCCAAACCTATCACCAAAATTAATACACCAACAAAATATAATCTCGTTTGCATATTCGAGTTCTTACTTCTTAAATAATTAAATGATAAGAGTATGAATATGTATATTATAGCAATACCAATTAATATTAATAAAATTGGTAAGGTTGTTGCACAGTGAATGATATCCAACGTATGTAATGTAATAGCAATCGAAATAAAAATATACTGTAGCAAAAGAATTACCCAGTAGAAAATCATTAGATACTTATTATGTGACTTTTTAGCCACATCATACACATATCCAATAATAAAAATCGGTGCCAGATAAAGAGCCATATACTCTATTAGTGCAATTGAATATAGCGGAATTGTAAACACCGTAAAAATATCGTAAAAGCATAATGTCCATATTCCCATACAGATTGAAAATGCTGCAATGAGTACAAATCGAATATACCTTGGTGACAAAAGAACAACTAAAATAGTAATAACGACTGCAACAAATCCAAAGACTAACAAAAATATGCCAAGCATCATAGGTAATCTGTTTTCCGTCAAATGTACTTGTATTGCATTCTTCCATGTGTATACATTAAAATCAGAAAATGCAGTAAATGCCTTATTTTCATCTACCAGAAATTCCATTCGAAGATTTTTGCCTGCATAGTGTCCCGGGAAATCAATAAACATAATTCCACTACCAACACTCTTATTCTTCGCTATCCGATCAAATCCATATTCGTAAACCAACTCGTCATCAATAAACATTCGAAGAGCAGAATGTTTTAACCTCATCCTCAAAACGCCATCCTCGTAAGGCAGTTCTTCCGGCACAATTCTCTCCAAAATCAACTGATCTCCTTTGTTAACAGCATCGAATTTGAATTCATCCAACAAAACCTGTTCATACTTCTGTTCATTAATCTGAACCGTCCAAGAATCATTCATATTGACGCATTCTGATGCCTGTTCATAGTTCGAAGTAAGTAAGGCATCAAATTTGGGCAACCAAATTACAATACTAAAGACCGCATATACAATCCATAATATTTTAATTAACATTCTTTTCTTTGCATTGGTATTATTCTCTTTCGTTACTTGCATATTACGCTCCTACATAAAAATCGCAACCGTTACAAATCACAGATTTGTGAAGGTTGGAAAATCTATAATTCCAAAGACTATATTTCCCAAATCCTTATCATCCTATCAGATGGTTTATATATATCTATCACTATATTGTAACATGGTGTAATATTACGTATCAATGTCATTTCTTTTAAAATAATATGATAAAACTCATCAATTCACCTTAATGCTATACTTTTGCATCTTTTCTTCACTATATCGCTTCTATCTTCTTTAATCGGAAAACCTTACTTGTATAATCGCCCCACATATCCACAATTAAACCAATTTCCATCAGTTCATCACCCGAATATCGTAGATTCTCACCTACAAGTTCATATATCGCATCCGGATCTAGTGCCACGAATTTCATTCGATAGATACCACCATTGACAATACAGGACTTTCTAAAATATGCCGCAAAAATATCCATGCCATCTTCTGAAATAACCATCCAAGCTGTATCATTCCCATCATTGTTCGCACTTCTGAACGGACTCTTTAACCGATACATATTCCCTGTCTGTATAAATGTACGAAGTTCTTTATATTGTTCCACTTGCGCCTTAATTTCTTCTTTTTCGTCCTCTGTCAGTTGCATAAGATCCAATTCATAACCAAAATTACCGCTCATCGCCACATCTCCACGAGTCTTTAGAGATGTTACACGACCTGTCTGATGATTCGGTACCGCAGAAACGTGAGCTCCCATGGCACTTATTGGGTAACACATACTGGTTCCATATTGAATGCGAAGTCTTTCCATCGCGTCCGTATCATCGCTGGTCCAAATCTGCGGCATATAATATAATATACCAGGATCGAATCTTCCACCACCACCGGAACATCCTTCAAACAATACATCCGGATAGGCTGAAGTGATACGCTCCATCACATCATATAATCCCAACATATATCTATGTGGCATTTCTTTTTGCCTGTCAGCAGGAAGTCCTGCAGAGCCAAATTCAGACATGTTTCGATTCATATCCCATTTAATATAAGAGATATTCGATTCTTGTAAAATTCCGCTTATCGTATCAACGATGTAATCACATACCTCCTTTCTACTAAGGTCTAATATCAACTGGTTTCGTGCTTCTGTTCTAATTCTATCAGGAACATGAATACACCAATCCGGATGTGCTCTGTAAAGATCACTGTCTACAGATACCATCTCAGGTTCCACCCATAAACCAAACTGCAAACCTATCTCATTTATTTTATTAGCCAAACCCTTAATACCATTCGGAAGCTTCTCTTTATTCACATACCAGTCACCAAGAGAACAATTATCTCCGTTTCTCTTACCAAACCAGCCATCATCTAAAACCAATAGTTCGATTCCCAGTTCCTTCGCTTCCTTCGCCAAACCTATAATTTTCTCCTCATCAAAATCAAAGTAAGTAGCTTCCCAATTGTTGATAAGAATCGGTCTGGATGCATCACGATACTTTCCTCTGACCAATCTGGTCCTATAAAGTCTGTGATAGGTTCTGGACAATTCTCCAAATCCATTTCCTGAATATATCATAACCACTTCCGGTGTCTGAAACTCTTGTCCGGATTCTAGTTTCCACGAAAAATCATACTCATTGATTCCCATAAACACTCTTGATTTGTCTGCACAATCTACTTCGACACCCCCGGTAAAATTGCCACTATACACCAAATTAAAACCATATACCTTACCATATTCTTCATTCGCATCTTTAGAAGCCAGCATAAAAAATGGATTTAACTGATGACTGGATGAGCCACGCTTGCTATCAATCAATTGTATGCCATGTCTTAACGGAGTGCGTTCCATATAACGTTCCTTACCCCAGCCACCATGAAAATCAATAAAATCATAATCATAGTTTTCAAAATCTACATTTGCACTAAGAACCTTTTCCAATAAAATGGTATCATTGCTTTCATTGATTACTTTAACAGACCTGGTAATTGCATCCAATTCATAAAATGCTGTATACATAAGAATTACCTTTAATCCCTTTAATTCATCCCTTAAAGTAATATAAAGCGTATCTGCTTCCTCATCCTTTTCTACGTAAGTAGCAGGCAAGCCTTCCAATCCAGGCTTACCATTTTTTATCTCATGCCCTTCATAAAGCAATTTGACATTACGGCTTCCATCTGCATATACAGCCGATATGGCGGGTACACGATAATCTGTCCCAAGTCCGGTCGGATATTCCTGATTCATATAATCTAAAGAATAATCCTCATGGTCTGTATTCGGTGTAAATCCACCCACACGATTCACCACTGCATTCGATATATCAGGAGTCTTTATTTTCTTTCCCCAATATACATGCATAAGATACTTTTCACGCCATAAATGAATAATGTAACTTGTTTTTGATGTTTGTAAATGAAAAACCCTTGATTGCTCATTGAACGTAATTGACATCTGTTTTCTCCTTAAATTTCTTTTTCTGTGATTAATAAAAACGTTTCATTTGATCTGTAATACCGTCTACATCTATACGAACTTACAGATTCAAATGAAACGTTCTCTAATTATTCAATAACGAATTATGTATTTATTTCTTATTCTCTTCCAACAACTTATTTGCAACATTATTCATATTCGGATATAATTTATCTGTTACATATTCTGGACCTAACTGTGTAGCCACTATATATCTGGCACACTTTGTTTTGTCCCCTTCACAATATGTTTTCTTGTACATTGCCCCAATTCCACGATTAATATCCATTTTGTCATTATAAAATGGACACTTTTCTAATTTTTCACATGTCATAAACCCATCCTCACTTTCATTAAGTTTTCCTTTGTTACTACAACACCATTAAGCTACTATATTGGACACCAACCGTAGCATCGTAAAATAAAAAAAACACTTCTTCTCAAGTCAAATTATAACACAATATCACACTGTTCAGCAACTAACTTTATTACAAACTACTGCTCTTTATGTATCAATCTCTTATTTTCATACATCTTTCGATCTGCTTCACGGATAATTATATCCAAATTCTTTCCTTCTCCATAAGCATATCCTACAGATACCGAAATCGGATATTCCGAGTTTCTCCCAAGTTCCTTTAAGACCTGTTTCCACTCTCGAATTTTTTTCGCAACCATTTTTTCATCGGCGTCCCGCATTATCATTACAAATTCATCTCCACCTATCCGATAAGCATCGTCCGATGCATTACACACCTTTCTAATACTCTCAGCCACCGTCAAAATCAGCTTATCTCCATCCTCATGGCCCATTGTATCATTGAGCTTTTTCAAGTAATTAATATCCCAATAAATCACACCAATCTTCTCTTCCTGCAAATATGCAGTCGATATCATCTCTAAATATTTACTTTTGTTGTAAAGCAACGTCATACCGTCTTTTTCTGCCAAATCTTCCATCTTCTGCGCATACTTTACATTCAATTTAATTATCTTGATTACCCGCGAACACACTACAGCAAAAGCAACACATATCATACTTCTTGGAAAGATAAAAAATATGGCCAACTCTCTTGCGCTAAGGTGCAACATATTTTCATCTACAACTCCAAAATAACAACCCCCATACACACTGATAATAATACTGCATATTGTTAGCATACAAGCATAAACCATCATTTTTCTCGATGAATACATCGCCGTATATACTATGGCCAACAGATATGTAATCACTGCATGAAATGTCAGGCAAGTATTCAAAATCGTAACAAATACTACAATCCATAGCATCAGAAAATATTTTACCCAGTGTTTCGACAAATCACTTATCGTACAAACTACAATCCCAACAGCATAAATAAATACACATGCCAGATAACAATTCCGCATTATTGTTGCGTCTATATAAAACACCTTTACTAAATTCAATATCCAAATAATTGTAATAATAACAAATGCTGTTGTGCCGGATTTCAATGCATATTTATTTGCTATTAATTCTCCCTTATTCAAGAAATTACTATTAAAAATATCTTCTTTTTTCTTCTGTAGTTTCATAGGCTTTTCTCCATATCTTTTTCTTCCACATTGTAATTGGTCATCTCTGTTGCAAGATTCTTGGCTGCAATCGTAAGCGTTGGCAGAAAATCTGCTAACGGTCGTTTATCGCTTACACCAAGTTTTTCCTTCATTTCCTGCGTACTTCTTCCACCAAATAACGCCTGGTCACCTTTTGAACGAATACGCCCAAATCCAGCATCATCCACGCCACGCTCATAAATATTTTGCGATAACCTCTTTTCTTGGATCTCCATTTTGCGCAATAAGATAACATGCATATCTGGTAAGCATAATATCATCAAACATTTTTTTCATAGTACTTATTGTTTTCTTATCCATTATTTCTTATCCTCCGTCTTCTCTTGATTCTTTTTATCCGCCAACTTCTCTATCTCAATCTTATATGCCATCAACCGCAAAAGATATTGTGGAACCCTTCTATTCCCCAATTCCCAGTCTGTTACCGTCATATATGGAATTTCAAAGTATTCACAAAATTCTTTTCGGTTCATACCAGTACTTTCTCTTAATTTTTTTAATTCATCTCTTGCTTCCATAAGTTCACCTCTTTATGCATTGCATAAATTTATTATATATCCAATCATTCAAACGGTCAACAACTTGTCGCAAAAAAATAAACCTCAGCAAAAAATTTACCGAAGCTTACTACAAATCCATTATTATACTCAATATGTGAAATAACACTTTCAATCCAACCATTTCTATACCGCATATTGGTCAGCGGCACACTATCAATCCGACCATTTCTATACCACCTATCGGTCTGTGGTAAACTTTCAATCTTACTATTTTGAACGCTCTATCGTATGTATACATCCCACTCTCGCAGGATGCCGATAATCCTTATGCTGCCTTCTCAAACCGTTTCAGCAATCTTCTCGCATGATCCTTATACCGAAGTCTTTTTCCCTCTGCATCATCACACCAAGTTTCCGGTTCATACTGAATCTCTACTGCGATATCTCGCAAAACCAGTGCTCCGTACTTCTCCATCATCTCGGCTAGAAATGTGCAGCAGCGTTCAAATTCCTTGTTCAAAGCTTCCCTCCTTCCATAGTCGCTTCTGCATCTTTTCGTCCTTATAAGTCTCAATGACTTCTTGTCTTAATGATACAACTATGGATTGAAAAAAGCAATGATTCCGGTGAGAAAAAATTTTCTCTTACTCGTTTCCAAATTTTCCTTCGTTTACAGTTTTGTATACGTTGTTCACTTCCGTATTCAGTTTGCGCATATAGGCTACCAGACGCTCTTTGTCATCCTCTGAATACATGCCGGAATTGTAATTTGGGACAATCTGGTTAATATTTATTCCGATATGATTTACCTCGTTAATAAGCTCTCTCAACAATATCCTTATCTCCGGATAATCATTTGGTATGTTGGAAATACATGTTGGAATTGCATTTTTATGTTGGAAACACCGACATACATTTTAATTTCTATGTTGAAAATTCCAACACACCTATAATTTAACAAAATATCTTAACTCTTTTTCCTAATCGGATGTCTAATTACTGTCTTCCACTTCTCTGGCGCAACCCTTCTTGCATCAGACATATATATTTCATGATGTAACCGATTTTCATTTATGTCATTTTCATATCCACTCTCTTCCAGAAACGCATCCATAATCGCCACCGTCTCCGGCTCGTTATCAAATGACCCTATATGCATGATTTGAACACATAATCCTTCTTCAATGGTAAGAAATTCTGCTTTTCTACAATCCAGCTTTTTCTTCTTTGTTGCGTTTTCTACCGCCCACTCGAAATCCTTTTTTGTAACAAAATCCGGTAGTCGAATAACAGAAATCCAGTTAAAAGAATCCTTATTCCCATAGTCCACGCCATCTACATTATCCTGCCACCAGAAACCTTCCAAGGGCGGAACTACATATTCGAAAAATCCTTCTATCTTGTAATCGGTTTTGTAACTCATCTTCAAAGTATATGCAACAGCATACAATACACTTATTGCCTGTTGGTACTCGCCATCCGGAGTATTCGGATTCCCTTTCCCTCTGACAGCAATATAATTAGCCGTCGGAACATTGACTATTTCAGGTTTATTCTTAGGCATATAACATTCTTTATATTCTTTCTTGAAATCAAAAGCCATTCCTTACACCTCCCGAACATAGTAGGAATTGTACTTCGTTCCATCATGTCCTATTAAAGCTTCTTCCGACAGACAAAATCCCATATGTTCTAAAGCCTGTATACGCTCTTGGGCAATTGAAACTGCCTTAGTGGCAACCATTTCACAAGCAAACATCTCTCTCGTTTCAGGAATAATAATCCCAAGAATATTTTCTATCGTATCTTGTTTTTCATAATCACTTCTTAAATCCAGTCTAAGCAATCCGCAGTTATTGAAATAATCCTTTGCCCTTCGGTTAAACAATTCTATTGTACCAATTGCACAGTTAGCATTTTTGTCAATAATTGCCCAGCGCACATAATATCTGCTTTGGTATTCTCTTTTCCAAAACGAAATCGTATGCTTCATTTCTTCAATCGAAGTATAATAAAAACCATTTACACAATTATCACTGTTGAAAAGCGGTACTGCATCCTTATCCGAATATACCTTAAGCAAATCCTCTGCGTCTCCATCCTCAATTTCTCTCAGCAGAAACTTTTCACTTTCCATAACTGGAATCTGTTCATACACATCAATACTCATAATCCTAACAACCTCCATATCGTAATTTGTTTAACATAAAATAACTTCATATACATTATCCCACACAAATTACGACACCTATATGTCATAGTTTATTGTATAAAAAAAGAATATCTTTTGCACTATTAATAATCCTTTCTTTTATATGCTCCGGTTCGATAATCTCGACTTCCATTCCCTGTGACAAAACAACACCTATCCACCATTGCTCCTTCTCTACAATATGAATCTCCATAATAGCACTACCGTCATCACAGTTTTTTATTAGCTGTCCGTTTAAATATTCCTTTATTCTGTGTATCGCATTTCCACGGCATCGCATCCGAACTCTTATGGATATATTCTTTCCCTGATAGGAATTATCACAATCATTTAAAATATCCTGTGCCGACTTGTGCTCTTTGGAAAATTCATCTTCCGTTATACAAACATCTTCCATCCGAACCAGCTTATAGGTTCTATAATCCTGTTTCGCCGTATTATAAGCCAACATATACCAAGCATACCATTTATAAATAACTGCTATCGGTTCTACACAGTGTTCTCTTGTTTCTCCTCCATTATTTGTATATGTAAATCTAACCACTTGCTTATTCTTAACTGCAGACTGTAAAGTTTGAAGCAATGTCTCATCGCCTTCTCTTAATACAGAAAAATCCAAAATCATACCTGTATTATTGTTCTTGGATATGGCTGTTATTTTCTCGTAAATATCATCAGCCATCGGATTATTCGTAACCGTTTTTAATCCATTTATGGCAGTTGCAATATAGGCATATTCATCTTCCGATGCAAGTTGGTTATTCATTTGGAAATCACTTAAAATTTCATATCCACCATTTGTACCGGTAAGCGCACAAATCGGAATGCCTGCCTGACACAAAGCATCTATATCCCTCTGAATCGTCCGTACAGATACTTCAAAATGCTTTGCCAACTCTGATGCAGAAGATTTTCCGTGATTTAGCAGATATAAAGTTAATGCGTATAATCTGTCTGTTTTCATTATTTCATCCTTTAAAATTATGGTTTTTTTATACTCTCTAGTATTCACTATGTATCCAGCATGCCCCACTCCAGCAATCTGAACCATGTTTCTCTTCCGTCATTTCTTCTCATTGTTCCACTTCCTTTTTCATATAAGACATTCTATGCAGTTGTCTCCACACAAAGTAATTCGTTCTTCCATAATAATTCTTCTCCGTTTTCAGTTATAAAATCTCCCTGATGTTAGATGCCTTTTTACATGTATTATTATACTATAATAAATCATGCTTTTCATCAGAATTCTGCTCAAAATTAAAAGAGCATACCACCTAAATGATATACTCTCTATCAAGCTAACTGTATTATTCATTTCCCCTCTTTTGTGCCACAAGTTTTTCATGATAAAAGAAATTTGTATGTATAATAGCGCGTTCAGCACAATACGCTTCTATCTCTTCTGCCAATTCATTCCAATAACTTTTATCACCATCCACATATATCTATTTGTACAAATCAGCATATTGAGGATATTTTTCATTTATATATCTAAGTATCTGAGCCTTATATTCCCCTCTAAGATTCAGATTTTCAAACCAATATTCATCAACAAATAGCCTACTCTTTTCTATAATTTCCTTATATTCTGTTATTGCCGGAAATATCGGCGACATAAATAACACCGTATGAATTCCGTTTTCATGCAATACTTTAAGCGTATTCATAAGAGCCTCAATACTGCTTGCTTTATCCATTTCATTCTTAAAACTCTCATCCTTATGCATTGATTTCACATGCCTCTTTATTGTCCCAACAGAATTATACATTTGTTCCAATTTATCAAATTTTTGCCACAAACTCCAAAAGTCCGTTTGTAACAACACTAATTTCTTCATCAATCCATCTCTTATCTGAAGTATCAAGTCTATGAATGTAACCCTTATCACCAAAAGCGATTTTTAATCTCCTGACGATATCATTCCCGGTATTTTCCTTCATCGTCGTGTCATTGAATATGTATGTATCCAAAGCTACCATTAATTTCTCTCTATTAACAGAATCCTTCAAGTAATACATATCATATACATCCTTATACCTTGTTGAAAATGGTCCAAATTTAAGAAGCGAACGCAGTTTTTCTGCCAGCATCTGCTCATCAGAATTAATCAACAAGCTTGCTCCTTCATCATCATGTGCAATATCAAAGCAATACTCTTCCTGCTCCAGTTCAAATCGATTATGTACACCTAAATCAATCTTACTTCTGACTTGATTCCCCTCTGTATCTTCAATCAAAATGAATACCTGCTTTTCGCTATAATCCTGTTGTTTCAACTCTTCAATCTTACCCAACCTGCTAATCTTGATTCCATCAAGACAATTCAGCTTGCTTATAAACGCATCTATCGATTCATCTGCCAAGGAATACTTAATAAAATCAATGTCCAAGTCCTGCGTAGCTCTTCTAACATTATTGGTCTTGCTGCGCATAACCACACCACCCTTAATTGTTACATTTCTACTCAGCGGTCCAACTGATAATGCTTTTAATACAATATCCTGGCATACTTTCGCAGATGCCTTATCTCCCTGATAACCATTTTCATTTGCTTCCTCAATCAACTTCTGTATATTAACCATTATAAAACCTCCAATCTTAAGGTCTCCATAACCGTGTTGGATTTTGGTAATTCATACGCATATTCCGCAACTAAAGTCATATCCAACTCATGAACAATTCTTCTATAACTCGCAATTATTTCTTTATAAAAATCAAAAGAAAATTTTCTTTTATTTCGTATCAATTCCACAAGAAGACGCTCTTTATCATAAATCACAATATCCACACTATCATAATTCATCTTGGTTTTTCCCATGTCAAAGGCTTTGCTATTTTCATAAAATTGCTTCACCCTTTCATCACTGATTTTTCTTGTGTTTTTCGGTGTGGCAACATAATAAAAATCAGGTATGGTATCCGTTAAACCATAATAATAAAAGGCACTATTCAGCGTAATAATTGCATTGGGATATTTCTTAGAAATAATCTCCAGCTCCGGTACATATCTCTTATCTGAATAGATTCCTTTTTCTTTTACATACAGTTCCCCTTTTTGAACACATTTTTTTATTTTATAATCTGTTCCATATTTTTCCAAACATTCCTGATATGATAATAACATTCTACAACTCACCTTCTTTCAACAAAATGTAGGTATTCAAATATTTTTTACCTACTTTTACTTAAATTATATCATATAAATCAACGTAGCCAAGAAATTTTAAAGGGAATGTCGGTACTTTTTTATTTTTTACCTACATTCCCTTTAATATCATTTCTCATATTCACTCTATACTTATCCTTCATATATTTTAAGCATTTCCAGTTTTTACATATTTTTTGAACGCTCTATCGTATGTATACATCCCACTCTCGCAGGATGCCGGTAATCCTTATGCTGCCTTCTCAAACCGTTTCAGCAATCTTCTCGCATAAGCCTCATACCGAAGTCTTTTTCCCTCTGCATCATCACACCAAGTTTCCGGTTCGTACTGAATCTCTACGGCGATGTCTCGCAAAACCAATGCTCCGTATTTTTCCATCATCTCGGCCAGGAATGTGCAGCAGCGTTCAGATTGCCTGAAAAGAAATGTTTAACTTATCCGCCAACTGTTGTTGCGTCATACCTAGGCTCTTTCTCTTTTCCATTATAAAATTTCCAACTTTAATACTATCAAGCATCCTAATACCTCCGTTTTTGTTTTATAATAGCTTATCTTTCAGTAACCATACAATAACCGCAAAAGTGAGTTTATTATACAAATTCAACTATCTGTTGAATTTGATATGTGTCATTTGAATATCCGTGCAAATTGTGCCACAGCCAGTTGCACAATTATAATAGACACACCATAATATATTCGTCTTCGTTTTCATCAACAATCTTGAATCCAACATTTTTATACATCTTTACAGCATAGTTTGTTTTCTGCACTGCCAGAGAAGTCTTTTGATAGCCTCTTAATTTTAATTCTGTCAGCATCTGTTTCATCATTGCTGTTCCAATCCCAAGACCTCGACACTCTTTATATAACGATATAGCAAAAGACGGAACACCATCTGCTACATGTCCATAATCATCCATAATACGAACCCAGACAGCACCGACTATCATTTTGTCAACTTCGGCAACAAAGCAGATATCTCCCTCCTGCTTACCAAAATCCTGTACATAAACCTGTAACTCCGGTGCATTTATAATCTCTCTTGGTGGTGCTTCCACACCCTCCGGAATAAAAATTGCTTCATACAGAAAATCATCCAATACCTTATATTCATTGCTATTTATTTCTCTAATATGTATATTCATATTCTTCCTCCAATCAATTTGTCTTACTGATTAGATGTCATTCCACACATAAGTGTACCTCCTTCGAAATTTAACATGGGCATCTTCTTATAAAAGAGTCTCTTCTAAGTCATAAATATATTTAAACTCCAGTAATTCTTTGGAATCTGCTGCCTGTCCCTCTAATTCTTCCTTCAAAGAATTTCCTTTATCAATAATAAAGTAAATAATTTTACAACCATATTCTTTTGCTTTTGGCATAAAGCACCGTGCTATCCATTCAGTATCTTCCGGAATATTTTCAAATCCGTTCCTTGTATCAGCAACATAGTTACAACCTTTATGATTCTTTACAATATCAAGGGCATATTCAAGAGGTTTTCTATAATCCTCTCTGCAACAAAACTTCTTTCATTCTACGAATACCACATTATGTTTTTCTTCATATTTTACATCACAAAATTCTGATAAATACACAATAATACCCCCTATCTACATATCTATCCACTGTATAAATGCTGTCTTATCGGAACTGTTATATCCTGCATTTTTATAAAAATTTAATGTACTCTCTTTCTTTGAACCGGTAAGCAACATCATCTTATAACAGTTATTCTCTTCTGCAATCCGTTTTGCAAAATCCAAGCAGGCAGTTGCGTAGCCTTTCTTACGGTACTCTCCGTGCGTTACCACATTTTCTACAAACGCATATGGACGAATATTTCTTGTAAGATTCGGAATAATCACACATACACAGGACGCTACAATCTTACCATCCACCTCACAGACAATCAGGTGATGATTTTTGCCATTTACAATATTTTTCCATGTATTTCTTAAATGTTCTGTATCTCCCGGAACACTTTCCTCGTGAAGATATAAATATAGTTGTAATATCTCATTTAAATCATTTTTATTTGCTTCTCTAATTATCATTACTATTGTACCTCTGACATCAAAGTCCTATTTCGTTATCTGCAAACGCTATACGCCCATATCACTCGCCAAGTTTCTCTAATGTATCCTTCCGGATTTCTTCTCTTAATTCTTTCAAATATTCCGAAAAAGCAACCTTATCATCTGCATATGTTTTGTTCAACTCATACTCCTTCGGAATCCATGTGGACAAATCAGAAATATTATGCTGAACCAATGCCTCCAAACTATCAATAGCTTTATACACCTTCGCTTCAGCCGTTTCTCGTTTTGCCATTTCATCATATAAATTGAAGATTTCCTTTGCATAATTCTCAGGCAAAGAATTCACCCAACTATATAATAATTTCTCTTCTGTTGCTTCATTTGTTACTGTCTTTTCAAAAGTAGGAATATCCCCGGTAAATGCTTCTCCCAAATCATATATAATACACATTTTGATAACTTTGTCCATATCAACTTCCGGGAATTCCTCCTTCATAAAGAACGCCATCAAAGTCATCATCCACGAATGCTCTGCCACACTTTCGTGCCTGCCGTTTTTTGTGTAACAATGTCTTGTTGTATCTTTAAGCCTTTCTGCTACACTTAATGCTTCTAATAATGTTCTTGGTTCCATGGTGCATCCTCCGTATTATAATTTGTTTTTTAACTGTATTCTTATTCGCTCTGCCATCTCTTCATTTACACCCTTTTCTCCACTTCCATATGTCCACCCAAAGCCATCATTATCGTATCGTGGAAACACATGAAAATGAACATGTCCAAAATCACAAAACTTTCCGCCATTCTGCATTATGCTATAGCCTTCATTTCCATAGATTTCTTTTAACGCTGTCACAATCTTTTTGGCAACGCCCATTATATCCATTAAAGTTTCATCAGATAATTCTTCTATCGTATTTACATGTTGTTTAGGAACAATTAAAACATGTCCTTCATTAATCGGTTCTATATCCAAAAAAGAAATCAACAGTATTAGCGCAGTATGAAGCATTGGTGCTAGAACATCTATCCGACACTTCTCTGGATTATGGGATTTGTAAGCTGAGTCGTGGAATTATTGATATGATGGACGGAAAACCGACACCAGCAGAAGTGAATCTGCTTGCAGCAGAGAATATTATTGGAAATGCTGTGGGTACAGATAATGATTATATGAAAACTACTTATAAGTATCTAAAAAATCTGTATGCAAGATGGAAGAAGCCGAAGAAGGCGATTGAGTATAGGGATAAGTTTCTTAACTCAAATAGAATAACCACAGATAAAAACGCATAAACTACTTATACCACTAAAAATCCGTTTGACAGCTTTTACTTTCGATGGTATATTCCCATCTTTGACAATTTGATAGACAAAAAAGTCGCTACAAGCCTTTAAAATCAAGGACTGTAGCGATTTTTGGTTTCGTTTTACAATGTAGTAATTTATCTCCCTTTGCTAATTTTTTGAATTTCTTTCATCTTACGTTT
>JAFQOE010000049.1 GCA_017395635.1 Lachnospiraceae bacterium | reverse complement strand
TCAATATTATTCAATTCTACTTCTTCATTTGCATTGCCTTTAATCGTTTCTACTGCTCGCAATCCTTCAATGATCTGTGAATTCAAAACTGCAGATTGTTGCATCTGCTCCTCGTTAATTTTCTTATATGGTTGTTTGAAGATAAATACCAGAATGATACTGATGATTGTCATAAAAACAATCATGGCAAACAACGAACCATTCATATTGAATAGGATTACACCAGTAATCAACGCCATTCCGATATCCAAAACCAAAGTCAATGCAATATTGGTAAACACATCCTTGATAGTAAATGCATCTGAAAATCGTGTTGTAATATCACCAGTTTTTCTCGTAGAAAAGAATTTCATCGGCAACTTATATATATGTTCAAAATATCCAAGCATAAGAGGAATATCAATCTTAATGGATAAATGCATCATCATCCACTGTCTGACAAAACTGACCACAACCTGAGAAATATTAATTCCTAGAAATACAATAATAACCAACTTCAATACATTTTTCTGCTTATAAGGAAGTATCTCATCGAATAATATATTGTTAAATACCGATGACACAATACCCAATATCGTAATTAACAACGAAGATATAATTCCGTATACAAACAATTTCGTATGCGGCTTCAACAGTGCAATATATCGGTCAAATATCTTCTTTCCCTTTATCTTGCCTGTCTCAAATCGACTATCCGGCTTTAATATTAACATTGCCCCAGTAAAGTTTTTATAGAATTCATCTATCTCCACCCTCATCAAATCTTTTGCCGGGTCCCCTATTACCACATATTTTTTGGTAATTTTAAACACTACCACAAAATGTGTCATTCCCTCCTTGGTGATCACATTTGCAATGGCAGGTAATGTGTATTTACTCAAAAAACCTTCTTTATCAACACGTATTGCTTGTGTAATAAATCCTAAGGACGATGCGCACTTATCTAATCCCAATAAATTGGTTCCTTTTAGGTCAGTCCCCATCATATCCCTTAATTTTGTAATTGTTGTCTCTTTCTTATAATGCAGACAGACCATTGCAAGGCACGCCGCCGCACAATCCGTTGCATCATGTTGTTGCACAAATGTATATCGCATAACATTTTCCTCCAGCGTTCCTAGTTTCACAAATTTCCACCATATTCGTCAACCCAATTCGCACAAACATACAAATTATTGCGTAAACATCACATCCATAGAATTTTCCATCCACCATTCTATTTTACACAGAATCCTCTTGACTATATCTCAAATTTTCGCACAGAAAAGGGGAGATTTTCAATCTCCCCTTTAATCTACCTTCTTTATGCGTATTTCACTTAGGTTAACAAGCTTTATTATCCATTTGCTTTTTCAAATTTGCGTTCCAAGACTTTAGTTCTTAATTCAGGAAATTTGCGCACTCCAACCATTGCTTTACTTCCATCCACTAAGCACACATATCCCTTTTCTTCATCATAACCAACAACCGCATCCAAATTCACAATATATGATTTGTGACAGTTATAAAAACCAAATAGTTTTATTTTATCGTACACATCATTTATTTTATCACTGCAAATAATATCCTCTTTTCTTGTGTGAACCTTAATATTTCTCTTATCCGTTTCAATATACAAAATATCTTTTAACATCAATCGAATTATTCCTACTTTCACCACATTAAGCTCTATCTTTCTATTTTGTTCGAACAACTTATCAACAGAATCCAACGCCTCACAAATTTCACTTTCCATACTCTCTTTATCAATATATCGAAATGCATCTACCAAATATCCTTTTCGACTCAACTCAGTATGCATCGTAAACATTATAATAATAGAATCCGGATATATTTTCTTATACTTTATCGCCGTCTGGAATCCATCTAATTGATTCATTTCCACATCCAGAAACACAATATCATATTCCATCCTTTTCTGAAAAAAATCTTCTCCACACGCATATGTATGAACCTCCACTTGATTCATTTGATAATATCCCTTCACTACTTTTGCAGTTGTATCTCTCCAATGTTTTTCATCATCGACAATTGCTACTCTCATATTACTTCTCAGTTCCCCCTCAATTAATTCATTCGTAATTCCATATCTTCCTTGCATATATAGATTCTTCATAACTATTCAGAACTTTCGTAGTAATAGTTGGAAAATCTAGTATAAGTTCACCCTTTGATATTTCTTAAATTTAATAATACTCGAAATTTTCCATTCTCTGCTTTGATATTCATATCTCCTCGATTTCTCTCTACACATTCTGCTACATTCTCTAAGCCAAAACCATGATTATTAATATTTCTTTTACTTGTCTTTAATTTTCCTCTTTTATCCCTTACTATTTTATCATAATCATTCTCTATTGCTATCATAACATCTGTATCTGTATATCTACATTCAATTAATATTTCTCTCCCTCCACACTCTTTTTCTGCACAAATAGCATTGTCTAATAGATTCGACAATATTGTACACAAATCATATGCACTAATCATACAATAGGAGGGAAAACGCCCCTTTACTCGTAGGGTAATATCCTTTTTTTCCGCTTCCTTGTAATATTTATTAAATATCGCATCCGCAATCTCATTATCTACACTAATCCGACTTTCAAATTGGTCGATTTTTCCTTTTATCTCTGAAATATACTCATCAACCAACTCATAACCTTGCTGTTGATATAACGTTGCCAACATATGTATATGCCGTCTTATATCATGTCGAAATTTCTTTGTCTCTCGTTCCCGATTTTCAAGATAGCTATAATGTTGAACTTGTTCCTCTAAATACTTCTTGGTAATTAACTCTTTTTCACGAGATACTTCACGAGACAGCATAAACCATATCACCATGGCTAATTGTATAAAAATACCAATAACCACTAATATATACATGATTTTATATAGAGTATTATTTTCATACTCCTTAAACGCGAAAGCCCCTATTGCCAAGGCAACCCAACTATCCACAACTAATAACAAAGAAAATATTATCATATTTTTCCACGTCAACACTCGTAGTCCTTTATTAAAATTGCGTCTAATCAAACTGCCAATTAGTAATAAAAAAAGAAGTGATATACCTGCTGAAAACATATCATGTATCGCATTCTTACTCACCTCACCATTTATAATACTAGCAGCACTCAGCACAATCATATCAGTCATCAAATTCAGCAAAGAAAACATAGCCACCATTGCAATAGTATACACAGATAGGAAGCGTTTCTTTTCATTATATACTAAGCACATAACTCCAAACAAATATAACAACATAACAGGTGTTTCAATTATTACTTTATCTATATGTAATTCAATTACCGTTAAAACAAATAACGATACCACAATCAATATTATCCTTATAATATTAATTCTGAATTTCATTCGAAAACAGCAAGAACCTACAATCATGAACTGTATTACATATAATATATTATTAATCCATTCAATAATCATCATTTAATCCTCAACCCCTATCAAACAACTATTTTGTATAGGGGATACTTTATCATCTCCCCCATACAAAATCCTCGTGTTTCCTATCACTAATACGTGTGGGTCACAATTTGCGTGTCAAAACAGCTATTAACATTTAACAACATTTTAACACATGTCCATTTTTAATGAAATACCCATTAATAAAATAGATTCACAAAATAGAACCAAAGATTTCGCATAATTTTGCCCCCTCTCTTCTACAACGAAATGTTGCGTTTTGCGAGGGTAAAATAATAAATTTAGACAAAATAATAAATAGCATTTGCGCAAACATGCCGTTTTTTGCGCAAACGCTATTCATATTCCTACAAAATGACTATCTCAAAAAAACAAAATCGCGAAATAGTTCTATCTTTCTCCCGTATACATTTTTTACTCCACATTCTTCAACGCCATATCAAGCGGCACTTTCTTCACCTTTCTAAACTGCATAAATGCAATCACTGCATAAGCCAGAATACCTGACACTACTATTACTATATATGCCGAAACTGGTACATAATATGGCAGCCATCCCGAAAACTCTGACATCATAATCATACATACCCACTCCATAATCCTATCCACAAGTGGTAACGTAAGTATCATGGACGCAATTACAACGATAGTAGTTGACATAATGTACAATCCACCAATCTCATTATTAGTGTATCCAAGAATCTTTGTCATAGAAATAGATTGTGCATTCTTCTCTATAATAATCTTAGAAAGCAGATAAATGATTAGCATAAACATAAGCACACCAAACACAAAAAACAGATCCAACATAATACCGATAGAGTCGTTCAGTTGTCTCGATACCTTTGTCATATCATTTACCGTAATCCGAGTAGCTATATACATATCGTCAATATCCTCAATTTCTGTATCCGAAAAATACCCGTTGAAGTAATCCTCATCGTAATCAAAAGTTTCATTAAAATACTCCTGTGTCATAAACACGGACAAGCCTGCCGGATAGTAATAGATTCCTTCTACCACGAAGCTATAAGTATCATCCCCATACTCCTTTAACTTCAAGGTGTCCCCTTCCAACACACCATATTTTTCAGACAAAGCATTGGAAATATATATGCCCTTTCCAGCTAATTGTATATCAAGATATTGGCTGTCCGGCACAATGCCAAACAATGTAACTCCTTCTTCGCGGCCATTTTCATCCACATAGGTCAGACTTCCCGCGCAGTACTCTTCTGCACCTTCTTCCTTCGTCTCAACAGGAGCCTTCAAAACGTACTGATACTCACAAATCATATTGGATGTAATATCCTCCTGATATTTATCCAGCAAAGCAGGAAATGCCATTCCAAGGAGTAAAATAATATTGGCAAAGAAAATACCTACAAAAATCATAACGTAATTCGGCATATTCTGGCAAATAATACGTATGCGGAAACGCTTCATAATTCCAATCTTCGTATTCAAACGAATTACCTTTTTCTTCTGTCTCTTACTCAAATCTCGACGAATGAATTTCAGCGGAGATAGTCTCAACTTGCTTACCAGCATCACATAATTAATGACAATCATCAATACGACCGGAATTACCGTTGTCTGAATAAATGCATCCGCATTCCACAAAACTTCATAAGTTGACAGACAATAACTTCCATAATACATATCTTCAGCAACCATTCGGAAATAGGTATAACCGAGAATATTACCAACCACTGCCGAAAACAGGGTAACCAACACCGGCATCGTCATATAGTGTCGAATCAATTCTCCTCTGGAATATCCTGATGCTCTAAGTGTTCCGATAACGGTTGCTTCCTTTGCTATCGTATTGTTGGTAGTTATTGCGAATATAAATGCAATAATTGCCACAACGATATCCAAAAATACGATGAACATCATATAATCTTTTCCCATATCATCCCCGGTAAAGTGAATTGCCTGATTGGAATACTCCGGAATATATTCGGTTACCACTGTATTATCCGTCAATACCTCCAAAAAGTTCTCTGACATCTCCCGTGCTTCCTCATCATCCTTCGGAGCATTATCGTACTTCCATGAATAACTATAATGGTAACCACCTTTACCAAAGCTTTCGAATGTATCTTCATTTACAATACCTACACCAAACATATTGGCATCAAACATCATATCGGATGGGCTGGCATACAAAGCACTATAATCCGGCAGCGCAATCAAACCGGTTACCTTCAATTCCTTAGCACCTACCTTCAAGGTATCCCCTATGGAAACTCCATTGTTTTGAGCATACAATCTGTCAAGTGCGATTTCACCTTCCAATGCAGGCCATTCACCCCCCATAAGACATTCCAGATTCACTTCCTCACGCTTCTTGAACATACGCAAGGTACTTTCAAAATCTTTTGTTCTCTTCTCAATATAATGGTTTTCATAAATTGTTACATTCTCTTTTTCCAATGTCTCGATTAATTGCTCGTCTGCTTCCTTCAAAAGCTCATAATTACCATGCTCTGTATTATACTTTTCAAAACCATCATGATAAGCAACCTGCATACTTCCGGAAGTCACAAGAAAACCGGAAACAAATCCTATTACAAGGATAAAGAAAAGAAAAATAACCAGATATTTTCCAAATTCACTTTTCAGTTCTCTTGGTAAGCGTTTTATAAGTGGATTTCTCATCATCGCCACCCCCTTACCAGTCAAGCTCTACAGCCGGTGTCTTGGTTTCATTCATATAGTTCTTACGAATCATACCATCTCGAAGCTTAATGACACGGTCAGCCATATCCTTAATCGCATCGTTGTGGGTAACCATTACTACTGTGTTGCCATATTTCTGGTTGACATCTTCAATCAACTTCAAAATATCCTTTGAAGTATTGTAATCCAACGCTCCTGTCGGCTCATCACAGAGCAGAATATCCGGATTTTTCACAATCGCACGACCAATTGCGGTCCTCTGTTGCTGTCCGCCGGAAAGCTGATTTGGTAATTTGTGACGATGCTCATATAATCCAAGGGTATGTAATAACTCATCTACGTCCAATGGATTATCACTCAAGTAAGCACCCACTTCAATATTCTCTTTTATATTAAGATTTGGGATAAGATTGTACATCTGAAAGATGTAACCGAGATGTTTTCTGCGATACATGGTGAGTGCTTTTTCACTCATATCCGCAGTTTTTTCGCCATTGATGGAAATATAACCGCTGTCTGCACTATCAATTCCACCGATAATATTAAGCAACGTAGACTTACCGGAACCGGAAGGTCCAAGAAGAACACAAATCTCTCCTTTCTCAATTTCTACGTCAATACCTTTCAATACTTGAACTTTACTTTCGCCTTCTCCGAAGCTTTTTTGGATATTACTGATTTCTAAAAACATATTTTTCTCCCTCCTGTGGTTTGATAAATAATAGTATTCTTCGTCATTGCATCTGGTCTACTTCATTCCGTGCGCGCTACTTCCTATCCGTTTTCTAAGCAATAACGAAAGAAAATCCCAGTCATAACCGTTATTGCTATGACTAGGATTTCATCATTCATCAATATAAAAAGACTCCATGTATAACAATAACGATACACATGAGTCTCACAATTTAAAACAAGCCAGGTCTGCGACCAGGATGTTGACTTGCTACGTTCTTCGAACGCCTGTTACTCCCTCACAGGATTTTGTTGAACACATAATAACAAGGTTTAATTTGATTTGTCAAGAAAATTTTTCCAATCTTTCCATTATAATCTTATTAACAAAACCCGATTCTCAACAAAAATATAACTTAAAACACTCCGCTTACGAATATTTCAACTCCTATTGCAATCAGTATAACACCACCCAATACAGATGCTTTGTTCGCAAGCTTCGTACCGAATTGCTTACCAATCATTACACCAGCCACACAAATAAAAAATGTCACAAGCGCAATAATCAGAGCACACACAAGCGCCATAACCCAATTATAGTCTGATATGGTAAATCCAACTGATAATGCATCGATGGAAGTTGCAATACCTTGTATAAATAATACATACAATCCAAGGGTTGTTTTTGTTTGTTCCTCATCCTCTCCCGGATGCAACCCTTCAATTAACATCTTACCACCGATAAACAATAGCAACACCAAGGCAATCCATGGAATAAACTTCTCAAAAATCTTAAAGTAATTAACAAGATTATGTACGCAAAACCATCCTATCATCGGCATCAATGCCTGAAAAAATGCAAACATTCCTGCAATTCCACAGATTTTCTTCACTTTCATCGTAGGTTCATTCAATCCATTAGCAAGAGACACCGAAAACGCATCCATTGCCAGCCCTACTCCTAATAAAATGCTGTTCGTAACAAATCCTACGCTCCAAATCACCTTGGTTCCTCCTAATGTAAATGCAAAACTCGGGAAATCTTATCAAAAAGCAACTCACTTGTCAATCCCAAGCATTATGGCTTGTATGATTCCTATACATTTTCTATCTGCCAGTCTATCGGTGTTAATCCTCTTTCCTGTAAATAGGTATTCGCCTGACTAAAATGTTTACAACCAAAGAAACCACGATAAGCCGAAAGCGGACTTGGATGTGGTGCTTTCAAAATCAAATGATTCGGATTATTCAAACGGGCCGCCTTATTCTGGGCAGGTCTTCCCCAAAGTAAAAATACAATCGGCCTATCCTGTTCATTTAAGATATCCATGACCGCATCTGTGAACTGTTCCCAGCCTATTCCTTGATGAGAATTGGCCTGATGCGCACGAACAGTAAGAACGCTGTTTAACATCAACACACCCTGTTTCGCCCATTTAATCAAATATCCGTTATTCGGAATCTCACATCCCAAATCATCCTGTAACTCTTTGTATATATTGACAAGCGACGGTGGAATTTCCACTTCCGGACGCACACTAAAACACAATCCGTGTGCCTGATTCACGTTATGATAAGGGTCCTGACCAATAATCACACATTTCACTTCATTCAATGGTGTCAAATGAAATGCATTGAATATATCATTCGCCGGCGGATATATTGTAGCTCCGCTTCCATATTCCTCATTCACCTTTGCATACAGTTTCTTATAATACTCTTTCTTATATTCGGGCTTTAAATAATCTGCCCAATCATTCGTAATTGGTGGCATAATTACTCCTCTCTGGTTTACATAACATATCTCCAGCCATATATTTTACATCTTGTTGTTTAGGATAAATAGCAACTGTTTTATCAGAACTTTCAAGCTTGTTTACCGAATCGGCCCCTACATAGAACTCATCTATCTCAATTGTTGCTTTCAATCGGCCTTCACAACTATACAAACCGTAATGATCCTGTACGGTTCCCTCTCCAATTGCCATACTTCCTATTAACTTTATACACATTTTTCCTTCAAATGTCTCTGTATATACATCATCAATATAGCATAGAAACGTTGCTTCTTCATGCAACTTGTATACTCTGTCATATTGTTCTTTTCTTTTTTGCTTCGCAAGTCTTTTCTGCACCCTGTCTTTACGATTCCAAAACATATAGTCTCCTTTAAACATGATAATTACATCTATGTCTTTCAACCCAAACTCTTCAATCATCATACAACAAAAAAATATGATTGAAAAGAGCATATTCTATGCTACAATAAAATCACTTGAATATAAATCCGTAACGATTTAACACTTCATTCACGTAACTCTGAATCATTACCAAAATCCAATAAAAAGGGGGAACACTTATGCGACAATCACATCGTATAACGATACTTATTTTACTATCCATTTGTCTGATACTGACCTGTAGTAATACCTGTTATGCCACATCAGAAAATCAATTAGACAACACTCAGCAGGGCAACACAGAAACGTCTGCAGACGACTTTATCTTTACATTTATCAAAAAACCTACTACGCTGAAGGCCACTAAGAAATATACAATTCAAACAAATGCCCCGGATGATGCAGCCGTACATTATTCTGTATCCAACAAGAAATACGCAACCATAACTCAAAAAGGTGTACTCAAGGGGAAACAAGTGGGGACAGTCACCGTAACTGCTGTCTGCAACGACCAAACCATTCAATGCAAAGTCAAAATCAAAGGTAAAAAAATAATTTATCTTGATCCCGGTCACCAGCGTTATGCAGATTTCAGTACCGAACCAATCGGTCCCGGAAGCTCCACACAGAAAGAAAAAATGACCGGCGGTGCCACCGGTGTCGCAACCGGAATACCGGAATACAAATTCAACTTAACCATTGCAAAGAAACTCCGTACAGCTCTTCTAAAAAAGGGATATGCCGTTGTCATGAGCCGAACTTCTCATGATGTCAAACTCGGGAATGTTGCCCGCGCAAAGAAAGGAAACAAAAGCGGTGCAGATATCTGCATCCGAATTCATGCAGATAGTTTTTCCAATCCTTCTGCCAAAGGGGCTTCTGTCCTATATGCCTCTTCCTCCAATCCTTACTATGCCGGCAAATATGCAAAGAAGAGCAAAAAACTGGCTACGAAGCTATCTAATTCCTATTGTAAGGCTACCGGCATTTATAACCGCGGAATTGTGGTTCGTAATGATTTAACCGGAACCAACTGGAGTAAAATGCCAACCGTGTTAATTGAATGTGGTTTTCTTAGTAATCCTACAGAAGACCGCAAGCTCAACAACGATTCCTTCCAGACAAAGATGGTGAAGGGTATGGTCAACGGCATTGATGAATATTTCGGATATAAATAATATCCCTATCCGTATTTCATGTACATTGGCTTGTATATGTGGTTTACATAATTTTCCGTATAATTTATATACTAACGCTAAAATAGGATGTTTTACCCACTGAGTAAAACATCCTATTTTTCATATCTTAATATTCAAATATGCTGCCAGTTTCTCATATCCTTCAAACAGAACCGACTTCATCCCTACCTCTATTGCTGCATCAACATTCACCTGTCTATCATCTATAAAAAGACACTCTTCTGCATTGAGATGATATCTCTCACATAGCAGCTTATAGATTCTTTCATCCGGTTTCTTCATGCGTTCCTGCGCAGAAACGATATAACCGTCTACCTCATGATAAAATGAAAATGTTGGCCAATGTACCTGATACATACCAAGAGGATAATTCGACAGCAGGTATACCTTATACCCCTTCTGTTTCAATCGTTGAATCATCGGAGTTGCATACGAATATTCCTGCACAAAACCCTCCGGTTGTTTCCAAAAGGTTTCGATCTCTTCCCTGTACTGCGGCATAGCTTTCATGAATTCCTTAATCGCATCCGCTTCCACAATCATTCCTTCATCCAGCTGATCCCAATACTCCGAGGAAATCATATGCTTATCAAAACTTTCAATTATATCTTCACCAAACCCAAGATTCTTGCAATGTTGCACCCAACAAAAATCAATCAGCACCATTCCTACATCAAATACAATATTCTTAATATTCTTAATATTCTTAATATTCTTATCAATATAATCAAAAAGCGGTTTTTTATTAACTTGATCTGCATTATCTTTGTACCAGTCAAATGCCTCTTGTAAACCTTCATATATAGGCTTTGTTTCCGGCATCAATTCACATTGTTTAGAAACATCAAGGTAATACTCATAATCATAAAAACTAAAATAGTTTCTTTGCTCAATATCATCATATATATTGACAAACTCAACATCATGACCTACTACTCGATAACAAAGTTCAACCCATTCACGAACAGATATAGCAACTCGATTGCCTACATTAAAAATATGCTGAGTAGGTTTTTCGTTTAAAATTATATCTATAAATCTACACAAATCTTGTATGTGAAAAAACTGTAATTTCATTTCTCCATTTTTAGGCAAATAAAACTTTCTACCTTCCAATGCGCAATCAAATACAAATGCCTCTCGATATACATTATTCATCGGACCATATAAATATGGAGGTCTTAAAATATACGCCTTCGGATTTCTTTTCAGTAAAGCATTTTCTGCTTCTATTTTGTCTGTTCCGTACTTACCCCAATACTTATTGACGCCTAATGTAGCATTTTCTTCAAAGGGCTGGGGAATATGTTCCGGATATACCGCACTTGAACTAATTAAGATATACTCCTTATAGCCACCAAGTGCATCAAGCAACATGTCAACCTCGTTGGAATTATACGCTGTATCAATAACAATATCAAAATCCATATCTTTAAGTACATCACCAAGATTATGCCTGTCTGCCTGAATAAGTGTTACACCTTGCGATTGTTCTCTGCTATTTCTATTAAGAACATATACATCATAATTATGTGCAACGTAATACTCCGCAATATACCTGCTTACAAATACTGTTCCACCTGTCACAAGCACTTTTTTCATAATGGACCTCCGTAATTTTATTCCAACTATAATTATATCACTCTTTTCAGCACGAACAATCCTTTTTTCCACTGAACCGACCGATGAAGACCGTCAGAGAACCCCCTAGGTACCCTATAGCCTTCACTATACAATTTGTCTTCTTTGATTCGTAAAACGAATATTTAAAAATATTAAAAACCCTAAAAGTTTCTCTTCCCTACAAATTAGGATTTGTTATTATCTATGTAACGATATAATTTCAATTTATTCTGCATTATTGCAATAAATCTCTATTGCATTCGCGACAAAGTCTGCGGTACCTTCCCCTCCATAGGCATCGATATTCGTTGTAAAGTCTCCTCCGCCTGAATACATTTTTCCTAGTCCACGCAGAATCTTATTTGTACAAGTATATAAGTTCTCTGTAATATAGTCTTGTATTCTTTTTACAAGATTCTGTGCGTCAGCGGATGCTGGATCGCAATTCTTTATTTCTCCAGCCTCCTTAAATAGCAACATAAATCTATCTGCTAAGATTTTCTCATCTTCCTCAGTACGATTCTTCTGCTTTTCTTCCATTTCTTTGTATTCCGGTGTACTACCGTATAATTCCTTTGCCTGTTTCGAATATTCATCCAACTTACTTCTATCAAAAGCCTTAAAATCCATATGTTTCACTCCTAACATTTTTATTCCAAGCGCAAAGTTCATCAAGTTCTCAATATGTTCTTTCTTAAGTCTAAGCATCTCAATCTGTTGTTCCAAAGCTTTGCTTCTATCAAAATCCGGACTATTTATAATCACCTTGATATCTTTAAGAGGAAACTCCAATTCGCGAAACAATAGTATGTGTTGAAGGCGCTCCAAATCTGCATCGTCATACAGTCTGTAGCCTGCATCGGTGTATTTCGTCGGATGCAAAAGGCCAATCTTGTCATAATATTGTAGAGTGCGTATACTCACTCCAGCAAGCTTACTCACTTCATGCACTGTCATCATTACTATTTCCTCCCTTGACTTGGTTCCTTTAGCATAAACTATTACGTAACGTCAGAGTCAATACTTTTTTTATTATTTTTCCAAAGAAAATTAAATTTAGCCATTCTTCAACCAAAATCTTCCATTGCTTTCAACTGAATCGTAATACTGAAATTGAACAAAATCGCTGCGCGATGGCCTGCCAAGGCTGTGGCGCAGTTTTTCTACTTTTTCTAAAATAGGCAGTGACAGGATTATCCCAAGATAGTATTGTTAAAGCACGACCTAAAAACAAACTTCAAACACGGGCTTAGTCCCAGCAACTGCCTATGAAAAGAATATCATCTTTAGGCTGCTTTCACAAGCAGTTTTATTTTGCAAATGCGCTTTTTCGTTTACGCCGCTATTGATTGTAGCATAAAGAATTTGGCGAACCATTTACATCACTTCTCTAATCACTTTACGAGCAAATGCTTTGGCTCCTTCTACCGCTTCAGATGTCTGGAAAGATGCCAAGTTATCATTATCCTGTACGGAATACATACCAACATATTTCAAGTTGGAATGGGTGCATAGTCTCTTTACACCCACTTCAAAGGGTTCGGTTGCATAGTCTCCCTCATAGCCATGTGTGGCAATAATACCAACTTTTTTGCCTTCCCAAAGACAGCCCCCTGCACTTCCATAGTATTTATTAAAGCCATAGTGTCGGTCAAGAACAGCCTTCATCTTTGATGTACAATACCAAGCAAAAATTGGAGTTGCCAAAATAATAGCATCTGCCCACAAAATCTTTTCTGCTATTTCTGTCATATCATCTTTTTGGACACAACCGTACACACCTGCTGTATCTTGACAAATATAGCACTCCTTACAAGAATTGATTGTCATTTTCTCAAGCTCTATGTACTGCACTTCGGCGTTTTGTGTTTTCAGTTCTTCCATGAAATGTTTGCACAGTTCAGCAGTATTTCAATAAATTCTTGGACTTCCCATCAGTATCAATATTTTCATTTTCAGCACTCCATTTCTGTTCAACAAATTCAAAGTTAACATTTATTATTTATAGCCATATATGGTATAGACTTCGTTTTCGCTAATCTTATACTGTAATCTCTATTTGATTACCTTCAATTCCAACAATGCAACTTTCATAGTAGCCATCACCTGTTGTCCTTGGACCGCTGATAACTTCATAGCCATCATCTTTCAGCCTTTCCGTTAGTTCATCAACAGTTGATTTACTTCCAAGACTAAATGCAATATGAATATATCCAGTACGATTAATTCCTTTTTCATCATCCATCATCTGTGGTTTATTCATAATTTCTAATCTAGCACCATCATCAAAGGTCAAGAAATATGAACGAAAATCTGTAGTTTGGTTGTGATATCCTTTATTTGATGTTGCATTGAAATATTTCACAAAAAACTCTTTTGTTTTTTCTAAATCATTTACATACATTGCAATATGTTCAATACGCATCGTTTACCTCCACAAAATTCAAATTGAACAAAATCGCTGCGCGATGGCCTACCAAGGCTGTGGCGCAGTTTTTACTTTTAAAAAAAGGCAGTGACAGGATTATCCTAAGATAGTATTGTTAAAGTACGACCAATAACATACTTCAAACAAAGG
>JAFQOE010000133.1 GCA_017395635.1 Lachnospiraceae bacterium | reverse complement strand
CTGATCAACCTGGCTGCCAAGTCCAAAAATTGCCATCATTGGTTTTAATACAATACCCAAAGATGTCTTACACATGCCGTCTACCATGAATCCAACGACAACACCCTTAAGAAGTGCACCAATCACATCTACAACAGAACCACCACCCAAAATTACATTTCGGATTTCCATTGCCAAGTCATACACTGTACACATGGCATCTGCCCACTTCATTACCTTCATTAAACCAGTCATCTGGTGCAGTGAATTCAATGTTGATTGAATACTGGTTGCAACGGAACACTCAGCTAATGAGAAATACCCGCTCGGATCTGTATACATCACTGGATTTGCATTCGCATACAAATACTTATGCAACGTCACCGGATCATAGATACTTCCCTGATAGCTGTCCATGCTGATGAATGTTCCTGTGGATGGATTCATGTATCTGGCTCTTAGGTAATATAATCCTGTATTCGCATTGTATTGCTCCCCTGTGTAAAGGAACTCGTTTTTCGTATCTCCTTCTTTCTCTAACAGGTTGCCATATGCATCATAAGCATATCTATCCGTTACTCTTCCTGCTTCATTGGTTAAGGTTCTGACACTTCCGTGTCCATCGTATAGATAATACCATACTTCGCCATCTCTTTCCATGGAAAGTAGTTCATCGCCTCTGGTGTAAGATGCTATTTCTTTACCATCTTTGTCCGTCTCAGCCACTACCATGGTAAGACTACTACTTGTATCGTTCACATAGTAAGTCGTATCTGTCTCATTGATGGTCTTGGTGGTACGGTTACCTGCATAATCGTAGGTATAAGATTCTATTGTTACACTATTACCCTTTTGAATGGTTGCTCTTAACAGATGATTTTCCTTGTCATAGCTATAATCAACACATTTTTCTCCGCTCTGTTTGATTAAGTTACCATTCTCATCAAAGGTATAGATAATCGTTCCTTCGTCAGATGTTTCCGTTACTAACTGGTTCAAGGCATTATAGGTGTAAGTCGTTGTACCTTCTGTTACCTTGATTTCTTCGCTATCCACATCTGCAAGTTCAGATAATTCACCCTTAACCGTAGTTTTTTTAGAGATACGATTACTAACGGCATCGTATTCAAACTCGTTGCTGAGACTGCTGTCATTGCGTTCAATGGTTTCCTTTATGAGGCGATTTAACTTATCATACTTATAAGTAATCTCTGTCTCTACACCATTCACAAGCTCTGTGATAGATGTACGCTCGCCTGCTTTTCCTAATCCATAGGTATACTTGGCAAGGGTAACGCCATTCGCATTCACAATCCACTCTTCCTTAAGTCTCTGGCATGCATCATAAGTATAGGTTACCACATTGCCGTTTGGATATCTCACAGCACTACGGTTACCTAATGCATCATACTCATAAACCGTTGCCTTTCCATTTCGGTCAATGATCCTTGTCACACGGTTTAATAAATCATACTCGTAAGTAGTGGTTCAGAAGCCATTGTCAAAGGTTTCCAGTCTTCCTGCTTTATCGTAGATATAAGAAATGGTAACTCCCTTGGCATCGGTCTGGCTGGTTAATTGACCATACTTGTCATATCCATAAGTGATATCCCCACTCTTATCTGGCACCTTTATAAGAAATGGCATTGCCTAACGCATCGATTCTCTTAGTCAATCTTGCCGATTCGTTATATTCAAAAGTGGTAACCTTACCATATGGTAGCCACAAGACTATTTCGGTCCGTTACAGTGATGTTATTACCATTGGCATCGTAAGTAACGTTCTCAAAGGTTCCATCCGAGTAGGTTACCTTGACCACGTTGGTGCCGGACACCTATTGTTCCCTTTCACTTTTATCTTTTGCAAAACAAGTCCATTGTTACATATCTAATCGCATTTTTACTGGCATTAAAAAAAGTGTTCATCATTAGCCCATTCTACTTGGTCATTTTGGGTAAGTGCAAAAGTAAATATCAGTGATAAATCAAACTGACTAACAAATTTTACAGGAGAAATACTATGGTCAATATAAATCTTTGGTTTCACATAATCTTCCTCACATTTCAACAAAGATATTTCACACCATTGTGCCTCTTCATTTAAGTCCACTATATCTAGACAAATCGAGCTAACGATTTCTTTAGTTTTTTTCCAATACTGGCTTACAATTGGTTTAAACTTTAAATTATGAATTTCCTCTTCTGTGGGAAGTTCATCACCCAACCAATTGTACAGCATAACAACCGCACTCGATGAATAATCAAGTTCCGGACAAATTTCTGATACAGGATTTTTATCAATGTCAACAACACGAAGTAAAATATATTTATCCTTTATAAAATTTTGGGCATTTTGGAGTTTTCTTTTATCATCTTCGCTTACATCTTCTCCCCATCCAACCATAGGTGAGATAATTTTATATGCCAGCAAATCACCAATCTCCCACGTTGTCTTATACCGATAACATTTGGCACACTTAGGAAACCTTTTCTTTCTTTCCTTCACTACATTAATAAGATTATATTTTAGTTTTTCTAGTATTGATTTTCTTTCTTTATATATTTCCTCTCCACTATCTTTCCAACGTTCGAGATATTTTTCATCATCAATACATCGTAGTGCTTGTTGTTTTACTTCCTCTAACAATATTCCATTTTGCCATTGAAATAATGCTATAGTAAGCCAGTAAACATCTTCATCGTCTTCACCTTTGTAATCAGGATAAAAATATTCTTCTATTTTTTGATATGTTTCCTCTGGAGACATTCCATATCCCAATAAAATTTTATATTCCTCTTTAATCTCCTCGGCACCGTCATCATCAAATATATCAGCCGACCATGATCCCATTACTTATAATCTCCTTTCATCACATCTTTTAATTGTGTCAATGGTATTCGACAGATTGAAGCAGCTCTTCCAAACTCTTTCTCAAATCCATCAAAATTCTTTACTGCTATTTCATGCCTTGCATTTGCTAGGGCATCAATTGTATAGATACAAATTAGTGCATTTTCTAGTGCTGCTGCTTCTTTTTTAGTTAATCCACTTTTCACTATATACATATCCCATGGTTTACCATCCGTTTGTTTAGATAAATCTTTTCTATGTTGTAAATGCCGTTTCCATGGATTTTTACTTCTGCCGACATACGAAACTTTATTCCTATTTTTAGAATCTCTCAAAACATAAACAGAATGTCCTTTGTATTGTTTCTTATTTTCTTTTCTTAATTCAATAGCTGACGTCTCAATCCAAACTTTTGTTTCCTCTACCGAAGAAGCAACTACATCAAGTGCTATACAATCACCAGATATCATATATGCTAATGTAACTGTATGCACAACTTTAAGCAATAATTCATTCGATATTGCGGTTGTATTACTACTTCCTGATAATGCTCCTTCTAAACCAATAGCTAACATTGTTTCAGAAGATATACGTGCTACTGTTTCTACTGCCGCTATTGCTCGTAATTGAGCTATAATATTCATACCAATAGCAAAAACCATTGCATCATAATAAGCCTGAGCTACACTTAATGAAGTCGTACAACTCATATATGTCCCAGCCTCAGCCACACTAGTATACCCACTCGGATCTGTATACATCACTGGATTTGCATTCGCATACAAATACTTATGCAACGTCACCGGATCATAGATACTTCCCTGATAGCTGTCCATGCTAATGAATGTTCCGGTAGATGGATTCATGTATCTGGCTCTTAGGTAGTATAGTCCTGTATTCGCATTGTATTGTTCCCCGGTGTAAAGGAACTCGTTTTTCGTATCTCCTTCTTTCTCCAAAAGGTTGCCGTATGCATCGTAAGAGTAGCGATCAGTTACTCTTCCGGCTTCATTGGTTAAGGTTCTGACACTTCCGTGTCCGTCGTATAGATAATACCATACTTCTCCATCTCTTTCTACGGAAAGCAACTCATCGCCTCTTGTGTAAGATGCTACTTCTTTACCATCTTTGTTCGTTTCAGCCACTACCATGGTAAGACTACTACTAGTATCGTTTACATAGTAAGTAGTATCTGTCTCATTGATGGTCTTAGATGTTCGGTTACCTGCATAATCGTAGGTATAAGATTCTATTGTTACACTATTACCCTTTTGAATGGTAGCACGTAACAGATGATTTTCCTTGTCG
>JAFQOE010000132.1 GCA_017395635.1 Lachnospiraceae bacterium | reverse complement strand
GTTTTGCAGAACTCAACACCGTTTACGCCACCACCGTATATATAAATTTCAAAATTGTTTACGGCAGGAGCTTCAGCCGTTCCGGGAAGTGCTACATCTGTAAATATTGTTCTTGCCCCCGAAACAGATATTGGATTTTGTGCAGTAATAAATGTTGTGCTTGTAGTATTGTTACTGCTCCTTTCCAATGCTACCGTGCTACCTTGAGTCCCGATAATATTTGTTACGGTATATCCAAGTCTTACCTCTGCTTTTGTTGGGGCCTGCGGTGTCTTTTCTGCACTTCTATCAGCACCCCAACTACTGCAACCGCCTGTATGTGATACAAGTCTTGTTGTAATCATAGATGAAGCCTCAACTTCAAATCCATATCCGCTTTTTAGTGTCCTCGGTGATACCAGATGATTTGTTGTCAGGCTTGTTTCATAAACAAAGCTATGATTGCAAGTGTAACTATGCGAGCCGTGTCTTGCGCAGGGCTTTGTGATTGTGTGCGAATCCTTTTCTGTCCATCGGATAACCTCACCGCAATTCTCCGTATTCTCATCAGGCAATTCAGGTTGATTTGGTTCTTCATGATTACATTCAGGTTCAGCTTCATCAGGCATTTTACCGCCTCTGTAGAATGAAAGCGTTACAGGATAATCAAAATGTACCGCAACTGCTCCGGCGTTTGCAAAGGTCTTATATCCGACTGCAATATTATTACTGCTTTTCCATTCGTGAGTGCCATTTTCACGGTCAACATAGATATTTAGACCATTTTGTAAATGTCCAATATTGTTTATAATCTGTGACGGATGGATGATACCCTCTGAACCTATGTCATAAGGATTGTCCGGGTTAAAATATCCATTAGCTGCTCCTACAGAACTTCCGTTCCTCGTCCACATTGCATAACGATTATATCCGTATGGTGCAACAACAAACGGAATAGCCTTATTAAGCCCTGCAACAAAATGATCTCTATAATTATACCGCTTGTCAAAATTAAATTTTGGATATGCTTTAAATATCAGATTACCGTTTGAATACTTAAATGTAAAACCTTTATTTATATCAAAGATTTTGTTAAGCGGTATTCCGTTTGCACTTAACACAACATCAACATTATATCCGTCATAAAGCACATCTATAATTTCTTGCGGTAGAGGCATTTCAAACTCAATAACTGCATTAACTGCCTCTGCAAGCTCGTCAGGATCATCAAAAACCTGACTGTCATAAATTTTCACATGATTATTACCCCAATAACCGCCGGAATAATGCCACAACTCAATATTAAAGACATTTCTCACCGACATAAGTAAGTTTTCGTTACTTACACTTTCTTCCGGGATAACAGATTGCCATTGCTCCCAAGCATTACTGCTTGCACTAACAGTTATACTGTTAAAAACAATACATAAAACAAAAAGGAGAGCGAACAATCGCCCTCCGTAGGTTTTAAATTTTCTCATATTCAGTTTTCCTCCTTACCATTGAAACAGTTTAGAAAAGTCATATTCATACTTTACACTTTCTTCTCCTGTTTCCTTTACAAGAGTTATCTCATTTTGATGTGCCGTACTTATGTTGTAATATGCCGATTGTGCATCCGAATCAGCCTTGTCGATTGCATCAACACCTATTCTGATTACAACAAAGTCCAGATTATCAGGATTTGACAATGTGAGTTCCTTCTTAAAACTTCCTGTATTTGGTATCTTATTTTCCTCTATCATGGTGAAGCCTGTTGTCAAACCAAAGCTCGGTTCATTTAGCTTAGACTGTGATGTTATCATCAGCCAATTCTCATAGCCCTGCGGAAGTTCGGGAAATGTACCACTTACATAATATTTGCCGTTTTCCTCATAGAATTTCAGGTTTTTAAGAGTTATATCCATAAAGTTCTTTGACTTCTCAACGGTCATTTTTCCGTCTGTCATAACATCTGTAGTCTGATTAAATGCTACACCATTATACATTTCTACACGATAGTTTGCATCTATCATTCTTACAAGCATTGTAGTTGCTTCTGCTCTTGTGGTGAAGCTACCGCCGGAGAAAGTTCCGTCAGGCATACCGCATATAACGCCCTTTGAATAAACCTCTGCAACATATTCTTTGCAGTTCTCGCATACATCAGACCAATCCTTTATTTCGGATATGTATGTGCTTGTATCTGCGGTAGGTGTTTCTCCTAACACTTTATTCATTGTTCGGGCTGCGTATTTTGCCATTGACTGCCTTCTTATCGGTTCGTCATAATCTGCCTTTACAAGCTCGTCTGCATCCACAATACCAAGTGCTTTTGCCTTTTGGATATATCCTTCTGCCCAATGGTCGGATGTGTTTGTATCAGCTTCACTTACAAGCCCTATAATTATTTTTACAAACTCTGCATTTGTAATTGTATTATTAGGTTTGAAAGTTCCGTCCGTATATCCGTTGATGCCGCCTTTTTCAACAAGCATTTCCATGTGCGGATAATACCAATCATTTATGTTCGTGTCAGAAAATATTGCTGACTGTGAATTTGTCTGTGCAATCGCCTGTGATGTGTCTGCACCAAGACTTAATGTTATACCGTTTGCAAATGCGGTTGTACTTGCAAGAAGCATACATGCTGATACGGCAGCCGTTATAAATCTTTTCATCATAGCTATTCAGCCTCCTTATAATTCTTTTTAAATTCTTCTATTTCGTCCTTGTAGTATTCAAGTAATGCTCTTTCTATAATTCTGCTGTTTGGAATATCTGTCTTTTCGTGTTTATCCATTAACCACGCAAAAATTGTATTATCAAGATATATAGCTGTTTTTGTTCTATGAACTGCACCCATAATAGATACCTCCGTTTCATTTTTCGACTCCATTATAGCACAGGTGTCGCCACCTGTCAACACCTAAACAAAATTTTTATTCATAACGCTGATTCCTTGCTTTTGCTTTGAACGGAATATCAATATCAATGGGTACTAATGATGATAATAAAACAGGCTTAATCCTGACAACTCCCGATACCTGATAAGAAGCCGGACTGCTTACAATATCGGTATTGTTGATAATCAGCTTATATTTTACCTCTCCACCCTCGATACGCTCATTTGATGAATTAAGCTGCATTTCATTATGCAGATAGTTTTCAAATTCATTTACTGCCGTAGGAATATGAATCATTGAAATATGCTCCATTCTGTACTCGTCAAGCATCGCATAGTCTGTAGCAATGTTCAACGCTCTTGAAAGCTCCGTATCAATGTATTCTTTGACGGTGAAAATATGGTAAAACTCAACTGTTATGACTGTGATTATGATAAATACAAAGATAAACAGAATAAAGAAAACATTAGCAGCACCGCTTTTTCTGTTCACACACACCACCTACTTCCAATACACCTGACTGATACCTATAAACTTTTTCTCAATCGGTATGCTTATAACAAGCGGTGAACCGAATGTAGGCTCAATCAGTTTAATGTCAATAGTGTCACGGACTGTCAGGGTAAATTTCTGCCGTAGCTGAATCTTATTTGTACCTGATATATACGGCGCACTCCAAGATATTGTCGGCGTTACACCCATTTCGGTTTTAAGTTCATTTGCAAGTGCAGTTATATCACTATCAATACATCCGCTTGCTTCAACGGCTCTGACAAGGGTTTTTGCCATATAGTCCATGTTTTGCTTGTAAATAAAAGGTTTCCACAATGCCACAAAACAGAATATAAGACTCATTGCGATTGCAAACTGAAAGAGTACATCCAAAAATGCCTCTGACCGTTTACGCTTACATTTCCATTTCTTCATCATCTTCGTCATCCTCCGTATCTTCCGGGGACATATCCCAACTGTACTCTGCGGAATTTGACTTATGCAGTACACAGCGATTACAAAGAGCATCAAAAGCCAATTCTATCTGCCTTAATTCCTTTTGGGTTGCAGCTTGCGGTGTATGACCGCCGTTATTAAACACATATTCATTTACCGTTGCAGTACAAGATGTGTTTTCGGGATATAACTGATTAAAAGCAAGCTGATGTTCATTGTACTTTACAACTTTTTCAGGAATTTGCCCCGACATAAAATAACTGTGACTTTCTGTGTTCTCTCCGTCTATCGTAATATGCGTAAATATAATTGACCGACCTCTTGTGAGCTTATCCAAATCAAGAAACATATCCCGATTATACGCATCTTTCATAAAATCAAACGGAAACTGAACATTGAAGGATGTTACACCGATTTTACACCTTTCAAGAAACAGGCATTTTGACTGTAGCTGTTCCAGCTTTCTTTTCCCAAATATGCTTTCAAAATCTCCGCTTCTTCTTGAAACAAATTTATCCTTAAAGTACAGATACCCCTCGCTGTCTGTGGTTATATGCTCTAAATCGTGCAGTTTGCGTATATCCTGTCCGTGTGTAGGATTACTATATAGCCCTGCCTCTGCCAGAGCAAGAATCCCCTGTATAGCTTCATATCCTCTTTCGTTCAGGTATTTGCCTTCTGCCAATTCAACCGTTTCAAGTATTGGGGGCGGTAAATTCTTTCCGTCATTGGTAAGCGAATAAATCTGCGTTACCATTTCTTTAAGTTTTATTTTATCCATCACACTTTATGCTCCTTTCTGCCCTTGTAATAATTCGGATTAAGGTCATAATTCAACACCTTCTTCATCTTCGTCAACAAAATTAGCGTATCTTTCAAATTCCATTGAATCTACACTCTCTATGTGGTTATTGTCTTTTAAAAATCTGAAACTGCAATTTATGAGTTTTAATTCTTCCTCGGTTGCAGGGCGTTCTTCACCAGAGCCAAATTTAAAAAGTTCAATAGCACTTTTAAACTCCCTTACATAGTCATACTGCTGAACCAAATACTTTTGATGTTCACAATCCCATACATCATCTTCATCAACTCTGCCGGGAAGAAAAAAGGATATAGAAGAACCGCCATTGCTCCTGATATTTGAAAACATAATGGTATTTCCTTCTGCGGATTTTGATAGTTTATCAAGGTTTTCTGAATTATACATCGCACAGAAATCTTCATCATAAACAGACTTCCCTGTAAGCCCATTGCGTTCCATAAACAAATATTTATCTTGCAATTCAATCAGATAATCTTTAGCTGCCGGAGAATACATATAATCCCAACTAAAATGCTCCACCTGTTTATCCTTAAAATATACAAATCCATCATTATCATTTGTCATAAACTCTACACCTTGTAAATAGGGCTTTTTATATTCTCCTGCCATTACTTGCTGATATATTTCTTCTAATTTTTCAAGACCTTTTTCGTTCAGGAATCCATTAGCAGCGTGTTCCATAAGTGTTAAATGCGTTGGTGATAAATCGTTACCGTCATTGGTACGGCTAAGAATTTCGATTGCTTTATCAATCGGTCTGATTTCTGACATTTAACAATGCCTCCTTTCAGCATAACCTTATTCCGATTTGAAACAAGGTCACATTTCTTCTTCATCATCTTCTTCATAGTTGACCTCACAATCTTTCATGGAAAAATACTCATACATTTTTTCTTCTCTGTTAAAGCATTTCAAGAAAATTTCGCTTTCTTCATCTCTGTGTTCAAAGTCATAATCAATCTCTTTGCCTTCAATCATCTGCTTTAACCGATAGCCCATAGTAAGTGCATTAAGCGGTTTATCATAAATTGCCATAGGTGTGAATCGGGGTTCGTCACCATTGACCTTTTCAACCCCGATTTCACCGCCATTATCCCAAATACAAAACCAAGTATTTTTATAATCAACAATCGCTGTCTGCTGATTACTGACATACCCAACAATTCTGCTATCGGTTAATTCGTTAGCTGTAAGAGCAAGAAGAATATTTGACAGATGACCTCTATCCATATATCTTCGACTCATTTTCTTGCTCCTTAGATTGTGAATACATTTTTGATTTTGTCAATGATGTCATTAAACAGTTCGGGGATAGCCACACGCATCAATGCCAAGAGTGCTGCACCGATAATTACGGTAATAAGGATTTTGATTAACACATCAAGGTATCCCTCACCGCTTTTTACCGCTGAAGGATTTAATAGTCTTTCCTTTGCTTTTCTCATAATGGTTTTACCTCTCACAACTAAATTTTTCATGCTTAAATCTCCTTCCTGATTTTAATTAAAGATTCCCAATCCGTTTTTCAAATCAATGAAAATCGGATATAGGTATAAAAGAAACATCATAACGCCGACTGCAACCGTAGCTTTTTTAATCTTTCCGGGGCGTTTTGCAATCTCACGCTTGATGTTTTCTCTTGCTAATATTTTCATATCCTGTTCCATAAGGTAAAAGAAAGTTTCCTGATCTACACCTTTACTCGTTCCTATAACACCGCTTATAAAGGTTGAAAGCTGTGGTATATTCACACGCTCGTCAAACCTTTGCAGAGCTTCTTCCGTATTTCCTGTTTTTAAATCTGTAATCAGAATATCAAGGTCATACTTAAAATCATCCCCTGCAATTTTGCGGTATCGCTCCATAAATTTCAGAATGTCTTTACTGCTTTTGAGCGAATTGTTATAAGTTCTGACAAACCTCGGTAATTCATCAAGAATTTTACCGTTAATCTTCTTCAGCTTATCCTTAACAGACTGTCTTTCTTTGAAAAATAACATAATTCCAAGAAGCAGTACGCACATAGTAATTACGGTCAAACCAAGCGGAATAAAGAGAAACGAAGATAAAATAGTAAGCCCTGCTGTTACATACGCTTTTGCGTAGTATTCAGCAGGGGTAAGACTAATTCCGGCTCTTTGTAAATCTTTTTCCAGCTTTCTTTTTTGATAGTTTTCCATTCGGATAAACTTTGAGATAATTTTGGTTAGCGGATATGTTACTGTAGTATAAAACTTTTCGCCTATACCTTGCTTGCGTTTGAATGTTGACATTGCCTTTTCGGTTCTTTTTGTAGGAAAGGTTATAAAGTTACCGACTAATGTATATATTCCAAACGCTATCAGCAGGGCAACCAATAAATAATACAAATTGCATCACCTCCGAAAATCTGTATTTTTCTTACATAACAGACACAGGCTTGTTGACCTTTATTACATACGCTGTTGCAATAAAGATTACACCAAAGGTTAAAGCAACAATTATCTGCCCTGCAAGTGTTTGTGTTAAAAGCCTGTACCACTCCGCATTTAAAAATCGCATCAAAGGTATGTTTGCTGCAACCACAAGTGTTACGCTGATATGGTCTTTGTAAATGTTATACATCTGCGTATTTAATTCTTCCTGAATCTGCTTTATATCCGACATTTTTTCAACAATAGTCGGCAGTACATACATAAGCTCACGGTCTTGCTGACACAATATGAGTGTATCGCACCATTCCGAGAAAAAGCTGTTATCGACCTTGTTTTTCAGCTTTCGGATATTTCTGCTGATATTACTGTCAACAAAGGTTTTTTCAGCAATAAATTCAGCAAACAGATTATAAAACGGTGGTTC
>JAFQOE010000048.1 GCA_017395635.1 Lachnospiraceae bacterium | reverse complement strand
GTTTGCACTTGCCACAATGCGTAACGGTACTAAGTTCGACAATGTCTCACTAAGTACCGACGGATTGTGAAGCACCTGCTTATGGTATTGTTAAACTTGCACAAGGCAATGACAGTTTTTGAGAGTTTCGCAATTGCCTAATATAGTAAAATCTCGAAAGGAGAAAAGGGATGGATACTTTAATTAGTGTTCGGGATATGTACAAAATATATAATCCTGGTGAAAATGAAGTGCGAGCTTTGGATGGCGTCAGCCTTGACATCGAAGAAGGTGAATTCGTAGCGATTGTTGGTCATTCCGGTTCCGGCAAATCAACATTGATGAACATGCTAGGATGCTTGGATGTACCAACAGAAGGGACCTACGTATTAAATGGAAGAGATGTTTCCAGTCTGACGGACAATGAGCTGTCGGAGGTGAGAAATCTGGATATCGGTTTCATTTTCCAGGGATTTAATTTGATACCGAATTTGAATGCATTGGAGAATGTGGAGCTTCCGCTTATTTATCGTAATGTGGAAAAGAGCAAGCGTAGAGAACTGGCTAAGGCAGCTTTGGAGAAGGTGGGATTGGGAAATCGTATGAAGCATAAACCGTCAGAGATGTCTGGTGGACAGCAACAGAGAGTGGCAATTGCAAGGGCGATAGCAGCAACTCCACCGTTGATATTAGCAGATGAGCCTACCGGTAATCTGGATTCCAAATCTACCAAGGATATTATGAAGATTTTGAATAGTTTGAATGAACAGGGCAATACAATTGTGCTTATTACTCATGATGATGGAATTGCAGAAAATGCAAAACGTGTAGTTCGCATCATGGATGGAAAAATTGAGTCCGATACAAAAAAACAATTGTTCAACGAGGCAGACTATTATGAGCGAGATATTGAGTGTGTGGATGTGGAATTGTATGAAGGAGAAGTGGCAGATGTACACGATGAGGGTATAGAGTTTGTTGAGGTCTCTGGATTTGTGAATAATGAAATGTCTTGATTAGGAATAGAGATATAACATATTAAAACTGGAAATATATTTTTTGAAAAGTAATGGAGGATAAGAAAGTGGCAGATAATGTGGAAATGAATGTAACAAATGATAGTACTAAGAAAGAAAAAAAGAAACCGAATAAAAAGATAATTGTTATTGTGATCATTGCTGCGATTGTATTAATTATAGGAGGTATAGCGGTTGTGGGTATGATTGGTAGTATGACAGCCGGTATGCAGGAAGCTATGAATATGATGGCTGGTGAGAATGAAATTCTCTATGAAGTTGAGAAGGTGGATGTGAAGCAGGAAATTACGACTTCGGGAACTGTAATCGGTCTTGAAAAGAATGCATATACATCGCCGGTTACCGCAAAAGTAGAGGAAATTCGTGTGGAAACCGGACAGATAGTCAAAAAAGGAGATGTACTCCTTACATATGATACCACAGATTTGGGTGATAATCTGGCTCGTGTTCAGCTTCAGGCACAATCAGAGCGTGCAGCAGGAAATGCAAGCTATGAAGCTGCAAATGAGGCTGCAGGAAAAACCAGTAATGCAAAATCGAAAATCAAGGATTTAAAGAAAGATATTAAAGAACTTAATGAAGATATTAAGAAGTTAAGTAAAACGATTTCCGATTATGAAGCAAAGGTGAAAGCAGCAAATGAAGGAAAGGCACCAGAGGAATATGACCTGACAGCCGGTTTGACAGAAGAACAAATTAAAAAGTATAACAAAGCAATCACTGATTTGGAAAAAAAGAATAAGAGTCTTGCATCGAAACAGGAAGAATTGGCGAAGCAGGAAGCGATTGTGGAAGCGAATAAAGATGTAAAGGTTTCAAGTAGTACGGCTGCACAGATTAGTGCATCGAATCAATTGTCTGACATGAGCGTGAATGCAGCACAAGAGCAGGTTGATGCAGCAGAAGCAGGTATTGTTGCAGTGGCGGATGGCATTGTAGAGTCTGTTGAAATTGTGAAGGGTTCTTATGCAAATGAGACACAGACTTTGATGACCATTATCAATGCAGATAAGATTGGTGTGGAATTTGCTATTTCAAAGGATGACTTGACTGCAATTACAGAAGGACAGAAAGCCCGCGTAGTAATTGCCGACAAAGAGTATACAGGTAAGGTAGAATTTGTTAGTCGTGTGGCGACTATGGATTCAACTGCATTGGGAACGGCATCCTCAGGAGGAAGTATTAAAGGTAGAATTGTGATTGATAATCCGGATGATTCTATTTTTGTAGGTGTTGCTGCGAAAGCATACATTTTTATAGGAGAGTCAGTGGGTACTTTGGCAATTCCTTATTCTGCACTTTGTACAGATGTAGAAGGTGATTATGTATTAGTGGTAAATGACAACAACATTATTGAACGTAAGAATCTTACATTAGGTTTATATTCCGGTGAGTATTACGAAGTATTAGATGGTCTCGCTGAGGGAGATAAGGTAATTACAGAGGTAACAAAGAATATGAAGCCGGGAGATGAGTATGTGGCTCCGGTGGCTACTACTGGAATGACTATGTATTAAAGTAAAGAATGATAGTCAGGAAAGGAGAGAGTCATGAGACAATTAGGTGAATATGTTAAAATGGCCATGAAAAATATATGGGCTAATAAAGTGAGAACTTTGCTTACTATGCTTGGTATCATTATCGGTATTTCGTCGGTCATCCTAATTATTTCCATTGGTAATGGTGCTACGGAGATGATTAGTAGTGAATTGGGGAGCCTTGGCAAGGGGCAAATCGGCTTTATGCTGATGGATTGGCAAGAGAAATATTATATTACGGAAGAAGAGATTGAGCATATTCGAGAAATGGATGGAGTGAAGGCGGTTGCTACCCAGGCGTTTTTTCAAGGTACTACATCTACCAAGAAAGATGATTTTGAAGTGAATTTGGTTGCCGTTAATGCAGATGGTTTTAATATTTTGGATTATGACTTTGCCAGTGGTCGTTCTTATACAGAGAAAGAGGCGGATAGTGGTAAAGGATATTGTGTCATCACGGAAGACGATGCGATGAAGATGTATGGTTCTACGAATGTGGTTGGTATGGAATTTGTTGTTACGGTGTCAGACTGGTTAGAGATACCGGTCACAGTGATTGGTGTTGCAAAATCGGAAGAAAGCAGTACATTAGTAGCGGCTTTGACTGCTACACCATCGGTACAGGTGATTATTCCACCACAAGCGATGACCAAAGTGACAGGTATAGATATTCAGCAGGAAATCACAGAGTTTTATGTCTTGAAGGAAGACGATGCAGATGCAAAGGCGTTATGTGATGCGATTATCGAGTATCTTGGTTCTAGTCATTATTGTAATGGTGAAGATGTATATTATTATCAGAGTTTTGATGATGTTATGGCTACGGTGAATTCGGTTATTAACCTGATTACCACATTTGTAGCATTTGTAGCATCTGTGTCCTTGTTGGTAGGTGGTATTGGTGTTATGAATATTATGTTGGTATCAGTTACAGAACGAACCAGAGAAATTGGTATTCGTAAGGCATTAGGCGCGAAAACTGGGTCAATCACAGTACAGTTTTTGGCAGAATCTGCATTTATTACTCTGATTGGTGGTATTATCGGTATTCTATTAGGTGTTGGAGGTGCATGGGTGATTGCAAAGGTGATTGGAATGATGGTTCCGGAAATGTCATTTTCACCGGCATTAAGCATTGGCACTATTTTGATTGCATCGCTGTTTTCTTCCGGTGTTGGATTATTCTTTGGAATTTATCCGGCAAGAAAGGCTGCGAAGCTAAGTCCAATCGAGGCACTGAGACAGAATTAATAAATGAACACTTTTCGAAAATTTTGCATAGATTGGATGGGAAGGTGTACTGTGTGTCCTATCTTGTGGAAAAAAAGTGAACAAGTCCCTCTTGTGATTGAGGGGGATTTGCTCACTTTTTATTTTGATAAGAAGTATATAGTTGGTTTGAAAATGCTCTGTTTTTAAAGCAGGAAGTTTAGACAATGGGCAGTTCATTTGCTTGACAATTATATTCGGCAAGAAACTGATTCGCAATAGAATGAAATTCTGGCAAAGATTTAGTTTTCATCATTTTTTTCATTCGTTTAGCAAATTGATCACAATTCTTAAAGGAATCTCCAAAGTAAGACCATAATTCTTTCATTTTATATAAAATGTTGATGTCTCCGGAAATTTCTTCTTTGTATCCGGCTAAAATATCTTCGTGAAAGGCTAGTAAAGTTTCGGCAGTGACAGGTGCATTACCTGTTAGTTCGTCTATAAGTCCTGGATTTTTTAAAATACCACGCCCAAGCATAACAGTTGTAACTTGAGGGAATTGTTCTGTGAATGCTTTATATTGATTTACCGAATGTAAGTCCCCGTTGTAGCAGACTGGATATTGAATCTGTTCGAGCGCCTCACTAAATATTTCCAAATTTGGATGGTTCTTGTATTGGTCTTGCTGTAGTCGGGGATGGATAATGAGTTCTTCCAACGGATAACGATTATATATTGTTTGGATATCTTCCCATTCTGTTGGATTTTCCATTCCGATTCTTGTCTTGATTGAGATGCGGATTGGACATTTTGTGAAAATTTCGTCTAGTAGACGGTCTAGCATATCAAGGTCAGCAAGTAAGCCTGCTCCACGTTTTTTAGGAACTACGGTTCCGGATGGACAGCCGAGGTTTAGATTGACGCTGGTGTAACCGTAATCCTCCAGTTGTCTTGCGATTTCTAAAAAAACATCAGTCTGATTTGTCATGATTTGCGGAACTACCAACATTCCCTGATTGTGTTCCGGTATAATTTCATTTTTATCCTTGCTGCTTAATCCCTTGCTGGAAAGAAAGGGTGTAAAATACTTATCTATATTATGAAAATGTTTGTTGTATGCATTACGGAAGACATATCCGGTTAAACTTTGCATTGGGGCTAGATAATACTGCATAAAAAACCTCCGAAATAGATGAAATTGCGATATGAAGTCATGATTGTGCTTGGGTCAATCTTCATAATATGCTGATATGTGTTAATCTAGATGATTTTGTTAATAATGTCAAATGGGATGTGCTGTAACTTGGAATACAAACAATAGAATAATACGTGAAAATGTGAAGTGAGAATGCAATATGTTGTGTTTTGTCTGTGGATAAAAACAACAAATAGAAAGTGTCGAAAGTGATAGAAAACACAAGGGTTTCACTGATGTTTTTTGATATTATTTTTTTACGAAAAGTTCTTGACAGTGATTACCTACTTGGCTATAATGTCAAAGTGTGCGTGGATTCTAGGGATTCGTGTACTCTAAATATTACAACAGGAGGTGAAAACATGCCAACATTTAACCAGTTAGTTAGAAAAGGAAGACAGACTGTAGAGAAGAAGTCTACTGCACCAGCTCTTCAGAAGGGTTTCAACTCTTTACACAAGAAGCCAACTAACACATCTTCTCCACAGAAGAGAGGTGTTTGTACAGCAGTTAAGACAGCTACACCTAAGAAGCCTAACTCAGCTCTTAGAAAGATCGCCAGAGTACGTTTATCTAACGGTATCGAAGTTACTAGCTACATCCCGGGTGAAGGTCACAACCTTCAGGAGCACAGCGTTGTTCTTATCCGTGGTGGTAGAGTAAAGGACTTACCAGGTACTAGATATCACATTATTCGTGGTACTTTGGATACAGCAGGTGTTGCTAAGAGACGCCAGGCTCGTTCTAAGTACGGCGCTAAGAGACCTAAAGATGCAAAATAAGAATTAGGTAAGTGAAATCTTAGAAACAGTAAGTCACAATTAATAGTGCTGGTAATGGCTATGTTTTCATTGATTACAATAGAAAAGATATGCAAAACCTGCACGAACAGGTTCCCCAAGCGAATCCGTTATGGATTACCAAGTGGAACATGAGTACCTTTAAATCGATTGGATATCGGTTTTATCAAAAAATATTAAAATAGGAGGGAAGTACCGTGCCACGTAAAGGACATATTCAAAAGAGAGACGTATTAGCGGATCCAATTTATAATAGCAAAGTGGTTACAAAGCTTATCAACAACATTATGTTAGATGGTAAGAAGGGTGTAGCCCAGAAGATCGTTTATGGCGCATTCGAGCGTGTTGCTAACGAGACAGGCAAGCCTGCTTTAGAAGTATTCGAAGAGGCTCTTAACAACATTATGCCAGTTCTTGAGGTTAAGGCAAGACGTATCGGTGGTGCAACATATCAGGTACCTATTGATGTAAGACCTGATAGAAGACAGGCTTTAGCTCTTCGTTGGTTGACAACATACTCTCGTAACAGATCTGAGAAGACTATGGAAGAGAGATTGGCTAAAGAGTTACTTGATGCTATGAATAACACAGGCGCATCAGTAAAGAAAAAAGAAGATATGCACAAGATGGCAGAAGCAAACAAGGCTTTTGCTCATTACAGATTCTAAGAAAAAACATTTTGATTTTTTCAGAATTAGTGCAATTAGTTAGACTAAATCAAGGAGGAAAAAATCTTGGCTGGAAGAGAATATCCATTAGAGAGAACTAGAAATATCGGTATTATGGCTCATATTGATGCTGGTAAGACAACTCTTACAGAGCGTATCTTATACTATACCGGTGTTAACTATAAGATTGGTGATACTCATGACGGTAATGCTACCATGGACTGGATGGCACAGGAGCAGGAAAGAGGTATTACAATTACTTCTGCTGCTACAACATGCCAGTGGACACTTGAGGATCATCATAAGCCAAAGGCTGGTGCACTTGCACATCGTGTTAATATCATCGATACTCCGGGACACGTTGACTTTACTGTAGAAGTAGAGCGTTCACTTCGTGTATTGGACGGAGCAGTTGGTGTATTTGATGCAAAGGCTGGTGTAGAGCCTCAGTCAGAGAACGTATGGCGTCAGGCTGACACATACAGCGTTCCACGTATGGCTTTCATTAACAAGATGGACAAAATGGGTGCAGACTTCTTCATGTCTGTTCAGACAATTGTTGACCGTCTTGGCAAGAACGCAATTCCTGTTCAGATTCCAATCGGTGCAGAGGATGAGTTCAAGGGCTTAATCGACTTGTTCGAGATGGAAGCTTATTATTACAAAGATGATAAGGGTGAAGATATCGAAATTACAGCAGTTCCAGATGATTTGAAGGATTTGGCACAGAAGTGGCATGACAATCTTGTTGAGAAGTGTTGTGAGTTAGATGATGACCTTATGATGATGTATCTTGAAGGTGAAGAGCCATCTGTTGAGGATATGAAGAAGGCACTTCGTAAGGGTACAATCGCTAACGAGGCAGTTCCTGTATTCTGTGGTTCTGCATATAAGAATAAAGGTGTTCAGAAGTTATTGGATGGTGTTGTTGAGTACATGCCAGCTCCAACAGATATTCCTGACATCACAGGTACAGATGAGGATGGTAACGAAGTAGTTCGTAGATCTTCAGATGATGAACCATTTGCTGCTTTGGCATTTAAGATTATGGCTGACCCATTCGTTGGTAAGCTTGCATATTTCCGTGTGTACTCAGGTACATGTAACTCAGGTTCTTATGTATTAAATGCTACAAAGGGCAAGAAAGAGCGTGTTGGACGTATCGTTCAGATGCATGCTAATGATCGTACAGAGATCAGCAAAGTATACTCAGGTGATATCGCAGCAGCTGTAGGTTTCAAATTTACAGGTACAGGTGATACAATCTGTGATGAGCAGCATCCGGTAATTCTTGAGTCTATGGAATTCCCAGAGCCAGTTATCGAGTTGGCTATTGAGCCTAAGACAAAGAATGATCAGGGTAAATTAGGCGAGTCTTTAGCTAAGCTTGCTGAAGAAGATCCTACATTTAAGGCTCATACAAACCCAGAAACAGGTCAGACAATCATCGCTGGTATGGGTGAGTTGCACTTAGAGATTATCGTTGATCGTCTTCTTCGTGAGTTCAAGGTTGAGGCTAACGTTGGTGCTCCTCAGGTTGCTTACAAAGAGACAATTACTAAGGCTGTTGACGTAGATAGCAAGTATGCTAAGCAGTCAGGTGGTCGTGGTCAGTACGGTCACTGTAAGGTTCGTTTCGAGCCTATGGATGCGAACGGTGAAGAGTTATTCAAGTTCGATTCAGAAGTTGTTGGTGGTGCAATTCCTAAGGAATACATCCCAGCAGTTGGTGAGGGTATCGAGGAAGCTACTAAGGCTGGTATCCTTGCAGGATTCCCTGTAGTTGGTATCCATGCTACAGTTTACGATGGTTCTTACCATGAAGTAGACTCTAACGAAATGGCATTCCACATTGCAGGTTCTATGGCATTTAAGGATGCTATGGCAAAGGCTTCTGCTACATTACTTGAGCCAATTATGAAGGTTGAAGTTACTATGCCTGAGGAGTACATGGGCGACGTTATCGGTAGCTTGAATGCTAAGCGTGGTCAGATTCAGAGCATGGATGACCTTGGTGGTGGTAAGATTGTACGTGCATTAGTACCACTTGCAGAGATGTTTGGATACTCAACAGAGCTTCGTTCAGCTACACAGGGTCGTGGTAATTACTCTATGTTCTTCGAGAAGTATGAGCCGGCTCCAAAGAATGTTCAGGAGAAGGTTATCAGCGCAAAGAAGGGTAACTAATATCTGGAGAGACTTAAGTCTCGCGAATTTAATAAAAGCAGGATGATAACATCGTTTATCATCCTGTGAAAATAAAGGGATGGTGTTATATTATCCCATTAGTATAATTAAAAAAGAAATACTTGAAAATATTAGATGTTTCTAATATAATCAGTATTAGCTGATTAAAAAGCCCAAAGAGGCGTAATTTAAGGAGGATTTTAAAATGGCTAAAGCTAAGTTTGAAAGAAACAAAGCACATTGTAACATTGGTACAATCGGTCACGTTGACCACGGTAAAACAACAACAACAGCTGCTATCACTAAAGTATTAGCTGAGAGAGTAACTGGTAACGAGAAGGTAGATTTCGAGAATATCGATAAGGCTCCAGAAGAGAGAGAAAGAGGTATCACAATTTCTACAGCTCACGTTGAGTACCAGACAGAGAATAGACACTATGCACACGTTGACTGTCCAGGACATGCTGACTACGTTAAGAACATGATCACTGGTGCTGCTCAGATGGATGGAGCTATCCTTGTAGTAGCTGCTACTGACGGTGTTATGGCTCAGACAAAAGAGCACATCTTATTGTCTCGTCAGGTAGGTGTACCTTACATCGTAGTATTCATGAACAAGTGTGATATGGTAGATGACGAAGAGTTATTAGAGTTAGTTGAGATGGAAATCACAGAGCAGTTAGAGGAGTACGAGTTCTCTGATTGTCCAATCGTTCGTGGTTCTGCTTTGAAGGCTCTTGAAGATCCAATGGGCGAGTGGGGCGACAAGATCATGGAGTTAATGAACGTTGTTGATACTCACATTCCAGATCCAGAGCGTGATACAGATAAGCCATTCTTAATGCCAGTAGAGGACGTATTCACAATTACAGGTCGTGGTACTGTTGCTACAGGTAGAGTAGAGCGTGGTGTTCTTCACTTGAACGATGAAGTTGAAATCATCGGTGTTAAGGAAGAGACACAGAAGACAGTTGTAACTGGTATCGAGATGTTCCGTAAGTTGTTAGACGAGGCTCAGGCTGGTGATAACATCGGTGCATTACTTCGTGGTATCCAGAGAACAGACATCGTTCGTGGTCAGGTTCTTTGTAAGCCAGGTAGTGTTCAGTGTCACAAGAAGTTTACAGCTCAGGTTTACGTTTTAACAAAGGATGAAGGTGGACGTCATACTCCATTCTTCAACAACTATCGTCCACAGTTCTACTTCAGAACAACAGACGTAACTGGTGTTTGTGAGTTACCAGCTGGTACAGAGATGTGTATGCCTGGTGATAACGTAGAGATGACTATCGAGTTGATTCACCCAGTAGCTATGGAGCAGGGTCTTACATTCGCTATCCGTGAAGGTGGTAGAACAGTAGGTTCAGGCCGTGTTGCTACAATCGTAGAGTAATTATATATTATTCAGTAAATTCAAGGCTTTCGAGGATTTCCTCGAAAGCCTTTTTTACGTTTTGGCGGTTGCGTTTTTGGGGCTGTGGTTCTAGAATGGTTCTAAAATTGTTATTTCTACGCTTGAAAGTGAAAGAGGTCCTAAACTTTATAAAAGAAAAGTCTAGAACCCTTTTTTGATCCCGTAGGGAAATATATTTTTCTCCACAAGGGAGTAATATTATTATATACAAAAAAGCGAAAAAGATGTATAATAATTCAAAATCCAAAGGAGAAAGTCTGATGTATACGAAATTACAAGAAATGCTGACTAGAAATAGAAATATAGCCAAATTGCGTTTTGATAAAGAATTAAGGAAAATAGCTGAAGAAACGGAGCAAGAATATTCGGCTTTAAAAGCGCAAAATGAAATTGACACGAATAGAATGGTATCAAACTTAACACATGAATTAGAAAATGAAATTAGTGATTTGGACGTTGATATTAGAATTAAAGTAAGTCAATGGCTTAGTTCTTGGATATATTATATAGCAGCAGAAAAAGAATTTGATTCAAGTAAGTTGATGACATATAAAAGAGGGGATATTGTTCATGTTAATTTTGGATTTAATGTGCATAATGAATTGGGCGGAACTCATTATGCTGTTGTTGTAGAAAATGATAATCCAGCATCAAGTGGAACAGTAATGGTAGTACCTCTTAAGTCAGCAGATTCCGAAGCGGATGCAAAGAAGGAGATTCATGAGAGAACAGACGTGTATTTGGGAAAAGGAATTGTTGTTATGGGACAAGGAAAAGATAAATACACGATTGCAAAAGTCAATCAGATGCGTGCAATTGATAAAATGCGTATATTAAAGCCACGTAATTCTAAAAAAGATACGGTTTATCCGTTAGATGCAGAAATAAGAAAAGATATGCTTAATAAGATTGATAAAAAGATATCAGAATTATATGTAAAAAAAGCAAGAAATGAAGTGGAAAAAAGTGAAAAAAATGATTGACAAAAAGAGGCTAGTGAATTATACTAAAACTCTGTTGAGGATATTGCAGAATTAGAGGAAATGTGATATCATTCAATTAAAGACAATTTCCCGTAACGGGACTAAAAAATGATTTATCAAAAAGAAAGAGTCTGCAGTGATGCGGGCTCTTTCACGTTTATAGATTTATGTGTTATTTAAGTTGTAGAGAGTGGCACATCCTATTGGATGTCCCACTCTTGATTTTTTTTGTCTATAATTCTGTATTACTTATCTGTAATAGGTATATTAAACGATTTCATCAAATTGTCAATCCAAACATTATATTCATCACTATCAATTGATCCGTTTGCTAATTTATCATTTAATTCTGTCCACCGTGATATGAGAGAAGTGACCTGCGCATTATCTATTTTAATAGATGTTTCAAGACTTCTTGTTTCCGAATTGACAGACGTACTATATGATATGTCAATTCCTGCACGTTCTAAAGCAATTAGAATCGTAACGATATCGGAATATGTTTCTAATGTATATTCATTATCATATGGAGATTGAAAACCGAGAAAATCTTCAAATGGTACTCCTATAATTTCACAAACCTTTTCTAATATTTCAACAGGTGGCTCACTATTGTAAACGGCAAGTACTTTCCAGCAAAAAATGGCAATTAATTTCCAGCATTTTTTGGCAATTAAGCACCAGCATTTTATATACACCCACGGATTGCTCCGTGGGCATTTTTTATTGAAACGGAAGTTCCATTTCTTCCAT
>JAFQOE010000131.1 GCA_017395635.1 Lachnospiraceae bacterium | reverse complement strand
TTGAGAACTTCATTGTATAATAAAGCTCCACCCGAGGATTTATATGGTTTACCGTTCTTATCAGGAAAATCAAGCTGCACAAACCAATAGTCGTAGAGGGCTTTTGCCATCTCTTCTAAATAATCATTTATACGAGGAATACAAAGATGAATATACAGATATTTGGAACAAAGAAATGTAATGATACAAAGAAAGCAGAACGCTTCTTCAAGGAGCGTGGCATTAAATATCAGTTCATTGATATGAAAGAAAAAGGCATGAGTAAGGGAGAGTTTACTTCTATTGCACAGGCTAATGGCGGTCTTGAAAATATGATTAACTGGGAAGGAAAAGACCAGGATATACTTGCTCTTATTAAGTATATTGCAGATGAAGATAAATTGGAAAAGATACTTGAGAATCCGCAGGTAATTAAAACGCCTGTTGTTAGAAATGGAAAGCAGTCTACACTTGGATATCAGCCTGAAGTATGGAAGGGATGGAATTAATGGTAAAGAAGATAATGCATGATCCGCTGTTTCTGGCACAGAAGTCAGTGGATGCAACAGAGGCAGATAAACAGATTGTGATTGATTTGCTTGATACACTTAGGGCAAATTTAGAACACTGTGTTGGTATGGCTGCCAATATGATTGGGGTAAAAAAGAATATCATTGTAGTAGCAGCCGGACCATTTCAATTTGCAATGATAAATCCGATAATTACAAAGAAATCCGGAGCATATCTGACTGAGGAAGGATGTCTTTCTCTGAAAGGCGTAAGACCATGCACGAGATATCAGGAAATAGAAGTGGACTATCTTGATCAGAGCTTTAAGAAACAGCATGGAAAGTATTCAGGGTGGACAGCACAGATTATTCAGCATGAGATTGACCATTGCAATGGAATAGTAATATAAGAATCAGGCAGGTGGTAAGATGTATTTAATCAAGACGGTAAAAGGTGATATTACAAAGATTACAGATGTTCAGGCAATCGTAAATGCTGCAAAAAACTCTCTTTTAGGAGGAGGTGGAGTTGATGGTGCCATTCACAGGGCAGCAGGACCGGAACTTCTAGCAGAGTGTAGGACTCTTCATGGTTGTGAGACAGGTCAGGCAAAGATTACAAAAGCATATAATCTGCCATGCGATTATGTGATACATACTGTGGGTCCGATTTGGAATGGAGGCAGAAGTAAGGAAGAGGAACTTCTGGCAAGTTGCTACTTTCATTCTATGCATGTGGCACTTGAGCATGGGATAAGAAGTATCGCATTTCCATCTATTTCAACTGGAGTGTATAGCTTTCCGGTGGAACTTGCAGCAAAGATAGCGGTAAAGACGGTAAGCAGATTTTTGGAGGATAACGAGAATAGCTTTGACATTGTAGAATGGGTATTGTTTGATTCTGCAACAGAGGCAGTGTATGAAAAAGAAGTGGATAAGTTGTATTCATAGATTGGAGTGTGATTTATATGTCAAAAATGAAATGGTCAGAATTAAGTCCCATGCAGATAGGACGATATGCAGAGTATTATGCAAAAATGAAATTTATTGAAATAAATATATTAACTCAGAAGGATACAAAATGTGCCTTTTAATATGAGTATGAAAAGGTGATACTAAAAATGAAATTGACATGGTTAAATAATGGATTTATTTGTAAAGAATTATATGCTCCATTTAAAATAAGCAAAGACATAGATTATCGAAACGATTTAGAAAAGAAATACAATATAGTAATGGAACAGGCAAAAAAAGCTAATGCTGATGATGAAAGTCTGAGAATTATTAATGTTTTTAGTACAAAAATATTGGAATCTTTGGATTTATATTACAAGGCTGATATAGCAGAAAGTAACAACATTATTTTTGAATTGGTAAGAGATATAGGAAATAACCCATTTGCAGTAAATTCAGTTATTAATAGTGATGCTTTTCCTGGTATTAAGACCAATGAGTTGCAATTTTTCCGAAGCAGATTAGGAACTCCAAACAAGGCATTTACAGCTAAAGATATGCTTCATTTACCTAATTCAATGAGATCCAAATCAGGAAATTATAGATTTAGTATTCCAGGGAACCCTAGTATGTATTTGGCTAACTCTTCATACGGATGTTGGATAGAAATGGGATGTCCAGCAGAAATAGACTTTAATGTTTCGCCAATATTATTAGAAGGGAATCAGAGAATTTTCAACTTGGCCATATCTATAAGAGATTTTAGATGCTTAAATGAATTTGAAGAAGATAGGGTACACTGTTGGTTGAAATTGTATCTTCTTGCGATTGCAACTTGTTACGTAATCAAAGAAGAAAACAGAACATTTAAGTCAGAATATATCATTTCACAATCGTTAATGATGGCATGTAAAAAGATGGAGTATGACGGAATAGCTTATTATTCGCGCAGGGTAGACAATGAAATGTTTGCTATGTGTGCTATCAATTTAGCGTTGTTCGTTGATTATAATGGTGAATATTCAGAAATGATTAAGCATATGAAAATTGACGATGCTTTTAATTATTCCTTGTATAAGCAATTAAATACTAGTTTGAAATATAAGGAATACGAATTAAGATCAACTTATACCGGATATATTACAAATATAGGAAGTTTTGAACGCCAGTATCCATACAGAGAAACAGATTTTTATAATTTTGATAAATTTCTGTTCACAACATGGAGGGATAAGCCCAATGGTAAAGGTAAAGATGTAATTTCGTGGGGAATCGAGATTTAATTATTCACGGAAGTGAGTTTGAGATGCTATTAAACCACCGAGGCTATTAAGTATGTTTTTATTCGAAATTTATGATGAGCAGATTGTAATTAATAAACTAAATGACAAATAAGAAGTTGGAGGTATCTTATGAATATTTATGAATCATGTCCTGTATTAGAAAATGAAAAGTTTATACTTAGATTATTTCAGAACGAAGATTGCGATGATTTATTAAAAGTATATAGTGATAAGAATGCATTACCTTTTTTTAATAGTGACAATTGTGACGGAGATAATTTTTATTATGTTACAAAAGAAAGAATGACAGAGGCTATTGGCTTTTGGAATATGTCATATGAAAATGGTTGGTTTGTTAGACTTTCGATTGTTGACAAGACAGTATCAACTGTAATTGGAACGGTTGAATTATGCTTGAGAGTGTCTGAAGATGAATTTAATAACATGGGTATTTTAAGAGTAGATGTGAGAAGTGATTATGAACAAGAAAATGAATTGTATGATATTTTTTCACTTATCACACCAGAACTTGAGAAAATGTTAGGATGTAAAGGTGTACTTACTAAGGCTCCAATATATGCGGTAGAAAGAATTAAAGCAATTCAGAAAGTAGGTTTCACTAAATCGGAACATTTATTGATTGGAAAAACGGGATATGCCTATGATGGATATTGGACAATTAAATAACATCTACAAATCCCAATTGTGCAAGCACATAATTTAAGGGTTCTGTTACCTGTTATAATTTATTATTAAATTCTCGGCAAACCCTTATAAATACTAACTTTTCTGTAGGTGAGCTTCCCATTAGGTATTCCCTTGTGTTATATCGTTTCACAAGGCATTACGAACCCTCGCAAGGGCAAAAATAAGGGAAGCAAAATCACATAACACATTATAACATAATATAAGTGGACTGTGTGAACTGATTGAAATGCTTTTTAAATTTTACAGAAAAGAGGATTGATTGAATGAATATAATATATGCAGATTACAACATTTACCATAACAGCATTGATATATGCACTTATACCGGATATATTCTGCGAATTGACTGTGCAAAGGCAGAGGAAGGATTAAAAACTACTCCTAATTCAGAGTGTGCATTGAATGCTCTTGCCATAGATAACCCGCTTGAATATGCAAGGTTATATCTTGATGGGACTATGCAAATGTGGATAGATGCGGAGGATAGTTTAGAAGTGTGGTAACATACAGGCGGATTGCTAAGAATTGGTAGTCCGCCTTAAATAATCTATAAAATATATGTGGAATATTAGGGATATTTGTAGTAAAATAGAGAGCGAAAATTGATTAGAAACCAATCGAAGTTGGTGTAAACGATAAAGCAGCTTACATACTTTGATAAACTGCCCTATCGTTTACCTCAATTTCGATTTTTCTATAGTGAACAAAGTCGCGTCACCGGAGCCGACATGTATGGACTTTCAATTATTACACTTTACCGAAAAGTAAAGGTTATGTCCATGTTTCTGAGGGCTCATTTCGGAAAGCTGTGCACGACAAATAGACCTCATTTCTGAGGTTTTACAAAAAGATATGGGTATCTTGCCTTAACATCGTAAATGTATCCTCTGTTGTGGCTTTCCAAGGTGTCCGCCACAACACTTACAAACAGTAACCTTGATACCATAGAGGGTTTCAAGCATTTGTGGTGTTTCCATGTCTTTCAGCTTGGAAAGATATTGTTTGCAGCCAAGGAGATTCCTGCATAGTGTCAGCTGTCTGGTCTTGGTTCTGGTACACAGTAAGCCATAGTGCCTGATTCTCACAAAGCGTTTGGGAGGCACATGCATTAGGAAGCGACGAATAAATTCAATGCCCGAAACGGTATGTTCCTTCCACCGGCCTTCTTCACGGTAATCCTTTACATAGAAGGTAACAGCATCCTCATCCATGCGGATAATACGGTGGTTGCTGATGGCAATCCTATGGGTGTATTTCCCAAGGTAGTTAATAACGGACAGAGCACCATTAAAGGTTTTCTTGCAGTGGGGAATCCAGTCCTTGTCATAACAAATGTTCAGCAGTTCCTTGAAAGCATAATAGTTGCGATATTTTTCACTGCTTCCATGAAACAGAAGCTTATTCGCTTTCCAGAGGGTTTTCAGTTCGTGCAGATATTTGCCACGAAACAGTTTTGATAAAACTTCTACAGGAAGGAAGAAGTTTTCCCCTTTATCACGCCACTGGTTCTTGGCGGTTAATCCACCACCAAGCAGAATGACATGGATGTGGGGATGATAGTTCATTTCAGAACCCCAGGTATGTAATACACAAATATATCCGACCCTTGCACCAAGATGCCTGGTATCTGCAGTCAGCTCGTTAATGGTTGCTGAAACGCAGTGATACATGGCATCATAGAGAAACTGTTGGTTGCTGTAGATTAAGGGATTCAGCTCCTGTGGAACGGTGAATACCACATGAAAGTAAGGGGCTTCCAGAACATCTTCACGACGCTTATCCATCCACTTTTCCTTGGGCAAAGCCTGACACATGGGACAGCATCTGTTACGGCAGGAGTTATAGTGGATTTGCAGATGCCCACAGTCCTCACACATACTTACGTTGGCACCATAAGCACCGGTCTTGCAGTTTATGATGCAGTTAGCAACTTTAGACTGTTGTGGGGAAGGTGTGTATTTATCAAGGTATCGAGGGTAAAACCGAAAAAATATATCCTGTACAGTGGGATGCTCCATTATGAATCCTCCTGTACATCAAAAGGACTTTTAATACCCAGCAGAGTTTTGTTGCTGACATGAAGATAAACCTCGGTGGATTTAGGGTCTAAATGTCCCAACAATGCTTGAATGTATTTAATGTCGCACCCTGCTTCCAAAAGATGACTTGCGAAGCTGTGCCTAAATGCATGGGAAGTGACACGTTTGGTAATGCCTGCGCGCCCAGCACTTCTTCTTAACACCTGATTTACTGCGGAGATGTCCAGATATTCTCCGGTTACCTGACTGGGAAACAGGATGTCTTTTGGCTTTCCGCATTTGAACCAGTATTCGGTCAGAATATCAAGGGTACGGTCAGCAAGAATGGTATAGCGGTCCATTCTGTTTTTCGTATTGTGGATGTGAATGGAGTGGTTCCTACGGGAAATGTCCTCATAACGCAAATGGGTTGTTTCAGATACCCGAAGACCACCTGAGTACATAACGGCAAAAATAGCTTTGTATTTCAGATTCGGAGTAGCATCAAGGATGGCAATTACTTCTTCTCTTGAAAGAACAGTGGGCAGGGAACGGTCACGCTTCATGCGTGGAAGATCATCTTCGTTCCAATTAAGTTTGAGTACCCGTTTGTACATGAAACGCAGAGCCGCATAGTAATGGTTATAGGTTTCCGGCATGGCACCAGCCAATCTCTTTGCTGTCAGGAAATCATCAGCATCCGCTATGGTAAGTTCTTTCCATGACTTACCGGTTAATTTAAAGAAATGTTTTAGGGACTGACGATAGGTGTGTATGGTGGATTCCTTCAGATTCTTCTTTTGTGCCGCAACGGTCACTAACTGTAAAATATCTTCGTACATAAAATAACCTCCATGAAATAAAAGTAGTAATAGCAACAGTAACAGTAACTACCTATCATGGAGGAGCATTTGCAAAATAAAACTGCTTGTGTAAGCAGCCTGAAAGTGGTATTCTTTTCATAGGCAGTTGTCGGGACTAAGCCCGTGTGTGAAGTTTGTTATTGGTCGTGCTTTAACAATACTATCTTGGGACAATCCTGTCACTGCCTATTTTTGAAAATATAAAAACTGCGCCACAGCCTTGGCAGGCCATCGCGCAGCGATTTTGTTCAATTTGAATTTTATGGAGGAATCAAAATTTGAACGAAAAGAAATGATATTGTCAATATTGGTTTACACTTTTTTCTCAAGAATGTTCGACCTTATGCTGCCTTCTGTTGTGAAGCATAGTACTGCTGTCGTTTAAC
>JAFQOE010000047.1 GCA_017395635.1 Lachnospiraceae bacterium | reverse complement strand
TGAACAGAGGCAGATGAATTATATTTCCGATTACGCCAAGGGAAATAACATTGAGATTGTCAAAGTAATGCGAAGAAATGTGTTGGGGCAGTTGGATGTAAATAAGCACTTTGACCGACTTGTACAGATGGTTAGCGAAGGTTTTGCGGATGGAATCTTAATCGCCAATATGCAATTTGTCTCAAAGGATATCGATGATGCCTGTAGAAAGATTCCTAACTGTCCATTTGTTCTATATGTAGGAAAGAAAAAACTAATAAAAAGGGCAGAATTTGAAAGATATTTATTAGAAAACATAGAAATATAGGAATTTACTTTTGAGCTCATGCATGCTATAATTATTGTCGGTTGTCTGGGCTCTTTTTTTTTAGGAGGGAACAGCAACATGGGAAAAGACCTTCGTGGTAAGGAATTAGGTAGAGGTATAAGCCAGCGAGAAGATGGGTTATATGTCGCCAGATATACAAATAAATATGGAAAGCGTGTTCAAAAGGTATTGCCGAAACTACAAGAACTTAGGCAATGGTTGGCGGATGCGCAGTATAAGGAAGAACATAGTAACATTGATTTTCCGGATGCTATGACTGTAAATGCATGGTTTGAGTATTGGATCGGTATTAAGAAGAGGACCGTTAGACCTAATACGGTTCGAAACTATACAGAAAGATATCATCGCAATATTGAACCAATCATTGGAAACAAGATGCTGGGAAGTGTCAATACGATTCACTGTCAGACGATTATGAATAGGATGGCGGATGAAGGATATAGGACTTCAACCATATATCAGACGAGAATTGCGTTGTTTAATATGCTTGATTATGCATATCAAAATGATGTTATTTTAAAGAATCCATGTAATAAGATGGTAAAGTCTGAAATTGGCAAGCAGTCGAGGAAGAAGCAAGCGTTAACGCTGGGGCAACAGAAGGAATTTTGCAAGGTAGCGATAGGGAATACTTATGAGTATCAATATCGTTTTTTATTGCAAACAGGTCTGAGGACTGGCGAGATGGTAGGTTTGCGTTGGTCGGATGCTGATTTGGAGAATCGATTATTAACTATTAACCGTTCTATGGAGTACAGACATTCTACAGGAGAATGGAGAATTGGAGAGCCGAAGAGTAAATCCGGTTATCGTACAATTCCATTGACTGAGGAAGCTGTAGAGATTTTGAAATTGCAAAAGCAAAGGAATCGTACGTTTAAAGTTATTCCTATGGAATGGGCAGATATAGTATTTCTATGTAAGAAAGGTACGCCGGTAAAGAATAGTACATATGACACAATGTTATTTAAGTTGTGTGATAAGGCAGGTATAGACAGATTTTCGATGCATGTGCTTAGGCATACTTTCGCTACCAGATGTATTGAGGCTGGAATGAAGCCGAAGACTTTACAAACCATTCTTGGACATTCCAATATAGGAATCACAATGAATTTGTATGTTCATACCACAGAAGAGCAAAAACATAAAGAAATTGACCTTGTTGCGGATGCATTGAAAGTGATTTAACTATATTTTTTTACCCTAAAATTGGTACGTAAATTGGTACGTAACCAAGATGCAGAATCGCGAAAAGCCCGTAAAATAAAGGTTTTTCGAAAGGAGAATATATATTATGAAACTAGGTATCGTTGGACTTCCAAACGTAGGAAAAAGCACATTATTTAATTCACTTACAAAGGCAGGAGCAGAATCTGCAAACTATCCGTTCTGTACAATCGACCCAAATGTGGGCGTGGTTCCGGTGCCGGATGAGAGATTGGATGTATTGACAAAGATGTATAACTCAAAGAAGACAGTGCCAGCTGTGATTGAATTTGTAGATATTGCAGGTTTGGTAAAGGGTGCGTCTAAGGGAGAAGGTCTTGGTAACCAGTTCTTGTCTAATATTAGAGAAGTTGATGCAATCGTACATGTAGTGCGTTGCTTTGAGGATACCAATGTTGTACATGTAGATGGAAGTATTAATCCTCTTCGTGATATTGAAACTATTAATTTTGAGCTTATTTTCTCTGATATTGAAATTTTGGATAGAAGAATTGCAAAGAATTCTCGTGCGGCAAACAATAACAAAGATATTGCCAAAGAAGTGGAGTTCATGAAGCGTATCAAAGATCATTTGGAAAGTGGTAAGCTTGCAATTACTTTTGAAGTAGATGGCGAAGATGAGGAAGCTTGGATTGCGGATTATAACTTGCTTACAAGAAAACCGGTTATCTTTGCTGCAAATGTGGCAGAAGATGAATTGGCGGATGATGCAGCAGATAATGAATATGTAAAGATGGTAAAGGATTATGCGAAGGAGTATGGTTCTGAGGTGTTTGCTGTATGTGCCCAGATTGAACAGGAAATTTCGGAATTAGATGATGATGAGAAAAAGATGTTCTTAGAAGATTTAGGACTTTCGGAATCTGGTTTGGATAAGCTGATTCGTGCAAGTTATTCCTTGCTTGGTTTGATTTCATATCTTACATCAGGAGAGGATGAGACCAGAGCTTGGACAATTAAGAGAGGTACAAAGGCTCCTCAGGCAGCAGGTAAGATTCATACTGATTTTGAACGCGGATTTATCCGTGCAGAAGTTGTGAATTATAAGGATTTAGTGGAGAATGGTTCCATGGTAGCTGCAAAGGAGAAGGGTCTTGTGCGTTCTGAAGGTAAGGAATATGTAGTACAGGATGGAGACGTTGTATTGTTTAAGTTTAATGTATAATCATTAAAGGAGGAGTTCCGTATGTATGAAATACGATTTCCTAATTTAGGAATTGAACTGGAAAAAGTAATAGACGGCTTCCGGATTGGAAATTTTGAGCTACGTTTATATGGAATAATCATTGCGTTAGGTTTTGTGCTTGCATATGTATTGATTTCGAAAGAAGCTAAGAGAACTGGACAAGATCCGGAAATGTATTTGGATTTTATGCTTTGGGTTGTAGTACCAGCGATATTAGGAGCTAGAATCTATTATGTATTGTTCAGTTTAGACGAATATGTGAAAGAAGGACAGTCGCTAGGAGATACCATTTTGGGAATGTTGAATATTCGTGGTGGTGGTCTTGCGATATATGGTGGTATTATAGCAGGTGCTATTACTTTATTGATATTTGCAAAGAGACGTAAAGTCAATACAATGTTGATGTTAGATACTATGTGTATGGGACTTTTGGTTGGCCAGATGCTAGGTCGTTGGGGAAATTTCTTTAATAGAGAAGCTTTTGGTGGATATACCGATTCTTTGTTTGCCATGGCGATTCCGGTAGAGTGGTTTGGCAGCAAGAACTATCTGTTAAGCACTGTTAATAGTGGAATTATTACTCAGGAAATGATAGATAATGTGCTTGTGGTGGAAGGAAAAGAATTTATTCAGGTACATCCGACGTTCCTTTATGAGTCACTTTGGAATCTTGGTGTTTTATTAGTGATTTTCTTGTACAGAAGATATAAGAAATTCGATGGCGAGATGGTTGCTATGTACATTTGGGGATACGGATTAGGACGTGTATGGATTGAAGGTCTAAGGACCGATTCTTTGATGCTATTTGGCATGAATTTCAAGACATCTCAGTTGTTAGCGGCTCTGTGTGTGATTGGTGCATCAATCTATATTGTATATAAGCGAATGCAATTGAGCAAAGTAGATAGTATACATGAAGAATAAGAGTAACTATGAAGGTACTGAATAGTTACGATACATTTTAATAAGGTAAAATACAAGAAGAGGTTATCGGGAATGGATAATCTCTTCTTTTGTTTTGTTGCAAAGTGGAGCGAAAGTGGGAGATTTTCAAAAAAGTGGGAAATCCCTACCACTTTCCACCACCATTTTTTTTACTCATAAATAGAAAAAAACAAAGACACAAGATATGAAAAAATAGGATGTGGAAATACAAGATATTGTGTTTTGGTGTGTGACGACTTGGAAAAACTAATAAAAAACTGTGTAAAATGTACAAAAAATAAAAAAGAAATTTAGCTAAATTTACAACAGGATGAGGGGGAATCTTTTATTGCATTATGTAATCTTATGGGGTACAATAGTGGATGTAAGTGGTGGATTGTGGTAACTGGTGGTAGATAGTGGTGGATTTGCCATCAAAATCACAAGTGACTATTACAACGAGTAGATGAAGGGAAGGTGAGGATCGTGTCCAAAGGATTAAAAGGTGAATACAATCACTCTGTAGATGCTAAGGGCAGAATGATCGTACCTTCAAAGTTAAGAGAGCAGTTAGGTTTATCTTTCGTTGTAACAAGAGGTATGGATGGTTGTTTGTTTGCATATCCGAATGATGAATGGGATATTTTTGAAGGCAAATTGAGACAGCTTCCGATGACCAATGAGAATTCAAGAAAATTCAAAAGATTCTTTCAGGCTGGTGCGACAGATTGCGAAGTGGATAATCAAGGAAGAATATTGCTTCCGGCGACACTTAGAGAGTTTGCAGGTATTACCAAAGACGTTACGATTGTGGGTGTTGGTGAACGTGCAGAAATCTGGAGCAAAGAAAAGTGGGAAGAGAAGAACAATATTGATGATATCGATTTTAATGAGTTAGCACAGGGAATCGAAGATTTAGGAATTATGATTTGATGATTCATAAGAATCACAAAAGTATAGAAGGAGGATAAACGTGGGATTTTCACATAAGTCGGTTTTGCTTAACGAGACTATTGAAGGACTGAATATAAGAGAAGACGGCACTTATGTGGATGGCACATTAGGTGGTGGTGGACATGCATTTTATGTCTGCGAGCGTTTGTCCGATAAAGCTAGGTTCATAGGAATAGACCAAGATGCAGCTGCCATTCAGGCAGCAGGCATCCGTCTATTACCATATCAAGATAAAGTTAAGATTGACATTATAAGAAGTAATTATCAGAAAACCCCTCAAGTTCTTAAAGATTTGAACGTTAGTGGCGTTGATGGAATCGTTTTGGACTTGGGGGTGTCCTCCTATCAATTGGATACACCAGATAGAGGATTTACATACAGAGAGGATGCACCTCTAGATATGAGAATGGATCAGAGGCAGGAAAAGACTGCTAAAGATATAATTAACGAATATTCTGAAATGGAACTTTTCAGAACGATTCGTGACTATGGCGAAGAAAAGTTTGCCAAGAACATTGCGAAGCATATTTGCCGAGCAAGACAAGAAAAAAGCATTGAGACAACATTTGAACTCAATGAAATTATTAAGGCTGCTATACCAATTAGAGCTAGGTCTGCAGGAGGGCACCCTTCGAAGAGAACATTTCAGGCTATCAGGATTGAATTAAATCAGGAACTGACCATTCTTGAGCAATCCATCGACCAAATGATAGACCTTTTGAATCCAGGGGGCCGAATTTGCATTATTACGTTCCATTCATTAGAAGATCGGATTGTAAAGAGGATATTTAGAGATAATGAAAATCCTTGTACATGCCCTCCCAACTTTCCTAAATGTGTATGTGGTAAGGTTTCCAAGGGGAAAGTGGTCACACGGAAACCGGTTTTACCATCAGAGGAAGAACTTCTTGAAAATCGTAGAAGTAAGAGTGCAAAGTTACGAATATTTGAACGAGCATAACTATGAAGGTACTGAATAGTTGCGGATGAGTATAATTGGTATTGAGTATATATAAGTAACTGTGGAAAAACAGTTATTAATAGACAAAAGATGCATTACATACAGAAGATAAGTGCATTTAAAAAGAGGGGAATGAAATTAGTGAATCCAAGAAATGAGCAAAGACGATATTACATTGAAGGTAATACCGCAAGACAATTGAATACAGCACCTCAAAGGATTGAAAGACCAGAACATAGAGAGGAACGTCGTGTTAATGAGAGAGTTAACAAAAATTCAAGACGTGCAAGAGCCTTTGATTTGAAATATACAGTATGTTTAATGGTGGCAACAGTATTCTTGTTTGTGTCTTGTGTGAATATGTTAACAATCCAAGCGGATATTACAGAGCAGAGAAGACAGATTGCTGCTTTGGAGAGTACATTAAATGAAATGAAAGACACCAATAATGAAACAAGTAAGAGATTGGAGAGTTCAGTAGATTTACCAAAGATTTATGAGGTTGCGACAACGGAACTTGGAATGGTCTATCCAAAGAGTGGACAGGTTGTGGTGTATGAAGCAAGCAATCCGGATTATGTAAAACAATTCAAGGACGTGCCTGTTGAATAAAAGTAACCTTGAATTTGCAAATTGTAACTATGAGAGTTCTGAATAGTTTCAAATAAAATTAGGTGATGAAATGGCGAGAAAGAAAAAGAGATTTCTACAAAGAATGAAGGTTAAATTATTAGTGGTAGCAGCATTTTTGCTAGTCGGATTCTTGGTTCTTGTAGGAAGAATGATATACATTAACGCAAAGGATGGGAAACGATACGAAAAGATTGTTTTAGCTCAACAAAGCTATGATAGTATCGAAATTCCGTATCGCAGAGGTGATATTTTAGATCGCAATGGTACCCAACTTGCAACAAGTGAGAAAGTTTACAATTTAATTATTGAACCAAAGAATATTTTGCAAAGCGATGAAGTAAAGGAAGCAACCATTGACGCTTTGACAAAATATTTTAATTTAAAGAAAAAAGATATAGAAGAAGCGCTAGAGAATGATACATCATTATATAAGAAAATGTTGAAGAAACTTCCGTATGAGAAAGTGCAGCCTTTTAATGAATTCATTGCTACCAAGGAAGGAAAGAATGTAAAAGGTGTATGGTTTGAGGAAGAATATGAAAGATATTATCCGTATGGTTCGTTGGCTTGTCATGCATTAGGTTTTACAGTAAGTGGTAATGTTGGGCAAGGAGGAATTGAAGGATACTATAGTGAAGAGTTGAATGGTGTAAATGGTAGAGAATATGGATATCTTACACAGGAATTAACTTTAGAACGAACCACGAAAGCACCGGTAAATGGATATAATATTGTATCAACGATTGATGCGAATGCACAGAATATTGTAGAAAAGAAGATTAATGCATTTATGTCTGAGACTGGTGCAAGAAATGTATCAGTGTTAGTTATGGATCCAAATTCGGGCGAAATATTGGCTATGGCGAATTCTAATAGTTATGACCTGAATGAAGCTTATGAAGATAGTGCGATTGAGTATATGTTTGAAGCGAAAAATATTGATTACCTTTTGACAGACTCGGAAGTTAAGAAATATTTTGCTGTAGAGGAAGACGAAACTTTGTCTCCTGAGAAAACAACACTTAAGGCGATGTTGGAAAATAAGGAGATTGCGGCTTCAGAAAAGCTGAAAAACTTACCGGAAGATTTCCGTTTGATTTGTTTAAATAAGGCATGGCGTAATTATATTATATCAGACGGATTTGAACCAGGGTCAACTTATAAGACATTCACAATAGCAGGTGCGTTAGAAGATAGTGTGCTATTAGGAGATGAAACCTTTTATTGTGAGGGTAGTTATGATGTAGAGGACTGGACGATTAATTGTCATAATCATGAAGGACATGGAACTCTTACTATTGGAGAATCGTTAATGTATTCTTGTAATGTGGCTTTGATGAGAATTGCGTTAGATGAAGGACGTTCTACTTTTTCAAAGTATCAGGATGTTTTTGGATTTGGAAAGAGCACAGGCATTGACTTGATTGGTGAAGCTTCAGGTTTGATATATGAAGAGAGTAAGTTGAATAATGTAGAACTTGCAACTTCTTCATTTGGACAAGGATTAACGGTAACGATGATGCAGATAGGTGCAGCATTTTGTTCGGTTGTCAATGGTGGTAATTACTATGAACCACATATGGTAAAACAGATTTTAGACGAAAATGGTGGTACAATTAACAATATTGAACCAACTGTATTTAGAAAGACAATATCATCTGAGACATCAGCGATGCTTCGAGATGCCTTGTTTGATGTAGTAGATTCCGGTACGGCACAGAAAGCAAAGGTAGAAGGTTATACGATTGGTGGTAAGACTGGTACAGCAGAAAAACTGCCTCGTGGCAATAATAAATATTTGCTGTCTTTTATCGGTTTTGCTCCGGTAGAGAATCCGGAAGTGGTTGTATATGTTACAGTAGATGAGCCAAATGTTGCGGATCAAGCAAATTCCGGACTAGGAACAATTATCGCGCAAAGTATATTTGAGGAATTGTTGCCGTATATGAATATTTATCAATCAGAAGAAAAACAGAGTGTTGGAAATCCGGAAGTGGGAGACCAGACTGTAACACCTGTATATAATGGTGAAGCTCCACAGGAGCAATTGCAACAAGATCTGAATGGAGATGGAGTTGCACAAGGAACAGGATCAACTCAAGGAGAAACACCTTTAGAAGATACCGTTGGCGGAACGGAGCCGCCGGTGGAAGGCACAGAACCAATATCTAACGGTGAAGATACATAATAAATGATATATAGTATGGACTGCTGGTGGCAGGTTCGATAAATTGTTAAGGCATGATGAACTTTTGGGAGAAGTTTATCATGCCTGGGTTATTATATAGGGGTTTCGGATGATTCCAATCATATATTAATGATTGGGATAATAAGTTAGTAAAAAGAGTTCTGAGGTCTTTATGCCAAAAACTTATAATAAGAAAAAGATATTTGTGGTTGCGTTGGGGATTATAATAGCCGCTGTATTATTATCCGTGCGTTTAGGGTATTTGATGATTGTAAAATCAGAATATTATCTGCAAAAAGCAGAAGATTTACATGACCGGGAAAGAAGTATCAAAGCGAAAAGAGGAGTGATATATGACCGTAATGGTGTGGAGCTGGCAGGTAATAAACCGGTGTGTTCTATATCTGTTATTCATTCACAGATAACGGATGAAAATGCAGTGGTAAAAGCATTGTGTACAGTGTTGGAATTGGAAGAAGAGGAAGTTCGAAAGAAAGTTCAGGCAAATACAATTCGTGAAAAAATCAAAAGTAATGTTGAAAAAGAAACAGTAGATGTTTTGCGAGAAATGAAATTAGACGGAGTCATGATTGATGAGGATTACAAAAGGTACTATCCGTATGATTCTCTGGCAAGTAAAGTATTAGGGTTTACAGGAGCTGATAATCAAGGGATTGTTGGATTGGAAGTTGCATATGAAGATGTGTTGGCAGGGGTTCCGGGAAGTATACTTACATTGACAAATGCACATGGATTGGAATTGGAAAATGAAGCGGAAAGTAGAGTGGAACCGATTGCCGGAGATAATCTTCATATATCAATAGATGTCAATATACAAAAATATGCGGAGCAGGTTGCGACTAATGTATTAAAAGCTAAACAGGCAAAGCAAGTTTCGATGGTTTTAATGAATCCACAAAATGGCGAAATTTATGCTATGGTAAATGTACCGGAATATAATCTGAATGAACCGTATACTTTAGTGGATGTGGAAGATTTATATATTGAAAATAGCATAGAGAAAGGTAATACAGGTCAGAATGATGTTGATAAAAGTGAAGAAAACGAGAATTCGGATGAAAAAAAGAGTGTAAATGAATTAACTAGTAAGGAAAAGCAGGATGCCTTGAATAGTATGTGGCGTAATTTTTGTATTAATGATACATACGAACCAGGTTCGACATTTAAATTAGTGACGGCGACAGCTGGTTTGGAAGAAAATGTGGTTTCTTTAGAAGATACTTTTTCGTGTCCCGGATTTCGAATTGTAGAAGATAGGAAAATTAGATGCCATAAAGTTGGTGGTCATGGGGCAGAGACGTTTAAGGAAGGATTTATGAATTCATGTAATCCTGTGTTTATGGATGTAGGTGCAAGAGTAGGTGTATCTGATATGTACAAAACATATAAGAAACTGGGCTTGTTTGAAAAAACGGGGGTGGATTTACCGGGTGAGGCATCTTCGATTATGCATAAGCAGGAAAATGTGCAGGCGGTTGAGCTTGCAACTATGAGTTTTGGTCAGTCTTTTCAGATTACGCCGATGCAATTACTTAGAGCTGCCAGCGCAGTGGTAAATGGAGGAACGTTGGTTACACCACATTTTGGAATGTATACAACTGATGAAGAGGGGAAGATAAAGAAAGAGTTTACGTATTCGATAAAGGAGAATGCGATTGACAAAGAAACTTCTGAAACTATGAAGGTTTTGTTGGAATCCGTTGTGGCGGAAGGTTCTGGAAATAAAGGGCAGGTTGCGGGTTATCGGATTGGTGGTAAAACTGCCACTTCAGAAAAATTGCCACGAGGAACAGGAAAGTATATTTCGTCTTTTTTGGGTTTTGCACCTGTGAATAATCCTCAGATTATAGGACTCGTTATGATTGATGAACCGGTTGGAGTATACTATGGTGGCACGATAGCAGCACCTGTAATGTCGAATGTTTTCGAAAATATATTACCGTATCTTGGTATTGAAGAAAGCTATACAGAGATGGAAACAACAGAAGTTGTGCAATAAGACGAAAAATAAGGCAAAGTTGACTTGAAAATGTAAGTGAAAAACTTGGTCAGAAGGTTGATAAAATATAGAAAAAGAATTATACTATTGTAGTGTATGCATTGTTTGAATACAAGGTCTTGTGTTTTACAGATCGATTGAGATTCTAACAATGTAAAAATTAGATTACAAAAGGGTAGGATTGATTATGAAATTAGATTTTTCTGTGTTGTTACCAGTGTTGATTGCGTTTGGTGTTAGTGTGGTATTAAGTCCATTTATGATACCATTTTTGAAGAAACTTAAGTTTGGTCAGTTTGTAAGAGATGATGGTCCGGAATCACATTTGAAGAAGTCGGGAACTCCGACGATGGGTGGTTTGATTATTCTGTGCAGTGTTGTGATTACTTCACTTTTTTATGTAAAAAGTAATCCAATTATTTTGCCTGTATTGTTTGTGACTTTGGGATTTGGATTGGTCGGCTTTTTGGATGACTATATTAAGGTTGTAATGAAGCGTTCTATGGGACTTCGTGCATGGCAGAAAATGGTTGGTCAATTTTTGATAACAGCAATATTTGCATACTATTTGGCTAATTATACAGATGTTGGAACTGCGGTGTTGGTTCCTTTTACAGATGGATATGAGTGGGATTTGGGATTTTGGTTTTATCCATTTCTTTTCTTTGTAATCATTGGAACGGTAAACGGAACAAACTTTACCGATGGATTAGATGGACTATTATCATCAATTACCGTGTTAACTGCTACCTTCTTTACTGTGGTTGCAATTGGAACCGCTTCCGGTATAGAACCGATTACCTGTGCTGCAGTGGGGGCGTTGTTAGGATTTTTGGTATATAACGTTTATCCTGCAAAGGTATTTATGGGCGACACAGGGTCTTTGGCACTGGGAGGATTAATAGCAGCTACAGCAATTATGTTAAAAATGCCTATATATATTGTAATTGTTGGATTTATATATTTGTTTGAAGTAATTTCCGTAATGATTCAGGTTTTTTGGTTTAAAAAGACCGGAAAGCGTGTGTTTAAGATGGCGCCAATTCATCATCATTTTGAACTGTGTGGATGGCCGGAGACAAAGGTGGTTGCTATTTTTTCAATTGTAACAGCGATTCTTTGTTTGATTGGTTTGGTTGCTTTGTAGGAGGATAATATGGATTTTCAGAAAAAAGTACTAATTATTGGAACGGGAAAAAGCGGAATAAATGCGGCAAAGTTATTGTTAGAAAAGGGAGCAGAGATTGTATTTTATGATGACAATGTTTCATTGGATACGGAAAAACTGTTAAGTGGTTTCGATAATTGCAATGATATCAAAATTGTGTTGGGTAAAGTGAATCAAGAGATTCTTTCACATATTGATTTGGCGGTAATTAGTCCGGGTGTGGCGATTGATTCGATGGTTGCTAATGCTGTACGTGAGTATAATATACCAATTTGGAGTGAAATAGAGTTGGCATATAAAGCGGGAGCAGGGTATTTGGCAGCTATTACCGGAACGAATGGCAAGACTACTACAACTTCTTTGGTCGGAGAAATTTTCAAAAACTATACGGAGAATAGTTTTACCGTTGGTAATATTGGCATTCCGTACACAGAAGTAGCATTAGATATGAATGATGATTCTTATACCGTAGCAGAAGTATCATCTTTCCAGTTGGAGACGATTGTTGATTTCAAACCACATGTCAGTGCGGTGTTGAATGTGACACCAGATCATTTGGACCGTCATTATACTATGGAAAACTATTCTTCTGTCAAATTGGATGTATGCCGTAATCAGACTGAGGAAGATTATCTGATTCTCAATTATGATGATGAGGTTACTAAGTCTATGGTGGGGGATGAACGAGTTCAGGCAAAAGTTGTGTATTTTAGCCGGTTACATAGTTTAGAGGAAGGTGTGTGCATTAAGTCGGAATCAATCGTGATTCGTGAAAATGGTCAGGAAGTGAAAGTGATTGATTTGGCAGATTTGCTTTTGTTAGGTGCGCATAATATAGAGAATTACATGGCCGGAATAGCGGTTGCGTATTATATGGGAATTCCGTTAGAGAATATTATTACAACTTTACGGGTATTCAAGGGTGTTGCTCATCGTATTGAATTTGTAAACGAAATAAATGGTGTTGCTTATTATAATGATTCGAAGGGAACCAATCCGGATGCGGCTATTAAGGGGATTCAGGCGATGAATCGTAAGACTGTATTGATTGGTGGAGGTTATGATAAGGGCGTATCTTTTGATGATTGGATACAGGCTTTTGATGGTAAGGTTAAGAAGTTGGTGTTGCTTGGTCAGACTGCTGAAATGATTGCTGATACTGCAAAGAAATATGATTTCACGGATGTAGTGTTTGCAGATGATTTAAAAGAAGCAGTTGATATTGCATCAAGGGAGGCAGAACCGGGAGATGCGGTATTGCTTTCTCCTGCATGTGCCAGCTGGGGAATGTTTGATAATTATGAACAACGTGGAGATATGTTTAAGGAGTTTGTAAATCAGTTAGGAGCATAGTATATGGCAAAAAAGAAATCGGGTGGTTTGGTTCAGTGGATTCGAAAATTCTTTTATAAAGGTGAATATTTTGACTATCCGCTACTGTTTGTTACTTTGTTTTTGGTAGCATTTGGTCTGGTAATGATTTATAGTACCAGTTCTTATACGGCTGAGTTGCGTGAAGGTAATCCTGCATATTATCTGATTCGTCAAGGGATATTTTCTGCAATCGGGATTGTTCTCATGCTTGTTGTATCTCGTTTGGATTATAGAGTGTTAAAGAATTTTTCTTTGGTCTATATGTATACTACAATAGTCTTGTTGGTGGCGGTTTTGGTTATGGGTGTTGCAACGAATGGATCTGTTCGATGGATTCAAATTGGACCACTCCAGTTTCAGCCTTCAGAAGTCGCGAAGTCAGCGATTGCGATTTATACTGCTCATATTTGTACAATTAAGGCAGCACGTATTCGTGAGTGGAAGATAATAGGCAAAATTGTCGCGTTGCCATTGATTGCGGTTGCTTTGATTGCAAAAGAAAATTTGAGTACTGGTATTATATGTGCAGCTATTACAGTGGTGATTATCTTTGTTACCAGTCCGAATGTGAAACAATTTGTGATTATTGGTGGTGTAGCTGTTGGTATTATGGGCATATTTTTGGGGATTGCATCCTATCGTTTGGAGCGAATTGATATATGGTTGAATCCGGAAAAATATGATAAAGGATACCAGACTTTACAGGCATTATATGCCATTGGGTCCGGTGGACTTTTTGGAAAAGGTTTGGGACAGAGTATTCAAAAACTTGGTTTCATTCCGGAGTCACACAATGATTACATATTTTCTGTTGTCTGCGAAGAATTAGGATTATTTGGTGCAATTTGCGTAATTGGAATGTTTGTGTTTTTGATTTGGCGCTGTGTGATTATTGCATTTAATACCCAGGATCTATTTGGAGCTTTGATGGTGGTGGGATTGACTACTCATATTGCGGTTCAAGTGTTAGTTAACATTGCGGTTGTTACCAATAGTATTCCACCAACTGGTGTGCCATTGCCGTTTATTAGTTATGGCGGTACGGCGGTGATTATGGTTTTGTTTGAAATGGGTATTGTATTATCGGTATCTCGACAATTGCACGTTGCAAAAGAGTATTAAAGATTAGCCTCGCAATTATGAGGGGGCTGGATGATTACATATGAATTGCATTCACATTTTGTGATTAACGACATATTATAATATATATGGCGTTAATTGGATGTGAATGGTTATGAAAGTGATTTGCGTAAAAAAGACTGATACATTGAAAGGAAATGTTACAATTCAGGGATCTAAAAATACCGTTTTACCGATTATGGCAGCGACTCTGTTAGGTTCTGGAGTTTCTGTTATTTATAATTGTCCGATGATTGAAGATGTAGCAGTTATGTGTCAATTGTTAGAGTGTCTTAAGGCGAAAATTACAATGGAAAATCATACATTAACCATTGATACAAGAAATGTACAGTATGCAGCATTGCCTTGTTCTTTGACAAGCAAATTGCGTTCGTCAGTATTGTTGTTAGGTCCGATGTTGGCTAGGTGGAAAAAAGTAGAATTAGGAGTTCCGGGAGGATGTGCTATAGGACTTCGACCAATCGACATTCATTTACAAGGTTTTCGAAAAATGAATGTTGATATCGATGTACAGGGGGATGTTGTAACTGGAAGTACATATTATTTGCAAGGTGGAGTTATACAGTTACGTTTTCCGAGTGTAGGTGCTACAGAGAATTTGATTATGACGGCGGTTGTGGCGAAAGGAAGGACAATTCTTCGTGGTGTCGCAAAAGAGCCGGAAATTATTGAGTTGTGCAATTATCTGATTTCTATGGGAGCTTTGATTGAAGGTGTAGGAACTGATATATTGACGATAAAGGGGACGGGACAGTTGTCCTCCTGTGATTATTGCAATACTTATGATCGCATTGTTGCAGGAACCTATCTTTTGGCCGCGGTAGCAATTCCTAGTGATATTCGTTTGTATGGAATAGATGACATCGGTTATATGAAGAATATAATTCACATTGTGTCAGATATGGGAATCAATGTTATTAAAAGAGATAATTACTTGAGTGTGCAATCTTTTGGAAAAGTTAGTGGCGGTAGTTTTCGAACAGGAATATATCCGGATTTTCCGACGGATTTGTTGCCTATATTGATTACGGTTTTAATGCAGGCAGAGCAGGTAAGTCGGATTGAGGAGACGATTTTTGAAAATCGTTTGAGCATTATCAGAGAGCTTGCTAAATTGGGAGCGACATTTGATGTGTTGGATAGAGTGGTTCAAACAAGATGTAATTACCGATTGTGTGGTAACACGTTGGTTGCTACTGATTTGCGACAGGGAGCAGCTTTGGTTATTGCGGGTATGATGAGTGAAGGGAAAAGTTTTGTGACAAACACGAGGTATATTGCACGGGGGTATGAAGATATTGTAAAGGATTTGCAGAAATTAGGTGCAAATATAGAATATGTGTAACAATTGAGAGGAAGGTGTTTTTCGGGTTCTCTGAATGGTTGCAATTTTTTAGGAGTCAGATGTGAGCGAAAGAAATAATAAAGTAATTCAATTTAAAAAGAAGAAAAAAGGAATGTTTGCAGGAGTGCTTGCTACAATTATTGCAGTTGCTTTGATTGTATTATTTACATGTTTTCATATTAATGATATTGAGGTGACAGGAAATCGGTATTATAGTAAGGAGCAAATTAAGAAATTTGTGTTGAAGAATGGTTATGTTGATAATACAGTATTGTTAATGATTAAGAATAAAATTGCTCCGATAAAAGATATTCCATTTGTTGCAAAGTTGGATGTGGAGTATGTGAATGCACACAAGATTACAATTACAGTTTACGAAAAAGCATTAGCTGGTTGTGTGGAATATATGAATTCTTATGTATATTTTGATCAGGATGGATATGTATTAGAGATTTCAGGGCGAAAATTAGAAGATGCCCCTTGTATTACGGGCATGTTTTTTAGTACGATGGAACTTCATGAAAAGCTTCCGATCGAAGATAAAGACCGATTTAAGTTGATTTTGAAGCTGACACAATTAATACAGAAATACGAATTGAAGATAGATTCTATTCGTTTTACTTCAGAAGGTGAGATTGTGTTACAGTATGAGGATATTCGTATAGAAATAGGAGATGGAAGTATATTAGAGAGTCAGTTGGTAGACTTGGAACAGATTTTGCAGGGATTGGCTGGAAAAAAGGGAACATTAGATATGAGAGATTTTGAAGTGATGAATGGGAAAGCATCTTTCAAATTAGAAAAAGAAGAAAGTTCAGAATCGAAAGCAGATGATGTTTCGTCGGAGGAAAGACCGGAAAATCAGTAATTATAACAAAAATTATCTTGATATTTCGTATTTTTCGTTAAATATAGGGTTGATTATTTTACAAAAAAACAGTATTATATATTTATATGTTTACTAATGAATAAGAAAAATTTATATAAGGAGGATATAACCTTGCTTGAAATAAAAACATTTGAAGACAAAGGACCTGCAAAGATTTTAGTAATTGGAGTGGGTGGAGCTGGAAACAATGCGGTTAACAGAATGATTGATGAGAACATTAATGGAGTGGACTTAGTTGCCATTAATACAGATAAACAGGTGTTGGCTACATCAAAGGCACCTACCAAGATTCAGATTGGTGAGAAACTTACTAAGGGATTGGGAGCTGGTGCAAAACCTGAGGTTGGAGCCGGTGCAATCGAAGAGAATAGAGAAGAGATTACAGAATTAGTGAAGGATGCAGATATGGTATTTGTCACCTGTGGTATGGGTGGCGGTACGGGTACCGGTGCTGCACCTGTAGTTGCAGAGATTGCTAAGAATCTTGGTATTTTAACAGTGGGTGTTGTTACAAAGCCTTTCTCTTTTGAAGGTAAACCACGTATGAATAATGCAATTGCTGGTATTGATAGATTGAAAGAACATGTAGATACATTGATTGTTGTTCCTAATGATAAGTTATTGCAGATTTGTGATAAAAGAACAACTATTCCGGATGCATTGAAGAAAGCAGATGAGGTTTTACAGCAGGGTGTTCAGGGCGTTACAGATTTGATTCAGAGTCCTGGTATTATTAATCTTGACTTTGCGGATATTCAGTCAGTTATGCGCGATAAGGGTATTGCACATATTGGTATTGGACGTGGAAGTGGAGAAGATAAGGCAGTTGAAGCAATTAAACAGGCTATGGAATCTCCATTGCTTGAAACAACAGTTTCCGGTGCAACAGATATTATCATTAACTTTGCTGGTAATATCGGTATGATTGAAGCTTACGATGCAGTTAATTATTTAACAGAAGCTGCTGGTGAAGATGTGAATATTATTTTTGGTACAGTTGATAATGAGACGTTAGGTGAAGAAGTAAGTATTACAATTATTGCTACTGGTATTGAGCAGGCAGCTAAGCGAAATGCATATGGAAGTTTTGGACAAGGTGTAGCGCCAACATTTGTTAAGCCGGCACCAGCACCAACACCAGCGCCAGCACCAACCCCGGTTCAGCCAACATTGTCGAATCCGGTTGCACAGCCTACACAGCCGTCTTATCGTCCACAGGCTGCAACGCCAGAGACAACACAAACAGGATTCAATGCGGGACAACCATCACCAACTTATGTTGGACAACCTATGGCTACACCACAGCCTAAGGCTCCTGCAAAACCATCATTTTTGAATAATGCACAGGGTGGTACAATGAATTCGACTGCACAGGCAACACCTGTAACTACAGCAAGACCACAGGCGCCTAAGCAGGAAGCAGATGGAAGTATTAAGATTCCAGAGTTTTTAAAGAGAAGATAATAGTACACTTAAGTGAAAGTTGAATTGTAAAGCGATTGACAAGTCTATATTTGTCAATCGCTTTTTGCGTTATATGGAACGTGGATTCGACTTTTTTTGATGATGAGTTTTTGTATACTTTTCATTGAAAGAAACGGGAGGGATATTTTGCAAATTACGGTTTACTTCGACGTTATTTTTTTAATTAATTTTATTGTTGATTTTACAGTATTGTATTTAACCGGTGTTATTACAAAGAAGAAAATTCGATTTGTAAAATTGATTATGGGAGCCGTTTTTGCATCAATGTCACTTCTGGTTTTTATTTTGTTTCCATTCTTGTTAATTGGATGGAAAGGGATTTTTATTCTTGTTGGAATCAGCATAGGAGCAGTGGCGATACCTTATTGGGAAAGACGTTGGTCTTTTGTTCGTACATGGTTCCTTTCCACCACGATTATGGTTCTGATAGGAAGTATAATGAATTATTTGAGATATATATTTCATATTGCAGTATTACAGATATTACAATGGACTTTGTTATTTGCTGTAAGTGTTATATGTATCATGGTTTTCTTGCTATGTTTACGAAAAACAATAAAACGTAATAATAACATGTATTTGGTGCAAATTAAACATAGAGAAAAAATGGTTCTAGAGACATTGTACATGGATACAGGTAATTTGTTGATAGATCCGATATTTCAGAAACCTGTGGTTGTACTAAGTGAAAATGTTGTTTGCAAGTGTATGATAGAAGAAGAACAGCTAATCGTTGAGCAGTACATAAAAAGTGGAAGGTTGAATTATGATGATTTGCTTTCTTGCCAAACACAAAAGACAGTTTGCTTTCATGAAATTTCATATCAAAGTGTAGGAAGTATGTCCGGAAAAATACTTTGTATGCTGATGGATGAGATGAGAGTTTTAGGAGAAGATTCTGTGTTGATAAAACAACCGGTAGCGATTGTTTCGGATGATTTATTTGCCGGAAGGGTATACCAAGGGCTGTTGCATAAAGAGTGCATTTAAGATTGGTTTGGAGGATAGTAGAGTGAATGTAATCAATAATGATAAATTTAAACTTACCATGGTTAAAAATGTGGCAAGTATGTTTTTGATGCCGAAAAATGAGATTCATTATATTGGAGGTTCTGATATTTTACCTCCTCCGTTGGAGTTAGAGGAAGAAAGAAATCTTTTGGAAAAATTAGAGTTGTATGATGATATGCAGGTTAAAAGTATTCTGATTGAACGCAATTTGCGTTTAGTTGTATATATTGCCAAGAAGTTTGATAATACAGGTGTAGGTGTAGAGGATTTGATATCAATAGGAACGATTGGTTTGATAAAGGCGATTAATACATTTAAATTAGATAAGAAAATAAAGTTGGCGACGTATGCTTCGAGGTGTATAGAAAATGAAATATTGATGTACTTGCGTCGAAGTGCAAAAACTAAAATGGAGGTTTCTATTGATGAGCCGTTAAATGTGGATTGGGATGGGAATGAACTGTTACTTTCTGATATATTAGGTACGGAAGAGGATTTGATTTATAGAGATTTAGAAAATGAAGTAGATAAAGATTTGTTAAAAAAAGCAATGCAAATCCTCTCAGAAAGAGAAAAGACAATTGTGGAACTTCGGTTTGGATTGAATAATGAGGATGGAGAAGAGTTGACGCAAAAGGAAGTCGCAGACTTATTAGGAATTTCTCAATCGTATATATCCAGATTGGAAAAGAAAATAATGAAGAGATTGAAGAAGGAAATGATACGAATTGGTTCCTAACTAGGAAAAAATTGGTGGTGTGAAGTTGGTATAAACATACCCTCATTTGTGAATCCTTAACAGTATAGAAACTAGTTAAGGAGGACGGTGAAATGGCGCTTAATAAAGTCGTTATATGCGGAGTGAATACTGCGAAATTACCACTGCTTACCAATGAGGAAAAGAACGAATTGTTTATTCGTATTGAACAAGGGGATAAAGATGCAAGAGAGCAATTAATAGAAGGTAATTTGAGGCTGGTATTAAGTGTGATTCAACGTTTTTCTGCATCATCAGAAAATGCAGATGATTTATTTCAGGTGGGATGTATCGGTTTGATGAAAGCAATTGATAATTTTGACCGAAGTCTGAATGTTAAGTTTTCAACCTATGCTGTGCCAATGATAATTGGTGAGTGTAGAAGATATTTGAGAGATAATAATTCTATACGAGTATCACGCTCTTTGAGGGATATTGCGTATAAAGCAATATATACAAAGGAACGAATTGTGAGGGAAGAAGATAGGGAACCGACTATTGATGAAATTGCGAGAGAAATTGACATGGAAAAAGAAATGGTGGTAATGGCATTAGATGCGATTGCGACACCGGTATCTTTGTATGATCCGGTATATCAAGAAGGCGGAGATACTCTTTATATTATGGATCAGGTTAGTGATAAAAAGAATAAAGAAGAAAGTTGGGTTGAAAATATATCTTTGAAAGAAGCGATGAATCGATTATCCGAACGGGAATATAATATTATACGATTACGTTTCTTTGAAGGAAAAACACAAACGGAAGTGGCGGATGAGATTTCTATTTCTCAGGCACAAGTGTCGAGATTGGAAAAATCAGCACTTAAAAGTATGAAAAATTATTTACTATAGATGAAAATTTGGATATTTGCGAGTAAACGCATTGTCAAGCCTTTGGAAATATGCTATAATTTGGTTTAATTGTCGTACTAGATTGAGTACAGAAGAAGATTAAGCCAGAGAGGTATAAAGGAGGCATATATATAATGAAACATTTAATATTAGTTACATCACCACCTGCATGTGGAAAAACATTTATTTCAAAGCAGTTAGCGAAGGCTTTGAACAATTGTGTATATTTGGATAAGGATACATTGATTGTATTATCTAAGCAGATTTTCAAGGTGGCAGGAGAGGAGTATAATAGATCTTCTGATTTCTTTCAGAGAGAAATTCGTGACTATGAATATTATTGTGTCTTAGATTTGGCAATGGAAGCATTAGATTATAATGATACTGTTTTGATTAATGCGCCATTTACAGATGAGATTCGTGATGATGAGTATTTGGATTCTTTAAGAGAACAATTGGCAAAGCATGGGGCTGAGTTGGTTGTGATTTGGGTAAATACTCGTGTAGAAGTATGCAAGGAAAGAATGATTAAGCGTAATTCTGATAGAGATACTTGGAAACTTGAGAATTGGGATGAATATATTGCGGGTTGTAACTTTAATCAGCCGGATAATATTAAAGAGCTAATTGTATTTGAAAATTCTTCGGAAGAAGAATATAACGAATCAATTAAACGAGTAGTAAAACAGTTGAGAGGCGAGTAATATAGAATTAAACGGCGCTTTGTTGGGTGCCGTTTTCTGAATTTACAGGTTGAATTTATATTTAGGAGGAAAGTATGACTAACAAAAGACCAGTATTTGCAATTAACTGGGCAGAGGTTGATTCATTAGTGTCAGGTTGTCATGATAACCCACATCATATACTGGGTATGCATGAAACTGTAGACGGAGTGTATGTAAATGCATATTTTCCAGGCGCAGAATCTGTTGCAGTTGTATCAAAAAATACCAAGAAGAAATATAAGCTTGTGTCAGATCGGATACAAGGATTTTACTCGGTAAAAATAGAGGATCAGCAAACTTTTGTATATTATTTTGAAGTTACCATGGGCGATGGTAAAAAGAAAAAGATATTAGATCCTTATGCATTTGAGCCGGTAATTGACCCAATTGATATTAGTAAATTTAATGATGGAATTCATTATGAAATATATGAGAAATTAGGTGCGCATCCATGTATTTTAGATGGTGTGAGGGGTGTTCTTTTTGCTGTTTGGGCACCACATGCACAGCGCGTATCGGTTGTAGGTAATTTCAATTCATGGAATGGCAAGGTTCACACAATGCGTCGAATTGAGTATTCTGGCATTTTTGAGTTGTTCATTCCTGAAATTAGTGTTGGAGAGATTTACAAATATGAAATTCAGACAAAGTCTGGAGCAACATTTATGAAACCGGACCCATATGCCAATTACACAGAATTGCGTCCGGCAAATGCATCAAAAGTTGCGGATTTATCATATAATTGGACAGATGATTCATATTATAAGAACAATGTGTTGGTTAAAAATAAAATGCCAATGAACATATATGAAGTTCACTTGGGTGCCTTTAAGCGACCTAAAGATGGAAGAGAATTTTTTAACTATCGTGAAATAGCAAAAGAATTAGCAGATTATGTAACAGAGATGGGGTACACCCATGTGGAATTAATGCCAATTATGGAGTATGAACAGGATGGAACGTATGGATATCAGACAACTGCGTTCTATGCACCGACATCTCGTTATGGTGAACCTCAAGATTTTATGTATTTTGTGGATTATATGCACAGCAAAGGCATTGGTGTCATTTGTGATTGGGTGCCAAGTCAGTTCCCTATGTCAGAGAATGGGTTGGCTAGATTTGACGGTGAATCTCTTTATGAACCGGCAGATTCCAGAAGAAGTGAGAATCCAAGATGGGGAACTTATATTTTCGATTACGGAAGATATGAGGTAAAGAATTACTTAATATCTAATGCAATCTATTGGGTGTCAAAGTATCATTTGGATGGATTGAGAATAGATAGTGTTGCATCCATGTTATATCTTGATTATGGAAAATCTTATGGGAATTGGATTCCAAACCAGTATGGTGGGAATGAGAATTTAGATGCGATTGCATTCTTTAAAGAATTGAATACAGTTCTTAATGAAAGATTTCCGGAATGTATGTTGATTGTGGAAGAAGAATCCGGTTGGCCGATGTTGACCGGAGATATTACAGAAGGCGGGATGGGATTTGATTACAAATGGAATACAACATGGATGAATGATTTGTTATCCTACATGGCGTTAGATCCTTTGTATCGTAAGTATGAGCATAAGAAGCTTACCAATAGTTTGACGACTGCCTATGATGAGAATTATATTTTGGAATTTTCTCATAATGAGGTAGTTGCCGGTAAAGGTTCGATTGTAGAGCAGATGCCGGGTGGATATGAAGAGAAATTTGCGAATTTGCGTCTGTTATACGGTTGTATGATGACACATCCGGGAAAGAAATTATTGTTCATGGGACAAGAGTTTGCACAGTTCAAGGGCTTTAATGAAAATAGCGAAATTGCTTGGGATTTATTGGACTTTGATGCACATACGATTCTTAGAAATTACGTGAAAGCGTTGAATCACCTGTATAAGTCGGAGCCGGCATTGTATGCTTGTGATGATAATGCAGTCGGATTTGAATGGGTAAATGCAACAGCAGCTAATGAAAGTGTTATATCATTTTTACGTAAGACGGATAAGAAAGAAGACACATTATTGGTTGTATGTAACTTTACTCCGGTTGCACATGATAAGTATAAGGTGGGTGTACCTTATCCGGGTGAATATAAGGAAGTATTCTGCAGTGATAACTTGCAGTTTGGTGGCGATGGAAGCAAGAATGCGGTTGTGAGAAAGAGCAAGCGCAGTGCATGTGATGAACGTAAGAATTCCATCACTATTGGCTTGGCACCGCTTTCGATGAGTATTTTCAAACTTGTATAAGGAATATAATAAGGGCTGTCACAGCTGATGGTAAGCTGTGATAGCCTTACTATATTTGTTGGAATGAAATAATAGATGTCCGAAGGAAAGTGATTTAAGTGTGGGCAAATTTTATCAGTGAAACTGATTTCGAGGATTTGTGAAGCATAACTATGAAAGTATCGGATAGTTACGAAGGGATGGTATATGTATATTATGGCAAATAGTGTGGAAGAGTCAGCGAATTTATTAAAGCAGACATTAGATGATTTGATTAATTGGTTTATTGATAAAGCAGGAAGTGTCCTGGTTGCTGTTTTGTTCATTGTGATCGGCATGAAAATTGTAAGCATGGTGATGAAACTTGTTAAGAAATCATTTGATAAATCCAAGTTAGAAGTATCCGTGGCCGGATTTTTGCTTTCGGTTATTCGTGTGCTTGGTTATATTTTAGTATTTATTACAGCAGCAACCATAGTTGGTGTTGAGGTTACAAGTTTTGTAACGATTCTGGGTACGGCTTCTATGGCAATTGGTCTTGCGTTGCAGGGCGCGTTGTCCAATCTTGCAGGTGGCGTATTGATATTGATATTGAAACCGTTTAGCGTAGGAGATTATATTGTTGAAAATAATAACAATATGGAAGGTACCGTTGTTGCAATTGATATTTTTTATACCAGATTGTTAACTTACGATAATAAGTTGGTTGTGATTCCAAATGGAATTCTAACCAATAACAGTTTGGTGAATGTAACCAATGAAGTAAACCGTAAGATGGAAGTGAAAATTGCAATTGCATATGACAGTGATATTAAGAAGGTGAAAGACCTGGTATATGAATTATTAGGTGCAGATAAGCGAATTCTTACTAGTGAACCGAAGGATGTATTCATAGATTCCTTTGCCGAAAGTGGTATGATATTGGGGATTCGTGCCTGGGTAAAGACGGAGGAATATTGGAATACGCTGTGGGATTTACGAGAAAATCTTAAGGAATTATTTGATGCAAATGATATAGAGATTCCTTATAATCGCTTGGATATTAATGTTTTGAATGAAAAAGATATTTGAAGTGTGGATTGTTATTAAACGTATCGTGCCGTTAATGAAAATATGTTTGTATATTTATGCGCAATTATGAATAAAAATACATAAAAGTATTGACAAATAATGTATTAAGAGTACAATGTAGAAAACCTATAACATCATTAGGTAAAACTTTATAACTGAGTAGGTACTGAAAGGTTTTTTGCAACTTAAGAGAAAGAGGGAGATATAGTATGAAAGCACAGGATTATGGCTTAACAAAGCAGGATATAATTGAAATGTCTAATCAGTATATGTGGGATATTGGATATCGTTTTCCGATTGTAGTGGAAGAAGCGAAAGACACTATGGTAAAAGATGTAGATGGTGATGAATACCTTGATTTTTATGCAGGAATTGCGGTGAATTCAGCAGGTAACTGTAATGAAAGGGTTGTGGCAGCCATTCAAGAGCAGGCTGCACAGGCGATGCACACCAGTCTTTATCCATATTCTGTTCCGCAAGCATTATTGGCAAAGTTAATCTGTGAAAATATCGGAATGGATCGTGTATTTTTCCAAAATTCCGGAACAGAAGCCAATGAAGCTATGATAAAGATGGCTCGTAAGTATGGTGTAGAGAAATATGGACCGGAACATTATCATATTGTGACTGCAAAGAAGAGTTTTCATGGTAGAACCTTTGCAGCCTTAACTGCTACCGGTCAGCCGGAAAGCGGTATTCAAAAGGGATTTGGTCCTTTGTTACCGGGATTTACATATGCGGATTATAATGATTTGGCAAGCTTTGAGGCGGCATGTACAGAGAATACAGTTGCCATTATGGTAGAGCCTGTTCAGGGTGAAGGCGGTGTATATCCGGCGACTAAGGAGTTCTTGCAAGGATTACGTAAGTTATGTGATGAAAAGGGAATGTTGTTATTGTTCGATGAGGTACAGACCGGATGGTGTCGTTGCGGTGAGACAATGGCATTTATGCATTATGGTGTTAAGCCGGATGCAGTTACCATGGCAAAAGCTATGGGTGGCGGAATGCCGATTGGTGCAATTGCGGCAACGGAAGAATGTGCAAAAGCATTGAATCCGGGATCTCACGGAAGTACTTATTCCGGTAATCCGGTATGTTGTGCTGCATCTTATGCACAGATTACAGAGTTGTTGGAGAAGAATCTTGCTAAGAATGCGAAGGAAATGGGCGAGTACTTTATGGAACAGTTAAAGACTTTACCGGATGTGAAAGAGGTTCGTGGTCTTGGCTTGTTGGTAGGATTTGAACTTAACAATGTAGATGCGGTTCAGGTGAAGGTGAAAGCAATGGAGAAGAAACTCTTGGTGACAGCGACATCGGATCGAATTATTCGTATGGTTCCACCATTGATTATTACAAAAGAGGATTGTGATAAAGCAGTGGCTATTCTTAGAGAAGCGATTGAAGAAGTTGGTAATATCCAATAGAGAATAAGTAGTACAAGGAATATTTACTAAAAAACAAAGGCAAGTTTATCAGGTTGATAAACTTGCCTTTGTTTTATCTATAGCATTAAATAATTGATTCCACGCATCATCGCCATCGAACCATATCATGTTGTCGCCGTTTTTAAGTACGATGTTAGAGCCATCTTTACCTATGGATATATATTTGTCCGAAGCTATAATTAAATCTGTTCCTGTATTGTTGTTGACTTCTTGTCTGGACATATATTCACCTTCCTTTTTTCTTGAATAGCTTTTTATGAAAATGAAACCATAGCTTTTTAATATTATAACAAATTTTTCTGAAATAAGATATAATAAAAGTATTAATTTTTTTTGAATTTTTTTCAAGGTGTGACAATTGAAGGAAATAAAAAAGAATTTCTTGTCACTAATAGTAATTTATTGTAAAATGAAATAAGTATGTCTAGGGATGAAAACCGGATAATAATAAGAAATTAATGAAAAGAGGAAAGTACATATGGCACAACTTTGGGGCGGTCGTTTTACAAAGGAAACAGACCAGTTAGTATATAACTTTAATGCATCGATTACATTTGATCAGAAGTTTTACAGAGAAGATATGGAAGGAAGCATGGCACATGTTAAGATGCTTGCAGCAGTAGGAATTTTGACAGAGAAGGAGCGTGATGCGATTCTTGCAGGTATTGAAGGGATTCTTGCAGATGTGGAAAGAGGAGCATTAGTAATTACGTCAGAATATGAAGATATTCATAGTTTTGTAGAAGCGACTTTGATTGATCGTATTGGGGATGCCGGTAAGAAATTGCATACCGGACGTTCAAGAAACGACCAAGTTGCATTGGATATGAGATTGTACACTCGAAAAGAGATTGAGAATCTGAAGGGATTAGTGAAGGATTTGTTAAGTGTACTTCATAGATTAATGAAGGAACATACGGATACATATATGCCGGGATTTACACATTTACAGAAAGCGCAACCTATTACTTTGGCACATCATTTTGGTGCATATATGGAGATGTTTAAAAGAGATTATGATAGACTTTGTGACATATATGAGCGCATGAATTATTGTCCGTTGGGGTCTGGTGCTTTGGCGGGAACAACATATCCGTTGGACCGTAATATGACGGCGGAGTTATTGGGCTTTAATGGTCCGACACTCAATAGTATGGATTCGGTATCAGATAGAGATTATGTGATTGAATTACTTAGTGCAATGTCTACTATTATGATGCATTTAAGTCGTTTCTCGGAAGAAATTATTATTTGGAATTCCAATGAATATCGTTTTGTAGAATTAGACGATGCATACAGTACAGGAAGTTCTATTATGCCACAGAAGAAGAATCCGGATATAGCAGAGCTTGTGCGTGGTAAGACTGGTAGAGTGTATGGTGCATTGATGCAGATTTTAACTACGATGAAAGGTATCCCTTTGGCGTATAATAAAGATATGCAGGAAGATAAAGAATTTACGTTTGATGCAATTGATACAGTGAAAGGTTGTCTTGCATTGTTTACAGGAATGATTGATACAATGACGGTTAATAAAGATGTTATGGAAAGCAGTGCGAAGAATGGATTTACGAATGCAACAGATGCTGCTGACTATCTTGTGAATCGAGGTGTACCATTTAGAGATGCGCATGGTATTGTAGGACAGTTAGTACTTTACTGTATTGACAAGAATATCTCATTGGATGATATGTCGTTAGAGGAATATAAGACAATCTCACCAGTGTTTGAAGCGGATATCTATGATGCCATTAGTTTAAAAACTTGCGTAGAGAAGAGAGAAACAATTGGTGCACCGAGTAAAGCAGCCATGGAGCAGGTTATTGCAATCAACGAGGAGTACATGAAACGTATTGGTGAATGATGCTGTAGCGATAGGAAATAAACAAAAGAAGATGTGAAACTGATATAGGTAACAATAGAAAAGAGGCGTGTTGGTATGAATAATACGGATAAGGCCACTTTAGATGTGGCAAAAAGAATGTTAAGGGGCAAGATTGCAGTGGAAGAGGTGTCTGCAATGCTTGGTATTTCGGTTGCAACACTTATGCCAATTAAGGAAGAAATGGAAGAAGAAGTTCGTAAAGTGTACGGTAATACAGATGCGTATGATTTTGATATGAACAAAATTTTATTCGATGACTTTAATGATACCGGTTTGGATTTGGATATACCGGATGAGGAAAAGTAGCATTTGGTGTTTTGAGAAGGTGAGACACAAAGGAGAGTATATGGATATTAAAGCCAAGATTTTGGAATTAAAAAAAGAGAGAAATGCGGTGATTTTAGCTCACTATTATGTGCCGGATGAGGTGCAGGAAATAGCAGATTATATCGGAGATTCCTTCTATCTTAGTAAGATAGCAACCGGAATTGAAGCGGATACGATTGTATTTTGCGGAGTTTCATTTATGGGGGAAAGTGCAAAGATATTGAATCCGAATAAGGTTGTAATTATGCCGGATGAGACTGCTGATTGTGCGATGGCTCATATGGCCGCAGTAGATAAGATTAAGAAAGTGCGAGAGCAGTATGATGATGTTGCGGTTGTATGCTATATTAATTCTGTTGCAGAGTTAAAAGTGCATTCCGACGTTTGTGTGACTTCAGCTAATGCGATTAAGATTGTGGAAGCATTACCGAATAAGAATATTTATTTTATTCCGGATGTAAATCTTGCAAGATATGTAGCTAGCAAGGTAAAAGACAAACATTTCATTTTTAATGATGGTTTTTGCCCAATTCATCATGCGTTAACGAAAGAAGAAGTGGAAAAGGCAAAGAAACAGTATCCGAATGCAGAGTTTTTAGTACATCCGGAATGTCAAAGTGATATATTAGAAATGGCGGATTATATCGGTTCTACTAGTGGAATTATTGATTATGCATCTTCTTGTGAAGCAAAAGAGTTTATTATTGGTACAGAGCAAGGAGTATTATATGAACTTCGAAAAAAGAATCCGGACAAGGTATTTCATCTAGTCAGTGATAATATGATTTGTCATGATATGAAGAAGGTTACTTTGGAAAAAGTGTTAAGTAGTTTGGAAAATATGAACTATCAGATGGAAGTAAACGATGAAGTGCGCAATGGTGCCAATCATTCACTAAATCGTATGCTTGAGTTGGGAAGTAAGTAAGAAGAATACTTCTAAAGAGGACTTAAGATGAAAAAAGAATTTGATATTATAGTTGTAGGTACTGGCGTTGCAGGATTATTTGCTACGTTGCATTTACCAAAGGACAAGCAAATATTAATTATTACAAAATCAGATGCAGAGAAAAGCGATTCTTATCTTGCGCAGGGTGGAATTTGTGTTTTAAAAAATGAAGATGATTATGCAGCTTTCTTTGAAGATACTTTGCGTGCGGGTCATTATAAGAATGATAGAACTGCTGTAGATATGATGATACGTTCCTCTCAGGATATAATACGAAATCTGATTGATTATGATGTGGAATTTGAACGTGAGCAGGGTGAGTTTGTGTATACCAAAGAAGGTGCACATACTGCATCGAGAATTTTGTACCATGAAGATTTGACAGGTAAAGAAATTACATCTAAGTTACTTGCACACGTGAAAAAGTTAGAGAATGTTACCTTAATGGAACGCACCACAATGATAGATATTATAACGAAGGACAATACATGTTATGGTATTGTTGCAGAGTTAGAGAATGGTGAGGTTATGCCTATTTATAGCCATTATACTTTATGGGCTAGTGGTGGTGTAGGTGGTCTGTACAAGCACTCCACAAATTATAGGCATTTAACAGGGGATGCATTAGCTATTTCAATGAAGCATAAGATTGAATTGGAAAATGTAGATTATGTGCAGATTCATCCGACCACATTATATTCTGAGGAGCAAGGAAGAAGATTTTTGATTTCAGAATCTGTTCGAGGTGAAGGTGCAATTTTACTGAACAAGGATGGAGAACGGTTTGCAGATGAGTTATTACCAAGAGATGTATTAACGGGTGAGATTCGCAAGCAGATGGAGTTGGATGGAACCAAATATGTACATCTTTCCCTTAGAAAGATTCATCCTGATGATGTTGTAAAACGTTTTCCGAATATTTATAAAAAGTGTTTGGAAGAGGGGTATGATATTACGAAGGAACCGGTTCCGGTGGTACCGGCACAACACTATTTTATGGGTGGTGTGAAGGTAGATTTAGATGGTAGAACCTCTATGAAGCATTTGTATGCAGCTGGAGAAACAGCTTGTAATGGTGTACATGGAGCCAATCGTTTGGCAAGCAATTCTTTGTTGGAAAGCTTAGTATGGGCAAAACGTGCTGCGAAGGATATAGAATTATGTATGATGGAGAATGAGAAAAAAGTTTCAGAAAAACTTACAGATAAGATTGTGTTGCAAATAAGTGATTATCCGGCATCTTACAGGGAATTTAGCGAGAAGTATCATGAATTTACAAGACAGCATATTGAAGAGGAACGATTGAGAAGAAGTATACAAGGATAACGAATTAGATGTGAATATTATAAAGGAGAATACAGATGAGAGAGTTAATGAATTTGAATGTAGATAATTTGATTTTACAGGCATTAAGAGAAGATATTACGAGCGAAGATATTACAACGAATTCAGTTATGCCGGAATATCAGCTTGGAGAAGTGGATTTGATTTGTAAGCAGGATGGTGTACTTGCCGGATTAGAAATCTTTAAGCGTGTGTTTGAGTTGTTGGATGATAAGACAGAGTTTGAAATGCAGGCAAAAGATGGAGACAAAGTTTCGAATGGTCAGTTGATTGGAAAAATACGTGGTGATATTCGCGTGTTGTTAGAGGGTGAACGTACAGCGTTGAATTACTTACAGAGAATGAGTGGAATTGCTACTTATACGAATTCGATTGCTGTATTGTTTAAAGGAAGCAAAACAAAGCTACTGGATACCAGAAAGACAACTCCGAATATGCGTGTGTTTGAAAAGTATGCTGTTAAAGTAGGTGGTGGATATAATCATCGTTTTAATTTGTCAGACGGCATTTTGTTAAAGGATAACCATATCGGAGCAGCGGGTGGAGTGAAGGAAGCAGTGCATATGGCTCAGGAATATGCACCATTTGTTCGTAAGATTGAAGTAGAGTGTGAAACACTAGACATGGTGAAAGAAGCAGTCGAAGCCGGAGCAGATATTATTATGTTGGATAACATGGATAAAGAAACCATGAAAGAAGCAATTCGAGTTATTGATGGAAGAGCAAAAACAGAATGTTCTGGTAATGTGACAAAGGAGAATGTTGCAAACTTGATTGATATCGGAGTGGATTATATCTCTTCCGGTGCTTTGACGCATTCAGCTCCAATTATGGATTTGTCATTGAAGAATTTGCATCGTATATAATATATTTGTTCCCTGGAATTACGATCATAACGAGTGATTATGGGAATTGTTGTATTATTTTAAAAATAACACATGGCAGGTTGTAATAATCTATATGCTATGTGTTGTTTTTTTATAGGAAATTTCATTGAAATTGTCTTATAAAGAAAAAATGTTTCTTTTTTATTATTATGATTATTAGAGATTTGATTGTTTAGAAACAAGAACAATGATATAATTATACATATCTATTGTTAGGAAATCGTTTGTGAATATGGAAAGAGAGGTATTGGTATGGGAAAGATAAAGAGAATCGGTATGAAAATAGGATCGTATTTTTTGGCTGGAATAATGCTACTTTCATTATTCGTGGGCACATCATTCGACGATATGAATAAGGTTGAAGCAGCAACTCTTAGTAATCCAAACACAGATGGCAATGGTATTGTGACATGGGATTGTGTGTATTTCGGTAATTATCCGCAATCCGATGCAACCGGACAGACAAAGGATCCAATTAAGTGGAGAGTGCTCTCTGTTGATGGGGACGATGCATTTTTGATGTCGGATTGTTGTTTGGATGCGTGGAGATATTATGTTGAATTTGAAAGCATTACATGGGAAACATCTACTATGAGAAGTTGGTTGAATGGCTATGGTTCTAGTGAGAATGCAGCTGGTACGAATTATTTGTATGATAACTTTAAGCTTCGAGCTTTTTCAAAGGATGAGAGAAATGCAATCATAAAAACGGTTGTTGAACCGGATACTGCTAATGGTGGTAATTCAACGGAAGACCAGATTTATTTGTTGTCTTATAGTGAGGCTGTGAATCCGGCTTATGGATTTTCTTCAGATAGGAATCAGGATAAGGCTAGAGAACGAGTGAATACTGCTTATGTTGGTGCTGGAGGTAGTGCAGCAAAGTGGCATAGTGTCAATACGAATCCTGCAGGGGAGAAGAATTGGTGGTTTTTGCGTACACCAGGTGATACATATACAAATAATGTATATTTTGTGGGTTTGAATGGTGAAATATATAATGATGGATATGTAGATACGAATAGATATGTGGTGTGTCCTGTGCTTCATTTGGATTTATCAAAAACCGATGTATGGTTATATGCAGGTACAGTAAGCAGCGATGGAAATTCTAATGAGATTACATATCCAACGAAAGTATTAGAGAACATTAAAGTAGAGAAAATCAAAACAGTTTATGAAGTAGGAGAAAAACTGAATGTTGATGATATAACAGTGACAGCGGTATATAATACGGGAGAAGAGAGTAAAGTAATCGTCTATGAAACGAATGTACAAAATATAGACATGACAACGAAGGGAACAAAGGAAATTGTTGTTAGTTATACAGAAGGTGGTGTAACAAAAACAACAAGTGTAGAGATAGAGGTATCGCAGGCGTCAGAGACGACTACAGAACAGCCTGGAGAGACAGAACAGCCTGGAGAGACAGAACAGCCTGGAGAGACAGAGCAACCGGGAGAGACAGAACAGCCTGGAGAGACAGAACAGCCTGGAGAGACAGAGCAACCGGGAGAGACAGAACAGCCTGGAGAGACAGAACAGCCTGGAGAGACAGAACAGCCTGGAGAGACAGAGCAGCCGGGAGAACCAGAACAACCGGGAAAAATACTGACTACTATCAAGGTAAAAAAGGAAAAACTTACTTATAAGAAAGATGAAAAACTGACCTTAGATGATTTGGTAATAATAGCTGTCTATAGTGATGGTAGTGAAGTAGTAGTTAAAGACTATACGACAAATTTGTTGGAGATTGATATGACAGGAGAAGGTGTAAAAGAATTAATTATTACATACAAAGAAAATGATATCGAAAAGAAGGTAGTCGTTTCAATTAAGGTTGTAGGTTTTGATGATGAGAATGAGAAGGATAATGTTCAAGAGGATGATACGGTTTATATTGAAAATATAAAAATTACCGGGATTTCGAAGAAAATTGCAGCAGGAAAGAAAGTAAAATTAACTGCGAAAGTTACTCCTTCGAATGAAAGTGATCAGGAATTAATATGGTCAAGCAGTAATAAGAACTATGCATCTGTAAACCAAAAGGGAATAGTGACTTTGAAGAAAAAAGGAATAGGAAAAAAAGTTACCATTACAGCTACGGCAACAGATGACGGTGCTGTAAAAGCGACTTATACAATTATGATCATGAGGCATGCTGTAAAGAAAGTGGCTATTAAAGGTAGCAAAGTTCAGTCGGTTAAAGCTGGTCATTCTGTTAAATTGAAAACAACGATAACAACAACCGGAAAATCTGTTAATAAGAAATTACAATGGATGAGTAGTGATACAAAGTATGCAACAGTATCCTCAAAAGGTGAAGTAAAGACGAAAAAAGCAGGAAAAGGAAAGAAGGTTAAGATTACGGCTATAGCGACAGATGGTAGTGATAAAAAAGCAACTGTGACAATTAAAATGAAATGAAAGTAAGGTGAAAAGGGGTTGTCAGCACAACAACAAAAGGGTCTGTGAATTTCACAGACCCTTTTGTATGTATGATGTAATTACTTTCTCTCAGCATCAAGCATTGCACGAACTTTTGTAGAAAGACCAAATAAGTTAATGAATCCTTCTGCATCTCTGTGATCATATAAATCACCGGTTGTGAAGCTTGCTAAAGACTCAGAGTATAATGAATATGGAGAAGTAGTACCAGCTTTGATGATGTTACCCTTATAAAGCTTTAACTTTACTTCACCTGTTACTCGCTCCTGTGTAGATTCTATAAATGACTGTAAAGCTTCACGGAGTGGTGACCACCATTTACCTTCGTATACAACATCAGCAAATTTGTCACCGATTGTCTTTTTAAATGCTAATGTCTCGCGATCAAGGATTAACTCCTCTAACTGATTGTGTGCTTCCATAAGAATGGTTCCACCTGGAGTTTCATAAACACCACGTGACTTCATACCAACTACACGGTTCTCAACGATGTCTACGATACCAACACCATGTTTGCCACCTAAACGGTTTAATTCGCGAATGATATCTGAAACCTTCATTTCTTTACCATTAACAGAAGTAGGAACACCCTTTTCAAATGTTAATGTAACATATTCAGCCTCATTAGGAGCTTTCTCAGGATATGTACCAAGAACTAATAAATGATCATAGTTTGGCTCGCATGCAGGATCCTCTAATTCAAGACCTTCGTGGCTGATGTGCCATAAGTTACGGTCACGGCTGTATGAAGAATCTGCTGAGAATGGTAAGTCAATACCATGTGCTCTACAATATTCAATCTCTTCTTCACGAGAGTTCATTGTCCATGAATCTTGTCTCCAAGCAGCAATAATCTTAAGTTCTGGTCCGAATGCTTTGATTGCAAGCTCGAAACGTACCTGATCGTTACCCTTACCTGTTGCACCGTGGCAGATAGCAGTAGCTCCCTCTTTGTGAGCGATATCCACTAATACTTTACCAATTAATGGTCTAGCCATTGAAGTACCTAATAAGTATTTGTTCTCGTATACAGAACCAGCCTGTACACATGGAACGATATAATCATCACAGAATTCATCCACTACGTCTAAGATATAGCACTTAGAAGCGCCAGACGCTTTTGCTCTTTCCTCTAATCCTTCTAATTCGCTTTCCTGTCCAACGTCGATACATACGCAGATTACTTCGTAGTCATAGTTTTCCTTTAACCAAGGAATAATAGCAGTTGTATCAAGACCGCCGGAATAAGCTAAGATAACTTTTTCTTTCATTGAAGAAATCCTCCTTAATAAATGTGTAAAAATGATTTCAACTGTTCGTGACTGAAATCCTACTGACTAATATACAACTAATAGGAATAATATGCAAGATACTTTTTCAAATATTATGAATAATATTCTGTAAGTATTTTTCTATATAATTACTAGTGCTTTTGTAAGGAAGACTTGAGAGTGAGAATTGGGTAGATGTAAAAATATTAAATTATATATTGCATAATATGCATAAAATATGTATAATTATAAAATCTTATTAAGGTATAGAGAAAACAAATTATAAAACCCCTTGATTTCACTATACATAAGTAGAAAACAGTGCTATAATATTAGATTGGATTTTAGAAGAAATGATTATCAAGACTATAAGAATGAAAGAAGGATAAAGCTATGATTAAAGTAGGTATCATCGGTTCTACCGGATATGCAGGACAAGAATTAGTAAGACTATTATTAGGACATAAAGAAGCAGAGATTGTATGGTATGGTTCTAGAAGTTATATCGATAAGAAATATTATGAAGTGTTTGGTAATATGTTTGAAATAGTAGATGCTAAGTGCTTGGATGACAACATGGAAGAGTTGGCAGAGAGAGCAGATGTCATTTTTACTGCAACACCACAAGGTCTTTGTGCCTCTTTGGTAAATGAAGAGATTTTATCTAAGGTTAAGATAGTTGATTTGAGTGCAGATTTCCGTATTAAGGACGTTTCTGTTTATGAGAAATGGTATGGAATTGAACATAAGTCACCAGAGTACATAAAAGAAGCTGTATATGGTCTTTGTGAGATTAACAGAGAGGATATTAAAGGAAAACGATTAGTTGCAAATCCAGGTTGCTATACAACCTGCTCTATTCTTTCGCTTTATCCATTGGTAAAGGAAGGTGTTATTGATCCGAATAGCATTATCATTGATGCTAAGTCAGGAACTTCCGGGGCCGGACGTGGTGCGAAGATTAACAACCTGTATTGTGAAGTGAATGAGAATATTAAAGCATATGGTGTTACAAGTCATCGTCATACACCAGAGATTGAAGAGCAGTTAGGTTATGCTTGTGGTAAAGAAATCCTTTTGAACTTTACTCCGCATCTGGTGCCAATGAACAGAGGTATTTTGGTTACTGCTTACGGTAATTTTACAAAACAGTACACCTATGAAGAAATCAAGGCGATTTATGACAAGTATTATAAGGATGAACATTTTGTGCGTGTACTTGATAAAGATGTTTGTCCGGAAACTCGTTGGGTAGAAGGAAGCAATTATGTAGATGTGAACTTCAAGATTGATGAACGTACAGGTCGTATTGTTGTGATGGGTGCGCTTGATAATCTTGTGAAAGGCGCTGCCGGTCAAGCGGTACAGAATATGAACTTGATTTTCGGATTGCCGGAAACCATGGGATTAGAGCTTGCACCGATGTTCCCATAATATTAATGAAAAGAATAGAAAGAAGGAATACATTATGACAAATAATATTCAGGATATGGATAAAGTAATTGAAAAGGCACAAACACTGATTGAAGCGTTACCATATATTCAAAAATTTAACGGTAAGAAAGTAGTTGTAAAATATGGCGGAAGTGCTATGTTAGACGAGGATTTGAAACTTAATGTAATTAAGGATGTTGCCTTACTTAAGTTGATTGGCATGCAGCCAATTATCGTACATGGTGGCGGTAAGGAAATCAGTAAATGGGTAGAGATGATTGGTAAAGAGCCGGAGTTTATCAATGGTTTACGTGTGACAGATGCAGAAACCATGGAAATTGCTGAAATGGTACTTTCTAAGGTGAATAAAAGTCTTGTACAGATGATGCAGAAACTTGGTTTGAATGCCGTAGGTATCAGTGGAAAGGATGCCGGACTTATGACTGTAACCAAAAAGTTTCCGGGTGGTAAGGATATTGGATTTGTAGGAGAAGTGCAGTCGGTTAATGCCAAATTATTGGATACTTTATTAGAGAATGATTTTATTCCGGTTATTGCACCAATTGGTTCATCAGAAGAATTTGAAAGTTATAACATTAATGCAGATGATGCGGCTTGTGCAGTAGCAAAAGCAATTTCAGCGGAGAAGTTAGTATTCCTTACTGATATTGAAGGTGTATTTATGGATCCAAATGATAAGTCTAGCTTGATTTCTGAGATGCATATTTCGGAAGCAAAAGAATTTATCAACAAAGGTATTGTTGGTGGAGGAATGCTTCCTAAGCTTACAAATTGTATTGAAGCAATTGAACAGGGAGTTTCAAGAGTGCATATATTAGATGGTCGCGTAAAGCATTGTCTGTTGTTAGAGTTCTTTACTGAGAAGGGTATTGGAACAGCAATTCTTAATGAGCCATTATTCTAACGAATTATTTGCTCTTGTTTCTCTGATTTGTGAAGAGAAGATATGGCATTTACTTTAGAAAGCAGAGGTATGCAATGAATAGAAAGAGAATAGTATTCATGCTTGTATTTGTGTTGTTATGTGGTTTGTTGTCTGGTTGTGAAATGAAGCAATCAAAGGAAGGTGCTACGAAACAGCAACCAATCAGTTATGAAATGCTTATGGGGCAGTGGAAGGAACAGGCGAAAGCAGAAACTTTAACTTGTTGGTATACCAGTAAAACGGATCAAACATGGTTGGAAAGTGCCGCAAAGCAATTTGAAAAAGAATATTCTGTCAAGGTTACTCTTTTGTATTATGACGGGATTAACTTGTTTGAAGACATGAATCAGGCAAATCAAAAAGGTGAAGGTCCGGATGTATATTTATTGGGAAATGATCAACTTCAGCTTGCTACAGAAAGTGGCATGGCAGAAGAAAATGATTGGTTTGATGATGCATTTTGGAGTGAGAATTATCCGGAAGTGGCAAAAGGGGCAATTACGTATCAGGGGAAACAATATGGTTATCCGTTATATTTTGATACATATTGTCTTGTGTATGATGCGAATTTGTTACAAACAGCTCCAGCCTCAATTGATGATATATTGACTTTCTTGGACGAATACGAGGACACAGGATCCACAAAAGCGATATTCCGTTGGGATGTGGCAGATCCATATATAAACTCTATGTTTATTGCGTCTTATGCCAATTTGTTTGGAGAAAATGGTGATGCTCCAAAAGAGTTCAAGGTAAATAATGAGAATTGTATTGCGGCTATGGAATACTTTCAATCTTTAAGTGCATACTTGTGGATGAATAAAAATAATATTTCTCATGATACTATTTCGAATCGTATTAAAGATGGTACATTAGTGTTGGGGCTTTGCAAGTCCGATATTTTACCTACTTTATATGAGATGCAGGCAGTCAATGAAAATAAAGTAGAACAAAATACCGAAAATAGTGGTGATGAAACTGAATCGGAAAGTGTAACAGAGTCAGTAACTACGAATTATCAAGTGTCTTATGTGCCTAGTTTGACGCAAGATATGTCATCTACTACATTTTCAACTACCTATAGTGCGTTTGTAAATCCATATGGCGAGAATACAGCCTTGGGTAATATGTTTGGAATGTATTTAAGTCTTACTTGTGCCAAGTCACAGTATGATGGAAATGGAAAACTTCCGGTTGTGAATCAAAAAGATAAGTTTGATTCGATGCAGGCTGTGGTTTATGCGCAGTATTTGAATTCAAAGTCGGTGCCAAAGGTTATGGTTTTAGGAGATTATTTATCGGAAAGTGGAATCGCTTTTGATGAAATATGGTCGGGTAAAAATGCAAAAGAACAATTAGATCTGCTACAACAAACAATGGAAGAAAAGATAGAGTAATTGAATAAAATAGTTGAAAAGTCTCATATACTATGACAGAAAATGTAACTGATAAGATGCTTACAGTTACAAAATATAATCCTACAAATTATAGAAGATGGAGGAATGTCGTATGTGGGGCTTTTTGATTGCAATGTTATCCGGTGCGTTGATGGCAATTCAAGGTGTTTTCAACACTGGAGTTACAAAGGAAACAGGACCATGGCTGACCAATAGTTTTGTTCAGCTTACAGGATTTTTAGTTTGTGTGGGTTTTTATCTGTTTTCGGAAATGGGTAAAGTCTCAGTGGGGGATTTGTTTAAGATTGAGCACAAATATATGCTTTGCGGTGGTATTATAGGAGCATTTATTACATTTACGGTAATACAGAGTATGTCCTCATTGGGTCCGGCACAAGCAACTTTAGCAATAGTGATTACACAAGTGTTGGTTGGATATCTGGTTGAATTGTTTGGATTGTTTGGTATAGAAAAGACAGAGTTTTCATGGACAAAGTTACTTGGGATTGTTATTGCAATCTGTGGAATTATTCTGTTTAAATGGGAAAAGTAAATAGAGTCTAATACCATAGTGTTTTTATATGAATGAAAAACATTTTTTTGTGCAAAGTGTTAATAAATAGAGTGTTTTTACTATAAAAGTTTTAAACCTTAAGAAAAGATAAACATACGCAAAATGGTTGTAAATTAAATGAAAATTAGGTATGATGAAACAGTATCTAAATTTCATTTTATTAAGGGGCACGCTACTATTATGGAGATATCTATAGTTAGGAGTGTGACGAATTGAAAAATATAATTATTTTACTATTGGTGCTAGGAGTATCTTGTTTGATTGGATGTTCGAAGCAAGGTGAAGTGATGACGGCAGAAAAGAATACATCATCAGCTAATTATTCTGTGAATACAGAACAAGAAGCGATAGCAACAACTACACAAGAGGCTTCTTTAGTGTATGTTTATGTATGTGGTTGTGTCGAACAACCAGGTGTTTATTCATTAAAGGTTGGGGCTCGTGTTTGTGAGGCTTTGGAAATGGCAGGAGGTGTTACCGATGATGCCAGACCGGAAGCATTGAATCAGGCAGAGCAGGTAAAAGATGGTCAAACAATCTATGTTCCAAGTCTTTATGAAGCTACATCGAATGATGAAGTAGAAGATGGATTAGTGAATATTAATCAAGCAGACAAAGATATGCTGATGACATTACCTGGAATTGGTGAGTCTAAGGCGGATATTATCATTCAATATCGGGAAGAACATGGATCATTTGAAACAATAGAGGAATTGATGGATATTCCTGGTATCAAAGAAGGTGTATTTAATAAAATCAAGAGTTTAATAAAGGTATAAAGTATCTTTGCATATAGAGGAGAGTAAGGATGAAAAAGGTTTTGGTTGTTGATGATGAAAAATTGATTGTTAAAGGAATTAAGTTTTCTTTAGAGCAGGATGAGATGGAAGTTACTGCAGCTTATGATGGTGAAGAAGCACTGGAATTAGCAAAGAATAATGATTTTGATATTATTCTGTTAGATGTTATGCTGCCGGGACTTTCCGGATTTGAGGTGTGCCAGTCTATTCGCGAGTTTTCTGATGTGCCAATTATCATGTTGACTGCAAAGGGTGATGATATGGACAAGATTTTAGGTCTTGAATATGGTGCGGATGATTATATTACCAAACCTTTTAATATTCTTGAAGTAAAAGCGCGTATCAAGGCAATCATTCGTAGAAATCAGAAAAAAGCACCTGCTAACCCGGCTCCGAAACGGTTAGTGGAAGGTGAGATGACGATTGAATTAGATAGCCGTCGTGTGTCGATTGCAGGAAAAGAGATTAATTTGACAGCCAAAGAGTTTAATATTCTTACCTTGCTGTTATTTCATCCAAATAAGATTTATTCGAGAGATGACTTACTCAAAGAAGTATGGGGAAGTGATGCACTTGGGGATGGTCGTACAGTAGATGTACATGTTCGTAGATTGCGTGAGAAGATTGAAACGACCCCAGGGGATCCAAAATATATTCAAACAAAGTGGGGAGTGGGTTACTATTTTAAAAAGTAAGAAGAAAACCAATCCATTTCGAAGTCTTAGGGTGTTGATTTTTGTTTCTTTTCTATTGTTATCGCAGATAATAATAATTTTGTTTGGTCAATTATTACAGGGTGCCTATAACAATAAGACGATAGAAGAGAAACTTCTATTGGTACAGAATCAGTGTAGCATTCTAGGTAACCAGATATTAATTAATCAATTTATAATTGAATCATCACAAGACAATTTGAATGTGGAAATTGATCAGCTTGCCAATGTATGGGAAGGACGTATTCTAGTAATTGATTCGAAGTATCAGATTGTGAAGGATACATATACAATTGATCAAGGTAACTATATGGTTTATGATGAAGTGTTCCGTGTGATGCGTGGTGAGAAGGATAGGAACGTTCGTATGGTTGATAATTATGCCGAGATAATTGTTCCTATTGTGAATACTAACAAAGTAGTGAATGGTGCTATGATTGCTACTGTTTCATTACAGGACATTGAAGACACCAATGAATATATTGCAACACAAGTTCACGTGTTGCATGTTTTGTTTTCGCTACTTTCTATTATTGCAGCATGGTTTATTGCGTACATTAGCGTCTTGGGAATTAAGAGATTGAGTCGTCAGTTGGCTGCCTTGAAAGAGGGGCATTTGGATACGATTGAGGGAGTGGTTCGTTTTCATGAATTGACAGATCTTACGGATTCTTTTAATGCATTGATTGAAAAAATGCGTGTGCTAGAGGAGTCCAGACAGGAATTTGTATCAAATGTCTCGCATGAATTAAAAACACCTATTACTTCTATGAAGGTTTTGGCGGATTCTCTGTTGATGCAGGAAGAGGTGCCAAATGAAATGTATCGTGAATTCATGTCTGATATGGTGGAAGAAATTGACCGTGAAACAAAGATCATTAATGATTTGTTGACTTTGGTTAAGATGGATAAAAAAGCTGCGGAATTGAATATTGAACAAGTTAATATTAATGCCTTATTAGAGTTGTTGCTAAAGCGTATTAAGCCACTGGCGGCAAAGCGTAATATTGAATTAGTATTTGAAAGTTTTCGTGAAGTAGTAGGAGAAATTGATGAAGTGAAACTTTCTTTGGCATTTTCAAATTTGATTGAAAATGCTGTTAAGTATAACAATGAAGGTGGTAATGTACATGTATCCTTGAATGCTGACCATAAGTTTTTCTATGTTAAGGTACAGGATAATGGTCTTGGAATACCTGAGGATTGTCAATCTCAGATATTTGAGCGTTTTTATCGTATAGATAAAGCCAGAAGCAGAGAAACCGGTGGAACGGGATTGGGTCTTGCGATTACACGTAATGCGATTTTGATGCATAAGGGTGCGATTAAGTTGTATTCGCAACCAGGTGAAGGAACAACATTTACTGTGCGAATCCCTTTGAAGTATATAAGTTAGAAAGATATAATGTGTAATGACAGAAGGTGATTAGGATGAAAAAGATAAAAGGACTAGTGTTCTTCTTATTTGCAATAGTGTTAACTGCATGTTCGGCGAAAACAGTAGAAGAACAGGAACTTCCTACATTGAAAAAGAATCAGATATATGTATTTTTTGTCAATACAGATAAAACGGATTTATATCCGGTAGCATATACATTACAACGTGGTGAAACTGCTGATGTAGTGCGTAGTATTGTGCAATATATGGTCCATGAAAATGCTGCTGCGGAGTATCAAACGCCGATACCTGCAGGTATCACATATTTGCATGCGGAATATGATGATGTTCAAGACAGTGTTAGAATTTCGTTTAATATCTTATATGATTCTGTGAATGCGGAAAGTTTGATGTTTTTTAAGACTTGTGTGGCATGGACGATTTTGCAGTTGAAAGAAGTGGAGTCCGTCAGCATTTCGTTAAAAGATTTGGCCAATAAGGATCCGGAAACAGCTACAATTGTGGAATCCTTTGACAGAGATTCTTTTACGATGAATTTTGGTGATAAAAGTGGATATAAACAGACGGGAACAATTGTATTATATTTTGCAAATGAGACTGGTGAACTTTTGAAAGAATATCAACAGACGGTGGAAATTTCTAATACCACATCACTTGCGAGACTGGTAGTAGAATCATTGATTGAAGGGCCGGAAGAAGATGGCTATATGGCAACGCTTTCGGATGAAATTAAAATTAATAATATTTCTGTAAACAATGGTATTTGTTATGTAGATTTAAGTGAAGAATTTTATGATACTGCCAATCCACTTAAAAATGATGTTATTGTGTATTCTGTGGTTAATTCGCTGGTAGAATTACCGAATGTATCAAAGGTGCAGTTTTTGAAAAATGGAGAGAAATTACAGTTTTTCCGTGAAACAATGCCTTTTGATGGTATTTTTGAACGCAATTTGGACTTGGTAGAATAGGAGGCAGATGAATAATTGAAAAGACCAATCTTATATTGGGTAATCTTGTTCATACTTGGAGAGGTTTTATATAAGAGATGTTCAATATATATGGTCGGTTTTCTGGGAGTTGCTTTTTTGATATATGTTGTGATTAATCGACGCCGTGAGAAGAGATGGGTTCTACAGATAGTAGGAGCGGTCTGTTTCTTCTTGGGCGTTTTTTGTATGCATTCCTGGAATAGAATAGCAAATGTGTGTGATATACAATCAGGAACCAATGTTTTGTTTGAAGGCAAAGTGTTGAAAAAAGAAGAAACAACCTATGATACTTCTTATATCGTGAAATTAAAGAGGTTGAATGGAGAGAACATAACAGTAAAAGCACAGATATATTTCCAGGAAGATTATTATTTGAAATTAGGTAGCTCTATTAAAGGAGAAGGGGTTGTAAGGAAGTTTTCAGAATCAAGCAACCCTGGTGGTTATGATGAGATGTCTTATAAATACGGAAATGGAATCCTGTTGTCGTTAGAAAAAGCGAAGCTTGTGCGAGTGGATACAGCTTTGATTTTGTGGCGAGACTATTTGGATAAAGTACAGGGGAATTTGGCAAAGGTGTTTTCAGATTTGTTTGATGATAAGCGAGCATCTCTGGCAACTGCTATGGTCTTGGGGGATAAGAAAAATTTAGATGCAGATATTAAGATGTTATATCAAAGGAATGGTATTGCACATTTGATTGCAATATCCGGTTTGCATATCGCCATGATAGGAGGAACCTTGTATAAATGTTTGAGAAGATTAACGGGAAGTTTTTCGATTGCGGCAAGTATAGGAGTAATATTTATTGTTTCTTATGGCGTAATGACAGGGCTTTCCGGTGCTACCTATAGGGCAGTAATTATGTTAGTAATGTCTATTGGAGCGGATGTTTTCGGTCGGAAATATGATGGTTTGACGGCTGTTGCACTTGCATTACTCATTATGTTGGTGAATAATCCATATCAAATTACACAGGTTGGTTTTTTGTTGTCATTTGGTGCAGTTTTGGGAATTGTGCTGATACACCCTATGTGGAAGCAATGGAGTACCAAAATTCCTAAATGTTTAGACGGATTGTTTGTCAGTATTAGTGTCCAGTTAGTTTTGACACCTATAATGCTATATCATTTTTATGAGATACCTTTATACAGTATATTTTTAAATGTGATTGTAGTTCCGCTTATGAATATTTTATTGGCGATGCTGATTTTTTGTGGTGTGATAGGTGTTTTTTCAGTAGGCTTAGCTTTGATACCGGCGTATATTGCAGATGGCATATTTGCATTTTATGAAATGTTGTGTTGTGTTATGGAACGGTTGCCGGGACATACTCTATGTACAGGAAAGCCGGAAGTTTGGTGGATCGTATTGTATTATGTTTTTTTAGCGATAGGAGTATATTTTTCGTACGGAAATTGTAAGCGAGTATCTAAGGTTTTCCTTGTATTATTAATGTTATCATTTGGTGTGTTTTTGTTGCCGACACAGGTAAAAATATGCATGTTTGATGTGGGACAAGGTGATGCTATTTATATCCGTACCAAATATCAGAGACATGTGTTGATAGATGGTGGAAGTAGCTCGAAAAATCGTATTGGTCAATATGTGTTGAAAAATGGATTGAAATATTATGGTGCGGCGACGATAGATTATCTCTTTGTGACTCATAGCGATAGTGATCACTATAGTGGCGTTAAGGAATTGTTAGAAGATGAACTGATTGAAGTAGATAATATGGTGTTTCCTGCAATTTCCAATCCGGATAAAGCATATTTGGAGCTAGTGGATTTAGCGAAAAAACGAGGTTGTGCAGTATATTATATGAAAAAAGGTGATTTTCTTGAATTGGATGGAGTTTTGTTTCAGTGTTTGAATCCGTTGCAACAAATATATGAGGATAAGAATGAGGGGTGCATCGTGTTACAGATGAATTATGGTGATTTTGATATGTTGCTGACAGGGGATTTGAATGTAGAAGCAGAACAATCAATATTGAATGATATAACAGATACTGTGGAGGTACTTAAAGTGGCACATCATGGCTCGGCGACCTCTACATCGGATGCTTTTTTGAGAAAACTAAGGCCTGCAATTGCGTGTATATCAGTTGCGGAGCGAAATCGTTATGGTCATCCTTCCAAAGAAGTAATGGAGAGATTAAGGCAATATACAAGAAAGATATATTTGACAAAAGATAGTGGAGCAATTACCATAGAAACAGATGGAATAGAGTATTTTGTTGATGTATTTTTGCAATGATATATAAATAGGAGATTTGAAATGGACCGTATTAATCAGGACATTAAGAATAATGCATTTCAGCAGTTTTATTTGTTGATGGGAAGTGAAGGATATTTAAAAAAACAATATAAAGAGAAGCTTTCTAAGGCTTTGGTAGATATAGAAGATACTATGAATTATTACTATGTGGAAGGTCATAATCCGAATTTATCCAATATCTATGAGACAGGAGAGACTTTGCCATTCTTTTCGGAACATAGGGTGTTAGTATTAGAAAATACCGGTTTGTTGAAAAAGTCTTCTGAAGGTGTAAGTGAACATTTTGAGAAGTTTCCGGATTCTACGGTTGTTATTATGGTAGAAGAGGAAGTAGATGGAAGAAATAGTTTATACAAATGGTTTAAAAAGAATGGTTATGTAACAGAACTAACAATGCCTAGTGACAAAATGCTTATTTCATGGATTAAGAAGCTTTGTACAGACGAAGATAAAAATATAGAAGATGCAGCTGTTTTCTATATGATTGAACATATGGGTACAGAGATGTTCCTGTTAAAAAATGAGTTAGAGAAGCTGTTTTCATATTGTGCAGATAGGAATTATATAACGATTGAAGATATTAATGCAGTCTGTCTGGATGAAGCAGAGGATAAAATGTTTGATATGCTAGATGCTATCGGTGCTCGTAATCAAAAGAAAGCATTGAAATTGTATCGTGATTTACTGGAACTTCGCAAACCGGCAATGCAGATTTTAAGTTTATTAACCAGACATTATAATATTCTAATGCAGATTGCAGCATTGAGGGATAGTGGTAAAGATGGAAAATCCATTGCATCACTTTGCGGAATACCTCCGTTTACCGTTAAAAAATATATGAATCAAGCTTCTGTTTACCAATATTCTGAATTAAAGGAAATGTTGGAGAGATGTTCTAAGACAGATCAGGAAATCAAAATGGGAATCATTAGGGATATCGTTGGGGTGGAATTATTGATTGTGGAATTTAGTGGCAAATAGAAAGGTACAATAAAAGGACCGTGGGTTAAGCGGTCCTTTTTCATGTCTATCTTAAAATCAATACGAATGTATTATGCCATCTTGTTAACGGCAGCAGATAAACGAGAGATTTTTCTAGCAGCTGTGTTCTTGTGTACAATTCCTTTAGTAGCAGCCTTACTAATCTTAGATGTACAAAGCTTTAACTGCTCTTCAGCAGCAGCCTTATCACCAGCAGCGATAGTAGCCTCAAGCTTTTTGATAACAGTCTTTAACTCAGACTTTACCATCTTGTTTCTCATAGTCTTAGTCTCGATTACCTTGATTCTCTTCTTTGCAGATTTGATATTTGCCAACGTGGACACCTCCATTCAATGTTAAATGTTTATGTTATGGTTTTACATTAAAACCGGACACGGACAATCTAATGTAAACATACTCGTCTATAATAATCGACAAACCACATTTTGTCAATTCCTTTTTTTCAAAATCTCCCTGATATTCAGAGAACGAAAAATTCTACTATATGTGTTCTTTCACAATCCCAACAGGATTTTCGTTCGTTTTTGAAAGTCAGGGAAATTTCTATAAATTGAGTCTGAGTGTAGGTGTATAGGAGAAGAAAAAATTGGTTAAGATTTAGAGAGAAGTATATGGAAAGGAGTACAACGATGCGTGGAAGAACGGACCTTGCGGTAGAAATGAAAGAGGATATACAGCGTGAAGAACCAATAACGGGTGTGCATGTAATGACCAAAAACAATGGTGATACGGATATTAAAGAAGTACGAATTGTAGTGGAAAATGATGAAGGGGCAATGTGCTTAGGAAAGCCTATCGGAACATATATTACATTGGAAAGTGAACATTTAAGAGAGTTTGATGAGGGGTTTCATAAACCTATGACGGAAGTGTTGGTAAAAAACTTAAAGCAGTTTATAGGAAATAAGAAAAAAATTATGGTGGCAGGTCTTGGGAATCGTGAGGTGACACCGGATGCGTTAGGTCCATATGTGATTGATAATCTTTATGTGACAAGACATTTACTAAATGAAGGGATTATTTCAGAAAGTGTAGAGATGAGTGCGATTGCCCCAGGGGTTATGGCGCAGACGGGGATGGAAGCTGCTTTGATTTTGAAGGCGTTGGCGAGAGAAATTAAACCAGAGCTAATTATTGTAATTGATGCATTGGCAGCAAGAAATTCAGATCGATTAAATAAGACGATTCAGTTAGCGGATACAGGTATTACACCGGGGTCAGGTGTAGGAAATCATCGTAATGCAATCAATAAGGACAGTGTGGGAGTACCGGTTTTGGCGATTGGTGTGCCAACGGTGATTTCCGTTCCGACAATTGTCAATGATGCAATGGACTTAATGGTAAATGCAATTGGTAAGCAGTCAACTAAGAATGTGTTAAAGAAATTTAATGATGAGGAACGTTATCAGTTGGCTTGTGAAATGGTAACCCCTTATTTGGAAAATATGTTTGTGACTCCAAAGGATATTGATGAGGCAGTAAAAAGGATTAGTTATACGATTTCTGAAGCGATTAATCAAGCTGTATTAACTTAATTTAGGAATATATGAATTGTTTCCGGAATACAATAATACTATGAGAAAAAATATGTATATGGAAACAGGAAAACTGAATAAACCTCGCGTAGTGGTATGTATCTTGCTGTTAGTATGGCTGATGGTAAAGGAACCAATAAAAGAAAAGGACATTTTCTTTGAGGCAACATCGCAGATGGTACCGCTACTTACATATGAGCAGGAATATGGAAAAAAAGAGATAGATTATGCTACCACCTATGATGTGCCGGATTGGTTTTATGAGGATGAAGGAGAATTACCGGTTAATGGTGATATTGTTACATTAGAAGAACAAAGTGAGAAGATAAAAATGAATGAATTGAAAGATAATGTTACAACATTGGCGGATGGTGTTGGTGGGACAACTTTTACAATGGAACAGATAAACAATCCTGATTTTTTATTAAGCCATATATTTGTAGTGGATGCCAATACGCATATGACAGAAGAAGAATTAAGTCTTACAAATTTGTTGGATCAAAATTTAGAAGTGGAGGGTTTGAAAAGTGAGTCAGTAGCAGAAGCTAAAAAGAATAATGAATATAAAATATTAATTTATCATACGCATGCATCAGAGGCGTTTGTAGATAGCAGAGAAGGGTATCAGGAAGATACGATTGTTGGTGTGGGAGCATATCTGACAAAATTATTAGAAGAGCAATATGGAATAGCAGTTTATCATGATACGACCACCTATGATATGATAGATGGGGTGCTAGATCGCAGTAAAGCATATGAGAATTCCTATAACGGAGTATCAAAAATTCTAAAGGAAAATCCTTCGATAGAAGTAGTGATTGATTTACATAGAGATGGCGTGGATGAAGACACTCGCTTGGTTACAGAAATTAATGGGAAGAAAACCGCAAAGATTATGTTCTTAAATGGAGTGAGTCGTTCCAGCATGAATGGGGAAATTGCATATTTGGAAAATCCTAACAAACTTACGAATCTTGCTTTTAGTTTCCAAATGTATTTGACCGGAAAAGAACACTATGGCGATTATGTGCGAAAGATATATGTGCGTAGTCTTCGATATAATCTGCATATAATGCCAAAAGCTACATTGATAGAAGTGGGAGCACAAAATAATACTTTGGAGGAAGAAAAAAATGCTATGGAGCCATTGGCAGCAATACTGGATAAAGTGTTGAGTCAAAAGAAATAATGTGTTATACTCTACTTTGTATGACTAGGTCATGTGGGAAGATTTGCAAGAGCGAATCTTGAAAGGATAGGAGATAACAATGGCACATTTAGATCAGAATAAAATTCGTAATTTTAGTATTATTGCACATATTGACCATGGTAAGTCGACTTTGGCTGACCGAATAATAGAGAAAACCGGTTTGTTGACAGATCGTGAAATGCAAGCGCAGGTTCTTGATAATATGGAATTGGAACGCGAACGTGGTATTACCATTAAAGCGCAAGCTGTCCGCATTGTCTATAAGGCAAAGAATGGAGAAGAATATATTTTCAACTTGATTGATACACCGGGACATGTGGATTTTAACTATGAGGTTTCTAGAAGTTTAGCGGCCTGCGAGGGTGCAATTTTAGTGGTGGATGCGGCACAGGGAATTGAAGCACAGACTTTGGCTAATGTATATTTGGCGATTGATAATGACTTAGAGGTTATGCCTGTTATCAATAAGATTGACTTACCAAGTGCAGATCCTGACCGTGTGGCGAATGAGATTGAGGATGTGATTGGTATTGAGGCTATGGATGCACCACGCATCTCAGCTAAGACAGGTCTTAATATTGAAGATGTGTTGGAACAGATTGTAGAGAAGATTCCGGCACCGTTGGGAAATCCGGATGCATCCCTGAAAGCATTGATTTTTGACAGTAAGTATGATGCTTACAAGGGTGTTATCATTTTCTGTCGTTTGTTTGATGGGTCGGTACGCAAAGGAACCCAGATTAAGATGATGGCAACCGGTGCAACTGTAGAGGTCGTAGAGGTTGGTATTTTTGGTGCAGGACAGTTTATTCCGCAAGATGAACTTTCGGCAGGAATGGTAGGATATATTACGGCGAGTCTTAAGGATGTAAAAGAAACACAGGTAGGTGACACGGTAACAGATGCCAATCATCCATGTATAGAAGCTTTACCGGGTTACAAGAAAGCAAATCCAATGGTTTATTGTGGGTTGTATCCTGCAGATGGAGCGAAGTATCCTGATTTGCGTGATGCTTTAGAGAAACTTCAGCTTAATGATGCAGCTTTGAGCTATGAACCGGAAACTTCTATTGCCTTAGGCTTTGGTTATCGCTGTGGTTTCTTGGGATTATTGCATCTTGAGATTATTCAGGAACGTTTAGAAAGAGAGTATAATTTAGATTTAGTTACTACAGCACCGGGGGTTATCTATCGAGTGCACAAAACAGATGGTGAAATGATTGAGTTGACGAATCCGTCCAATTTACCGGATCCATCCATGATTGATTACATGGAAGAACCATTTGTTTCCGCAGAAATCATGGTAACAAAGGATTATGTAGGTGCGATTATGCAGCTTTGTCAGGAACGACGAGGTGTGTATAAGAGTATGGAATATATAGAAGAGACAAGAGCGTTGTTAAAGTATGATTTGCCATTGAATGAAATTATATATGATTTCTTTGATGCCTTAAAGTCCCGTTCGCGAGGTTATGCCTCTTTTGATTATGAAATGAACGGTTATGTTCGTTCCAATCTGGTGAAGCTTGATATATTGATTAATAAAGAAGAAGTGGATGCACTTTCATTTATTGTACATGCAGATACGGCATACGAACGCGGACGTAAAATGTGCGAGAAATTAAAAGGAGAAATCCCGAGACATTTGTTTGAAATACCGATTCAGGCTGCGATTGGAAGCAAGATTATTGCGAGAGAAACAGTGAAAGCTCTTCGTAAAGACGTGCTGGCGAAATGTTATGGTGGTGATATTACCCGTAAGAAAAAGCTTCTTGAAAAGCAAAAAGAAGGTAAGAAGCGTATGCGTCAGATTGGTAATGTAGAAATTCCGCAAAAGGCATTTATGAGTGTGTTGAAATTGGATGAGGAATAATGAAGAACCCTAAGAAGAGAGAATTAAGTATATACGTGCATATTCCATTTTGTAAGGCGAAATGTAATTACTGTGATTTTCTATCTTTTGCAGGCTGTAGTTACAGTAGTCATAAGCAATATATAACTGCACTTTGTAAGGAAATAAAGGCTTATAAGTCGATTGCAAATGAGTATGTTATCAAAACTATATTTTTTGGTGGAGGAACCCCTTCCTATATAGATGCATCTTTGATTGAGCTGGTTATGGAAACAATACGAGGAGTATTTTATGTAGATGAACAGGCGGAGATTACCATAGAAGGAAATCCGGATAGTCTTACAAAGGACAAATTGGCAGTATATCGCAAAGTAGGAATTAATCGCTTGAGTATTGGATTGCAAAGTGCCAATGACGAACTGTTAAAGCTGTTAGGAAGAGTTCATAATTATGATCAATTTATTGCAGCATACAGTAATGCAAGACAGGTAGGATATAGTAATATTAACGTGGATTTGATGTCGGGTCTTCCGGGGGAGTCAACAGAGTCTTACCTTAGAACGTTGGCAAAAGTGGTTGCGTTGCAACCGGAACACATTTCCGCTTATAGTTTAATTGTAGAAGAAGGAACACCTTTATACGATAATGATGCGTTGTTAGATGTTTTGCCGTCAGAAGAATTGGATCGGCAATTATATGCTAAGACCAAAATGTTGCTTAGGAATAGCAAATATAATCGATATGAGATATCTAATTATGCTAAACATGGATATGAATGTCGGCATAATCTGGTCTACTGGACTGGTGGAGAGTATTTGGGAATAGGTTTGGGGGCCTCGTCTTATCTTCAAGTGAGGATTGACGATGAGAAATGTGAACGAGTTCGTTTTCATGGTGTAGAGAATATGGATGAGTATATCGGAAGATTTTCGAATTGCGAAGGAATGAGAGAAGATTCTTATACTAATACCTATCATTATTATGAAGATGAAGTGTATGTGGGTTTCGAAGAAACGCTTGAAATGAGTATAGGAATGGACTTGTCATATGCTGGAGATAATGCCAATTTACAAAAATATCGTCAATATGAGAACAATGCACTTTTGGAATTTGTGAGAGATTATTATAAAGATTTACAATTTCTGAAACGAAAAGACGAGATGGAAGAGTTTATGTTTTTGGGACTTCGTTGTACAAGTGGTGTATCAAAGGAAGAATTCAAACAACGTTTTGGTGTAGGAATAGAAAGTGTTTATGGAAAAATAATTCAAAAATATGTGAATCAGGAATTGTTGATAGAGAAAGAAGAGAACATTTTTTTGAGTGATGCAGGAATTGATGTCAGCAATGTGATAATGGCAGAGTTTATGTTATAAAGATGAAACAAAGGAGTACATAGTGATGAAGAAAGAAGAATGTAGTAAGAAGAGAGTGTATATTATATTAACGATTATGATTTGTATACAACTTATCAGTATAATATGCTATTTTCAGTTTTGGAAAGAAGGATATCATTCGGATGAAATCTGGTCTTATGGATTTGCCAATAGTTATAATCTGAAAGATATCTATCAGGATAACCAAGGGAATCTGCTGTATATCAATGAATGGAGCAATGCGCAGGTACTGAATGATTATATTGTTGTAAACGATGGAGAACGATTTCAGTATGGGTCTATATACAACAATCAGATTGTAGATCTTAGTCCTCCGTTTCACAGTATGGTATTACATACAATATGTTCGTTTTTTCCGGAACAGTATTCTAGATGGTTTTCATTTTCCATTAATATTGTATCATTTCTTGTGACCATGATTTTTCTGTTCAAAACGGCAAAATTGTTAAAAAATGATGTGTTTGCACTTTGTTGTTGTGCATTGTATGGATTTAGTATGGGTGCACGTGATACACACGTATATTTGAGAATGTATGCTATGTGTACAGCATTGATTATGATAATCTTATATAATATATTAAGATATTTGCAGAAATACAAAGAAAACCACAAGTTGCTTCAGTTTAATTTGATTGCAATTGGTGTTGCTTCACTAATAGGTTTTCTGACTCATTATTATGTTGTTTCTTTTATGGGAATATTGACATTTTGCATATGTGCATTTTTCTTGTTTAAGAGAGAGTACAAATTGACATTCGGGTTCGGTTTTTTTATGCTAGCAATTTTTATATTATCTGTTAGTATTTTTCCTGCCATGTTTCAGGTTACAGAAAATAAGATTAGTACAGAGGCGTCGTATACAGATTATAATTTCACGATGCGTTTTCTGATTTTATCTCACTATATGATGAAAAAGATGTTTAATATTTCAATATCCATGTATGCATCCGCTACTGTGCCGATTGTATTGGGAGTGTTGGTTTTTCTATTGATAGTATGTATTCCTCTGTTTTATTTATTGAGAGATACAGTGGGAATGAAAAAGTTTGTAAAGTATAATAAAATTGTTTTTTTACATCCATGTAGGACATGGCGCTATCTTATGCGGAGAACAAATTGGGTCTATATACTGTTATTTGCAACTATTATAGGACAAATGTTTGTAGTTGGTGAAACCTCATATGTGTATGCAATGGGACCGGCGATAGACAGGTATTTATTTTATGTTTTTCCGATATTGGCAATTATTGGAATGGCGTTGATATATCAGTTGTCATTGATTATATTCAAAAAGAAAAAAAGGTCACAAATTATACTTTTAATAGCTTGTATTGTTTTGGTTGGTGTTAATTGTTACAATTGTACTTTGCCTGGGATATATGCATTCAAGAGGCAAGGAAATGCGAAATTTGAAGATATTGTGAAGAATGAGAATTGTATTTATGTAACAAATTCTTCGTGGGTATTGACTACAATGGTTCCGACTCTAATGTATGCTGATATGTTTTCATTGGTAGATTATCGGGAATATGAGAATGTAAAGGCGTTATATGAAGAGAAAAAAGACGAAGGTGTGATAGTAATATTGGATGCTTCACTAAAACAATCCGCGGAACAAGAGTATACTGTTGATGACTGGAAGGTTATTCTTCAGCAGGCTGATTCGGAAGAAGTGATTCGACAGTATGAAGAAATAATAGCATTTTTAGAAGATTTGGAACCGGAAACAGAGATGAAACATTTGGATACGCAATATATTCAAAACATGCAGATGGAGGTATATCTTGTCAATCCATAAAGCAAAATCACTAATCGAATTTTATAAGGATAAAAAGGTATTTGTGACCGGAAATACCGGTTTTAAAGGTGCTATGTTGTGTCAGATGCTACAGCGTTTCGGAGCGATTGTACAAGGGTATAGTTTAGAGGCACCAACAACTCCGGCACTTTATACGATTTTGGGACAGAATTCATCTGTGAATACGTATATAGGTGATATACGCGATTTTCAGGAATTGAGTATGGTTTTTGAGAAGTTTCAGCCGGAAATAGTATTTCATCTTGCCGCACAACCAATTGTAAGGGAATCCTATCAGAATCCGTTATATACCTATGAGACGAATGTAATGGGTACGGTACATGTATGTGAGTGCATAAGAAAGAATGCTTGTGTACGTTCTTTTGTCAATGTAACAACAGATAAGGTGTATCAAAATGATGAGACAGAGATTCCGTTTACGGAAGACATGTATTTGAATGGGAATGATCCTTACTCTAATAGCAAATCCTGCTCAGAGTTGGTGACGCACAGTTATGTTCGTTCTTTTTTAGGCGAAATGGATGTTGCAGTATCTACCGCAAGAGCCGGTAATGTTATTGGTGGTGGAGATTTTGCGAAGGATCGAATTGTTCCGGATTGTTACAGAGCTGTCATTGCAGGAAAGGATATTGTATTGCGTAATCCGTATTCCATTCGACCGTTTCAGCATGTTTTGGAACCTTTATATACATATTTGCTGATTGCGAAGGAGCAGTATGAAGACAGAAGTAAACAGGGGAGCTATAATGTGGGTCCGGATGATGAGAGTTGTATCACAACAGGGGAGTTGGCTGATTTGTTCTGTCAATACTGGGGTGATGATGTGAAGTGGGTGAATCAGCATGACGGTGGACCGCATGAGGCAGGATTTTTGAAGTTGGATTGTACGAAGTTAAAGAATACATTTGATTGGAAACCATTTTGGACAGTGGAAGAGGCGGTTCAAAAGACGGTGGAATGGTATAAAGCATATTATACCGGTATGAATATGATAGAAGTTACGGATAGACAGATTGGGGGACTATTGAATGTTTGAACAAATGACAGAAGAAGAAGCAAGACGATATGTGGTTGAATTAGCTGGTGAATACTGCGATAAATTTCATAATCAAAGTGAGTATCAGATGGGAGAACGTATTGCTTATGCCAAGCGTGTCTATGACAGGGAAGAAATGATGAAACTTGTGGATTCTTCGTTAGAGTTTTGGTTGACCTCCGGAAGATACACAAAAGAGTTTGAAGAGAAATTAGCAAAGTATCTTGGAATTCGATATTGTTCCTTGGTTAATTCGGGATCTTCTGCCAATTTGTTAGGCTTTATGACCTTGACATCACCATTGCTAAAAGAGAGACAAATCAGACCGGGAGACGAAGTCATTACAGTAGCTTGTGGTTTTCCGACCACGGTGGCACCGATTATACAGTATGGTGCAGTTCCGGTGTTTGTGGATGTGACAATTCCTCAATATAATATTGATGTGAATATGTTAGAAGAAGCATATTCTTCAAAGACGAAGGCAATTATGTTGGCACATACTTTAGGCAATCCTTTTGATTTGAAGACGGTAAAAGAGTTTTGTGATAAACACAAACTATGGTTGATTGAAGATAATTGTGATGCGTTAGGTTCAGAGTATATACTGAATGGTGTCGCTTATAAAACAGGCACAATTGGGGACATTGGAACTTCGAGTTTTTATCCACCACATCATATGACTATGGGTGAAGGAGGAGCAGTATATACAAACAATCCTTTACTTCACAAAATTATTCGTTCTATGCGAGATTGGGGTAGAGATTGCAGTTGTCCATCCGGTGTTGACAATCAGTGTGGACATCGATATGAAGGACAATATGGAGAATTGCCAAGAGGATATGATCATAAGTATGTGTATTCGCATTTTGGGTATAATTTGAAAGCAACCGATATGCAGGCCGCAATTGGGTGCGCACAGTTAGAAAAGATTCCTGAATTTGTGGAAAAGAGACGTGAACATTTTGCTTACTTAACAAGTCACTTAAGTGGAGTGCAGGATAAATTCATATTACCGAAGGCATGTGAGGATTCGAATCCAAGCTGGTTTGGTTATTTGATTACATGTAAAGATGGGGTTGAACGCAATCGGGTTGTTGACTATTTGGAGAGTCATGGAGTTCAAACCAGAATGTTGTTTGCAGGCAATCTCATTAAACACCCTTGCTTTGATGAAATGAGATTAACCGGAAAAGGATATAGACAGGTTGGTTCTTTGGAAGTGACTAATCATATTATGAAGCATAGCTTTTGGATTGGGGTATACCCGGGTATGAATCATACAATGCTTGACTATATGATTGCTACGTTGAAGAGTGCAGTGACGGAATTGATTTAACTAAAGTCTGGTAGCGATTTGTATCGGATTAAGATAACAGGAGGAAATACAGATGATTAATAATGTCAGAATTTTTGATTGCACACTGAGGGAAGTGGGTTATCAGACTGGCTGGTACTATAGTGATGAATTTGCAAAAAAAGTATATAAATTTGCCTTGGGAAAAGGTATTGATTATGTAGAGTTGGGTTTTTTTCATAGCGAAGAGGCAGATCCGGGAAAAGGGAATTTTAGATATTGTAGTATTAGGAATCAGGAAATCAAAGATACATTTAAAAATGTGAAAAATATTACAAAATTATCTGCTATGAGGGATATACAACGCCCATTATCAGAATTATTGCCTAAAGAAGAGAGTATTATTGATACGATTCGTATTCTTACACGTTCACACGAAACCGATTTTTTGGTTTTGGCTGAGCATGTTGAATTATCTAAAAAACTTGGTTATGAGGTCTTTATCAATTATACTAGTGCTGGATACAATACGATGGAAAAAAATAAAGAATTTGTTCGATTTGCAAAGGAAATGGGTGTGGAATCGGTGGAATTTGCAGATACAGAAAGTGTGATGACAAAAGACTATATAATTAATACAATAGCACTTTGTCACGATGAAAATATTAAGGTTGGTGTTCATCTCCATGACAAAAATGGAACAGCGGAGGAATTGGCAGATTTGGCACTTGAACAAGGAGCAGATTATATGGATGTAACTCATTTGGGCTTAGGCGGAAAATGGAGAGATGGTAATTTGACGATGGAATATCTGCTTCGTAAAATGGATGTAAAGGGTGGATATGAGAGTACTACAATTAAAAATGATTTGATTGAGGAACTTATAAAATATCATGAGTTTTCAGTGGCAGAATAGAGAATTGAGGTAGTAATATTGATAAAATTATCGGATTATGTAATCAAATATTTAGAACAATTGGATATTAGACATATGTTTATGATACCTGGTGGTGGTGCGATGCACTTGAATGATTCTCTTGGGAAAAGTGAGAAGATTCAGTATGTGTGTTGTCTGCATGAACAGGCATGTGCAATTGCAGCAGAAGCATATGCAAGGGTAAATAACAGGTTGGGATTAGTTATGGTTACGACTGGTCCGGGTGGAACCAATGCAATTACCGGTGTAGCTGGTGCTTATATTGAATCGACACCTGTACTGATTCTATCAGGGCAAGTGAAGATAGCGGATCAGATTGGTGATCAACATTTGAGACAGATGGGAATGCAGGAATTAGATATTATTTCGGTAGTGAAACCTATTACAAAATATGCAGTAATGGTTACGGATCCAATGAGTATTAAATACCATCTTGATCGAGCACTATACGAAGCGATGAATGGTCGAAAAGGTCCGGTTTGGATTGATATTCCGTTAGATATTCAAGCTAGTATGATTGACGAAAACAACCTTGTAGGTTTTTCACCTTCTATTTTACCATCCTCAACTGATTTGAAACAAAAAGTCAGTGAGGTAATAGAAGCATTTAATAAAGCAGAACGACCGGTTATTATGGCTGGAAATGGTATCAGAATGGCAGATGGAATAAAAGAGTTTAGACAACTGATAGAGGAACTTAAGATTCCGATTGTCACAACATGGAATGGTATTGATTTGATAGAAGAAGATTATCCTCTTTATTTCGGAAGACCGGGTGGATTAGGTCAAAGATATGCGAATTTTGTACAACAGAATTCGGATTTCTTTTTGTCAATTGGTACAAGATTGAATTTGTTACAGACGGGATATAATTTTGATGGTTTCGCAAGATGCGCAACGAAAATAATGGTAGATATTGATGAAAATGAACTCAATAAAGTAAATGTAAGACCAGACATTAAGATATGTGCAGATGCTAAAGAATTTCTTGATGAGTTGTTACGACAAAAAGATAAAATACAGAAGAAAGATTATTCTTCATGGATAGAATATGCAACTAACTTGAAAAAGAAATATCCAATTATGACAAAAGATAAGTGGAACCAGCAGGATTATGTGAATACATATGCATTATTAGATACATTGTCAGATCAGTTAACTAAAGATGATATTTTTGTAATTGGAAGCTCAGGAAGCTGCATTGATGTATCCATGCAGACATTTCGTGTGAAATGTGGGCAGAGAGTATTCACAACAAAAGGTCTTGCGTCTATGGGCTATGGTCTTCCTTCTACAATAGGAGCTTGTTTGGCAAGTGATGGAAAAAGAACAGTATCTGTACAGGGGGATGGTGGTTTCCAGATGAATATACAAGAATTAGAAACCATTCGCAGATTACAGTTGCCAATTAAGATATTTGTGCTTAGTAATAGAGGATATGCCCAGATAAAAGGAACGCAGAAGAATATTTTTGCAGAACATTATGTGGCTTGTAACGAGGATTCTAATCTATCTATTCCTAATATTTCAGATATTGCAGGTGCATATAAATTAAAGCATATTCGAATTGATTATAATGAAGAATTGGCTGAAAAGGTTAGATGGGTGTTGGAAGAAAGTGGTCCTGTAATATGTGAAGTTATGGTTTCGATTGATCAGGCGGTTTTTCCGAAACAGGTAAGTTACAAACGAAGCGACGGACAGATGGAGTCATTACCATTGGAGTATTTGAATCCTCCGTTGCCGGAAGAAGAATTTAGAAGTAACATGATTATTCCACTATATGAAATGAAGTAGTGAAAATTAAGGAGAATGGGATGAACAAAGTAATTATTACTGGTGCAACCGGCACAATTGGAATGGCATTAATAAGACGATGTATAAAGAATAATATTTTTGTGTTGGCAATTGTGAATCCACAATCTGTTCGAAAAGAATGGTTGCCGAAGCATCCCTTACTTGAAATTATAGAAAAAGATATTAGCGAGTATAATTCCTTAGTATTAGAAGAGAGTTATGATATATGGTTTCATTTGGCGTGGTGTGGAGCTTCCGGTTCCGGAAGGAATGATATGTATATGCAGAATCGTAATGTTACATATTTGTTGGATGCAATACATGCTGCGAAAAGAGTTGGCTGTCATACTTTTATAGGCGCAGGTTCTCAGGCGGAGTATGGCCCATCGGATGTTCCGCTGTCGCCCAATTCTCCTACATTTCCTATGATAGGTTATGGCTTTGCTAAATTATGTGCAGGACAGATGGGGAAAGTGTTGTGTAATGAATTGAATATGCGTTTTATATGGTCACGAATATTTAGCATATTTGGTCCATATGATGGAGACAATACGATGATTATGACAGAGATTCACAAATTGCTAAATGGTGAAGTTCCTGAGTTTACAAAAGGGGAGCAAGAATGGGACTATTTGTACTGTGATGATGCTGCAGAAGCGTTGTGTTTAATTGCAGAAAAAGGAAAAGATGGAAAGGTGTATTGCTTAGGAAGTGGACAAACACGACTATTAAGAGATTATATTATTGATATACGTAATGTTATATCCTCTGATTTGCAAGTTGATATAGGGAAAATACCATATTCAAAAGATCAAGTCATGCACTTGTGTGCAGATATATCGGATTTGTGTAAAGATACGGGATTTACTGTGAAGACAAACTTTATTGATGGAATAAAAGAAACAATCAAATGGGTGAGAGAGAAGGATTCATATGAAAAAAATTAGTGTATTAATACCATGTTATAATGAAGAAGATAATGTAGAACCAATCTGTGTTGCAGTGATAGATGTGTTGCAGAAAAAATGTAGCCAATATGATTATGAGGTTATATTTATTGATAATTATTCTACTGATAGAACAAGAGAGCTACTAAAAGGTATGTGTGAAAGAAATAAAAGGGTAAAAGCAATTTTGAATGCGAAGAATTTTGGACAATTTAATTCGCCTTTTTATGGTATGTTACAAGCAACGGGAGATTGTGTGATTACTATGGTTTGCGATTTTCAGGATCCGGTTGAATTGATACCACAGTATGTAAAGGAATGGGAAAATGGTTATAAGATTGTAATTGGTATTAAAACGAATAGTGAAGAAAATAAAATAGTGTACGCACTTAGAAGTTTGTATTACAAATTCATTAAGAAGTTTTCGGAAGTGGATCAGATTGAACATTTTACCGGTTCGGGGTTATATGATAGGAGTTTCGTAGAAGTGTTGCGACAATTGGATGATCCAAAACCGTTTTTAAGGGGTATTGTAGCGGAATTAGGCTATGAGAGAAAGGAAATCCCTTATCTACAGCCGAAAAGAAAAGCAGGAAAAACCAAAAATAATTGGTATACATTGTATGATGCAGCTATGTTGAGCATTACATCCTATACTAAAATTGGTTTACGTTTGTGTACATTATTTGGTTTTTTGTTTGGGTTAATTAGTGGAGTGCTTGGTGTTGTGTACTTGATATATAAATTAATATTTTGGGAATCATTTATTGCAGGTATGGCACCGGTCACAATAGGAATGTTTTTTATTGGTGCAGTACAATTGATTTTCATAGGGATGCTAGGTGAGTATATTATTACCATTAATCAGAGGATTATGAAACGACCATTGGTAATTGAATCAGAGAGACTTAATTTTGATGAAAAAGATTGTTAACATGAATGCTGTTAAGTGGTTTGTGAGAATGTTGGACATGTGATTAGGAGGTATCAGCATGAAGGTTGTAATTTTAGCAGGCGGAATGGGTTCTCGTATTAGTGAAGAATCGCATTTACGTCCGAAACCGATGATAGAGATTGGAGGAAGACCAATTTTATGGCATATTATGAAAATATATTCTTCCTATGGTTTTAATGATTTTATTATCTGTTGTGGATACAAAGGACATATGATAAAAGAATATTTTATGGATTATTATATGAATGAATCGGATATTACTGTAGATTTAAAGAATAATGACACAACGATTCATCAGAATACATCGGAGCCATGGAAAGTAACCCTTGTGAATACAGGATTACATACACCGACTGCGGGAAGAATTAGGCAGATATTAAAATATACAAAAGATGAGCCTTTTATGATGACCTATGGCGATGGTGTGTCAGATGTGAATATACCTGAATTGTTAGAATTTCATAAAAAGATGGGGAAAATTGTTACCATTACCGCTGCGAAACCGGCCGGTAGATGGGGAACGATTCAGATTGATGAGGAGAAGCAATTAGTAACAACATTTAAGGAAAAAGCGAAAATAGAACAGGCCTATGTTAATGCGGGATATGCAGTGTTCAATCCGGAAGTGGCAGCGTATCTGGACGAGCAATATATGTTGGAAACTGTTCCGTATGAAAAGTTGACGGAAGCAGGTCAGATGGCAGCATATCAGCATGATGGTTTTTGGTATCCGATGGATACCATGAGAGATAAGGATTACTTAGAAGATGAATGGGCCAGTGGGGAAGCACCTTGGAAATTGTGGTGAATAATTGTTTGGAAGAGATGGAAGATAATGAATGATTTAATAAGTATAATCATACCAGTATATAATGTTGAAAATTATTTAGTAAAATGTTTAGATAGCATAATTAATCAGACATATAAGAATTTACAAATTATACTGATTGATGATGGTTCGAGCGATAAATCGGGGATGATTTGTGATGAATATGCAAAAGTAGATAAAAGAGTTCAGGTTGTGCATCAGGGGAATTTAGGTGTGTCGAAAGCACGCAATATAGGTCTTTCGTTGGTGAAGGGTAAGTATGTGGCGTTTTGTGATGCGGATGACTGGATTGAATCAGATATGTATGAATATTTACATGGATTATTGAATCAAACGCAGTACTTCATTGTTTCATGTGGTGCATGGCTTGAAACAGAAGCCGGATCGACATCGGTAGGATTTGCAATGAAGAATAATAAGTATTTAGGTGTTGCGGATTCGTTAGCTGCATTTCATGTTGGGAAAGATACAAACGCATGGCTATGTACCAAATTGTTTGCAGTAGAATGTATAAAAAACATAATGTTTGATGAAAAATTGAAAGTTTGTGAAGATTATGTTTATGAATGTGATGCAATTAGTAATAGTAATGGAATGATATGCGGCACAGAGTGTAAGTATCATTATGTCCAAAGAAAAAGTAGTGTTTCAAACAATGGTTATACTGTAGAATTTGAAAATGGTGTGGTAGTTGTTAAGCAGTATGTAGAGCGATATATTAAGATGTACCCTGATAAAAAAAGAGAGTTGAAAGCTAAGTATATACTTGAGCTAATGGGGATTCTTACCGCTATGATAAAAGGAAATAATATAGATTACAAACGGGTGGCGGAGATTAAAGGGATTCTTAGAAGAAATATTAAAGATTATCTTTTGGCAAAAGGAGTTGCAGTGCATTTAAAGGGAAGTGCATTGGTTATTTGTTTTAGTTTTAAGTTGTTTGTGTTGGTGTACAAACAAAATAAGAATTTTGGATGAACTATAATAAAAGTGAGGTATCTGATTTGAAGGTGTTTGCGTATTATTTACCACAATTTCATCAAATTCCTGAGAATGATACATGGTGGGAAAATGGTTTTACAGAATGGACAAATTCAAAAAATGCGAAATCTTTGTTTGATGGACATCATCAACCGCAGGAGCCGTTAAATAATAATTATTATTGTTTGTTGGATTATGCAACGGTAAAATGGCAGACAGATTTGGCTAAGCAATATGGTGTGGACGGATTTGTATATTATCATTACTATTTTAAAGGAAAGAAGTTGTTGGAAAAACCTGCAGAAAATTTTTTGAAGTGGAAAGAAATTCAACATAAATATTATTTTTGTTGGGCTAATCATACGTGGTATAAGAGTATTGATGGTAAAAAAAATGTATTACAAGAACAAACATATGGAGATGAAAATGATTGGAGAGAACATTTTGAATATCTCTTACCTTTTTTTCAAGATGATAGATATGAAAAAATAGACAATAAACCGGTTTTTCTTGTTTTTCAACCAAGATTCAAAGGAAAAACAAAGATGTTCAAAAAATTTGATGATTGGTGTAGAGAATGTGGATTTGAAGGATTGTATCTTATTGAATCAGCAATGACGATATATCCGGGAAAGACTTTTTTTATGCCTATTTCACAACAGTTTTGCTTGCGTGAACCGAACCATGCCAAATTTTATAGTGATTATCTATATAAAGAGAATACTAAAACAACATGTCCGATAAAAGGCAAAAATCAGGATATTACAATATATGATGGTAATGCTCTATTTGATATAATGATTAAAAGATATCGTAATAATAAAAAAGTACTTCATAATCTTTTTTTTGGTTGGGATAATACACCTAGACATGGTGTGAAAGGATATATTATTACTCCGCCAGATAAGGAACATGTGATGAAATATTTAAATTTGATTAGAAATGATAATATGATAATCGTTAATGCGTGGAATGAGTGGGCAGAAGGAATGATGTTGGAACCAACTAAGCAAGAAAAATTTAAGTATTTGGAATGGATTAAGGAATGGAAAGAAAAACTTTAGGTTGCATTTATTATAGAACAGTATGGAGAGAAATGTTATGATAAATAATATATTTAGATTTATTTCGATTATAATATATCCAGTATTGAATCCCAAATCAATTGACTTTTTTGTGAGGTTGCGTAATAAATTGTTGTGGAATGCATATGCTTTTGGATTTAGAAAAATAGGTAAAAATTGTCATGTAGGGGATAAGTTTTCTGTAAGAGGATCTCAGTATATATCGATTGGCGACAATTTCGATGCTGGAAACAATTTGAGGTTGGAAGCATGGGATAGTTATGGTGGAGACAAAGGCATATATAATCCATCCTTGATAATTGGTAATAATGTAGTTTTTACGGATTTTATTTATATTTCTTGTATTAATCGCGTTGAAATTGGAGATGACGTGTTGCTAGGGAGAAATGTTTTTATAGCTGATAATGGACATGGGGATTTTAATCTTGAAAATATGAATATTTCACCAGTACAAAGAAAATTATCATCGAAAGGACCAGTGAAGATTGGAAAGAATGTATGGATAGGTCGATGTACATCTATATTATCCGGCGTAACCATAGGTGATAATGTAATTGTAGGAGCTAATTCTGTTGTGACACACGATATTCCGGATAATTGTATGGCAGTAGGTGTTCCGGCAAAAATAATAAAAAGACTGGATTGAGATAGAAGTAATGAAACGAATGGGAAGAAATAATGACAGATAATAAGATTTGTATAACGATAGAACAAAAGATAAAAAAGGCAAAAAAGAAGATAGATACTTGTATAGAAAAAGAAAAATATGAGGATGCATTGGAATTGATTCAGGCGTTTTCGTGGATTTTATATGAATATAATCAGTATTATTACGATGAACATTTTGAAAAATGTATTCAAATTATTTCTGACAAGGTGTTGAATTCTGAAAATGATTATGTATCTAGTAAGAATACCATTTTGTTTTTCGATGCATTTGGATTAAATAGTCGTGGTCTTGCACAGATATATATAAAAGCACTTTGCAAAAGATATAATGTGGTTTATGTTACATATGATAGACAAAAGAATAATATTCCTGATATTTTACGTATTTTGCGAGAAAACAATGGAAGTGCATATTATTTAACACAGAGTAATTGCTTGAAGATGATTGAACGATTAAATGTGATTGTAGAAAAAGTTCGGCCAGAGATAATGTTTATGTATGATGTTCCGGATGATGTGGTTGGTACAGTTGTTTTTAATCATTATAAGGGAAAAACAAAGCGGTTTCAGATTAATTTAACGGATCATGCATTTTGGCTGGGAACAACAGCTTTTGATTATTGTTTGGAATTTCGAAATTATGGTGCGTCTATTTCGAATTATTATAGAAATATTAGTTTGGAAAAATTACTGATTTTACCATATTATCCTATTATTAATTCTGATATTGAGTTTGAAGGATATCCTTTTCAATTTGACGACAAAGAAAATTTGCTTGTTTTTTCTGGTGGTGCACTATATAAAACACTTGGGGCAGAAAACCGTTACTATAAAATCGTTGATTATATATTATCCAGTTATCCGGAAATTGTTTTTTGGTATGCAGGTTCTGGTGACTGTACAGAAATGAATAAACTTAAAAATAAGTATTCGAATCGCATATTTATAACCGAGGAAAGAGAAGATTTGAATGAGATACTAAAACGTTGTACATTTTATTTAAGCACGTATCCTGTATGTGGAGGATTGATGTTTCAGTATGCTGCAATGGCTGGAAAAGTGCCGGTTACATTAAAGTTTGACAATATATCAGATGATATATTGATTAATCAGGGAGAACTAAATGTTGAGTTTCTTTGCTTTGAGGAAATGAAAAGAGAAATCAAGAGGTTAATAAAGGATAAAGAATATCGAATTGCAAGAGAAGAGAAAATGAAAAAAGCTGTGATTAGTGAGGTGGAATTTGAAAATGAATTATTTTCTGCTTTAGATAATGGAAAGACTTCTTATCCGGTTGTAATAAAAGAAATAGATATTGCATCAACAAAGGCAGAATATATATCTCGTTTTAAATTTAAGAATTTATATTGTGGATTAGCAAGAAAAGATGCAATTCAAGTGTGTAAGTATTTTCCTATTGAATTCATGTTTGGAGTATTATTGAAAATTAGCTACAAAATGATGCGATTCAATTAGCAGATAGTAAAATTTAAGGAGGATTTGTATGCAAGTTGTAAAATATGTGTTTCAGCCACATGGAGATGAACGTGGACAATTGATTGCATTAGAAGAATATAAAGATATACCGTTTGAAATTAAGAGAGTATATTATATGTATGATACATTAGAGGGAGTACGGAGAGGATTTCATGCACATAAATCTTTGAAACAGATATTAGTATGTATTCATGGTACGTGCAAAGTACTGTTGGATAATGGAAAGGAAAAGAAGATAGTACCATTAGAAAAACCTTATGAGGGATTGTATATAGCAAATAATATATGGAGAGAAATGTATGATTTTTCGTCAGATGCAGTGCTTATGGTATTTGCTTCCGATTACTATAGAGAAGAAGATTATATTCGCGACTATCAGGAGTTTTTAGATATGGTTAATAAGGAAGGAAAGGATTTGTGAAAGAATGAACTTAATAAAAAAATACATAACCATGTTCCGTGCAGATATGAAAGAAGCAATGACAAGACGTTGTGGTTTGGATGAACTGAATAACTTTATTATGCTGATTGGATTTATATTCGTATTAATCGCATTATTTACAAGCAATTGGATTTGTACTTTGTTCGGTGCAATCTTTATTGTATTGTGCTATGTACGTGTATTTTCAAAAAAATTAGAAAAACGTCAAAAAGAGAACTCTATTTACATGCGTTATATGGGTGGAGTGGTTGCATTTTTTGATTATTATAAGTTGTGCATAAAAATGCGTTTCAGAACAATGCAGGATACAGAGTATTATTATTTTGTATGTAACACTTGTCATCAGATTATTCGATTGCCAAAAGGAAAGAATAAGATTAGTGTACGTTGTCCTAAGTGTAGTCAAACATTTGTTAAGAGGACTTGATATTTATGGATAGTTGTTGCTGAAAAATGAAAAACATACAGGGCATATTGTAAAATTATTAAATTGATGATTGTTAAGTAGAAGTGTACTTTTAGTCATCAATTTTTTTCTTTTTTTCATTGTTTTCTTCTTGACAAAGAAAGATGATGGTGTTACTCTATATCCATGTATTAGCACTCGTGTAGATTGAGTGCTAATAACTAGAGGAAAGGGGTTTGATGCATGGAATTAGATGATAGAAAACTGAAGATTTTGAAAGCAATCATCTCTAATTACTTGGAAACCGGTGAACCGGTAGGCTCAAGAACCATTTCCAAATACACGGATTTGAATCTAAGTTCGGCAACCATTCGTAATGAGATGGCAGACTTAGAAGAACTTGGTTTGATTATGCAACCTCATACTTCGGCAGGTCGTATTCCGACAGATAAAGGATATCGCTTGTATGTTGATCGTATGATGATAGAGAAAGATACTGAGATGGAAGAGATGAAGACACAGCTTTTAGACAGAGTGGATAAGATGGAGTCTCTTTTGAAACAAGTTGCAAAGGTATTGGCATATAATACGAATTATGCAACATTAGTTACAGCACCACAGTATCAGAATTCTAAGCTTAAGTTCATTCAGTTATCCCAGGTGGATGAGAATCAGTTGCTTGCAGTTATTGTGGTAGATGGGAATGTCATTAAGAACAAATTAATGCAGGTTGAGCGTATGCTGGAAAATGATGAGATACTGAAATTGAATGTATTACTGAATACATTTTTACAAGGAGCATCGTTACAGGATATTAATTTGGAAATGATACAGACCATTAAGACTCAGGCGGGTGAGTTTGCAGACATTATGGAGAATATATTCCAGGGGATTACGGAAGCAATCCATGAAGCAGATCAGGTGGAGATATACACCAGTGGTGCTACGAATATGTTAAAGTATCCGGAACTTGGTAATATCGAGCAGACTACCAAGTTATTAGAAGCATTAGAGGAAAGACAAGGGCTGGATGAACTGATTGATGAGTCCATGCATGGCGAGAATTCGAATGGTATTCAAGTCTATATTGGTGAAGAAGCACCTGTTTCTAATATGAAGGATTGTAGTATTGTAACTGCAACATATGAGTTGCAGGAAGGTGCAAGAGGAACGATTGGTATTATTGGTCCTAAGCGTATGGATTATCAGAAAGTAGTCAGCACCCTTAAGAATCTTACGGGTGAGTTAGATACAATTTTTAAGAAGAAAGATTAGAGGTGTCAGAGTGGAAGAAAATAAAAAAAACAGTTCAAAAACAAGTAAGAAAGCAAAATCTACTGATAAAGCAACTATGGAAACAGTAGAAGATGTGAAGGTAGAATCCACAGAAGAGACAGAAGTTGAAGTGAAAGAAACTTCAGAGGATGTAGAAAATAAGCCTGTTAAAGGTAAAAAGAATAGTCGCAGAAGTGGTGGTAACAGTAAAGCATTAGAACTTGAATTGGAGAAGCAGAAAGAACTTTTAGAAGAGGCGAATGACAAATATAAGCGTTTGTTAGCTGAATTTGAAAATGCTAGGAATCGTAATGAAAAAGAGTCAAAACGTATGTATGATGTTGGAGCAAAGGAAGTATTAGAGCAATTACTTCCGGTTGTAGATAATTTTGAACGTGCATTGCAGGCGATTCCGGAAGAAGATAAAGAAAGAGCATTTGAGCAAGGCGTGGATAAGATTTACAAGCAGTTAATGGTAACCTTGAATGATGTAGGTGTGAAACCGATGGAAGCAACAGGTGCAGATTTCAATCCGGATTTCCATAATGCAGTAATGCATGTTGAGGATGAGGAATATGGAGAGAACGTAGTTGTGGAAGAACTTCAAAAAGGTTATATGTACAAGGAAGATGTGTTAAGATACAGCATGGTTAAGGTGGCAAATTAGTCGCTGATTATAGGAGTGTTAACAAATTAACAATTTTTTATAAAGATTTTAGGAGGAAATGAATCATGGGAAAAATTATTGGTATTGACTTAGGTACAACAAATTCATGTGTAGCTGTTATGGAAGGTGGTAAGCCGGTTGTTATCAACAATGCAGAAGGTGCAAGAACAACTCCATCCGTTGTGGCATTTACTAAGACTGGTGAGCGTGTGGTTGGTGAGCCTGCTAAGCGTCAGGCTGTAACTAACGCAGATAAGACAATCGCGTCAATTAAGAGACATATGGGTTCAGATTATAAGGTGGCAATTGATGATAAGAAGTATTCTCCGCAGGAGATTTCAGCAATGGTACTTCAGAAATTAAAGGCAGATGCAGAGGCTTACTTAGGAGAGAAAGTTTCAGAAGCTGTTATTACAGTTCCTGCTTACTTCTCAGATGCTCAGAGACAGGCAACTAAGGATGCTGGTCGTATTGCTGGATTAGATGTTAAACGTATTATCAATGAGCCAACAGCTGCAGCATTATCATATGGTCTTGATAATGAAAATGAGCAGAAGATTATGGTATATGACTTAGGTGGTGGTACATTTGATGTATCTATCATTGAGATTGGTGACGGTGTTATTGAAGTATTGGCAACAGCCGGTGATAATAAGCTTGGTGGTGATGACTTTGATGATGTCTTGACAGATTATATGTTAAAAGAATTCAAGAACCAGGAAGGTGTTGATTTATCTTCTGATAAGATGGCTATGCAGAGATTGAAAGAAGCAGCAGAGAAGGCAAAGAAGGAACTTTCTTCATCAACAACGACTAACGTTAACCTTCCGTTTATCACAGCAACAGCAGAAGGACCAAAGCATTTTGATATGAATTTAACAAGAGCAAAGTTTGATGAGCTTACTTCTCATTTGGTAGAGAGAACAGCTACTCCGGTTCAGACAGCATTAAAGGATGCAGGTTTAACAGCATCTGATCTTGATAAGGTATTGTTAGTAGGTGGTTCTACACGTATCATCGCAGTTCAGGAAAAGGTTAAGCAATTAACAGGTAAGGAGCCGTTCAAGGGTATTAACCCGGATGAGTGTGTTGCAGTAGGTGCTTCTATCCAGGGTGGTAAGTTAGCCGGTGATGCAGGTGCAGGTGAAATCTTACTTCTTGATGTTACCCCACTTTCTCTTTCTATCGAGACAATGGGTGGTGTAGCTACAAGATTGATTGAGAGAAATACAACAATTCCTACAAAGAAGAGTCAGATTTTCTCTACAGCACAGGATAATCAGGATGCGGTAGATATCAATATCTGTCAGGGTGAGAGACAGTTTGCAAGAGATAACAAGTCTTTAGGACGTTTCCGTTTGGATGGTATTGCTCCTGCAAGACGTGGTGTACCTCAGATTGAAGTTACATTTGATATCGATGCGAATGGTATTGTTAATGTATCTGCTAAGGATTTGGGAACAGGAAGGGAGCAGCATATTACAATTACAGCCGGTTCTAACATGTCTGATGAGGATATCGAAAAGGCAGTTAAGGAAGCTGCTGAGTACGAAGCTCAGGATAAGAAGAGAAAAGAAGCAATCGAAGCTAGAAATGATGCAGATGCAATGGTATTCCAGACAGAAAAGGCATTACAGGATGTAGGTGACAAGTTATCCGGAGAAGATAAGACTAAGGTTGAGGCTGATCTTGCAGCTCTTAAGAGTCTTGTGGAAGGTACTGATCCGGAAAATATGTCTGATTATGATGTAGAGCAATTGAAGAATGCAAAAGAGACATTAATGACAAGTGCACAGAACTTATTTGCTAAGTTATATGAGCAGAATGGTCCTGGTGCAAATGCCGGTACTGGTGCAACAGGTCCTGCAGACTACGCAGAAGGTGATGTTGTAGACGGAGATTATACAGAATTATAAAAGAATGCTATTATAGAATTATTCAGAGTCAATTTCTTTGGCTCTGAATCGTTCTGTTTAAAAGGTGAGGAATATGGCAGAAACAAAGAGAGATTATTATGAGGTTCTTGGTGTTCCGAAAAATGCCACAGAAGCTGAATTGAAAAAAGCATATAGACAGGTTGCCAAGAAGTACCATCCGGATACCAATCCGGGTGATGCGGAAGCGGAAGCAAAGTTTAAAGAAGCGTCTGAAGCATATAAAGTATTAAGTGATTCAGACTCAAGAGCAAAATATGACCAGTTTGGTCATGCTGCATTTGATCCAAATAGTGGAATGGGCGGTGGATTCGGCGGATTTGATTTCAGTGACATGGGAGATATCTTTGGAGATATTTTTGGAGATATGTTCGGAGGAACTAGAAGTCGTCAGTCGAATGGTCCGATGAAGGGTGCGAATATTAAGACGAGTGTTCGTGTGAAGTTTGATGAAGCTGTGTTTGGCTGTCAGAAAGAGATGGAATTACCACTTAAAGATGAATGTGTAATTTGTCATGGTACCGGTGCACAACCGGGACACAATCCGGAAACTTGTTTAAAGTGTAACGGTAAAGGCCAGGTGGTATTTACACAGCAGTCTTTATTTGGTGTGGTACGTAATGTGCAGACCTGTCCGGAGTGTAGCGGAACTGGTAAAGTTATTAAGTTTAAGTGTAATCAGTGTTCCGGTACTGGATATGTGAAGAGTAAGAAGAAAATTCAGGTGGTTGTTCCGGCTGGTATTGATAACGGACAGAGTATCCGAATTCGTGAAAAAGGTGAACCGGGTGTTAATGGTGGTGGCCGAGGTGATTTGTTGGTTACAGTATTGGTTGACAGACATCCACAGTTCCAACGTCAGGAATATGATTTGTTCTCAACAGAACCGATTACATTTACACAGGCAGCGCTTGGTGGAACGATTACAATTAATACAATTGATGGTCCTATGGACTACGAAATCAAAGCAGGAACACAAACAGATACCAAAGTGAAGTTGAAAGGTAAAGGTGTGCCAACGCTTCGTAATAAGAGTGTGCGTGGTGACCATTATGTGACATTGGTAGTTCAGGTTCCGGATAAGTTGACAGAGGAACAAAAGAGTATTTTGAATTCTTTTGATGAAGCAACCGGTTCAACTGCAAGACGTTCAACGGATTCTTCGGGTGATTTTAGCTTTGGTGGTCACAAAAAGAAGGGCTTTGGAAAGAAAAAGTAATTAATGCAATTCAGTATGAAATGATGAAGATAACCTTTTATTCTTATAGAGTAGAAGGTTATTTTTTTCTGAGAAAAGATTTTGTGGATGACAATGTCACGCATTATATAATAATACGCAGGGTACAGTTTTTGTTGATTTATATAAGTGAAATGTAGGTTGTGAAACTGATGTTTGTTCTTGTAAAAATGAAAAAGAATGGATATAATGTATTAGTTATGGATGACTATACAAGTATAGAATGGTTATAAATGGTTGAAAGTTTAACTGGAAGGATAATCGAAGAATATGAAATGGACAAAAGTTACGATTGGAACAACGACAGAAGCAACGGATATGTTAAGCTATTTGTTAGGTGAATACGGTGTGGAAGGAATTGAGATAGAGGATAAGATTCCGTTATCGGAAGCAGATAAGAAGGCAATGTATATTGATATTTTACCGGAATTGCCGCCGGATGATGGTTGCGCAGATATTTCCTGTTATATCGATGACAACATAGATGTAAAGGATTTGTGCTGTTATATTGGTGAACAAATGACAGAAATGTCCACTTATATGAATGTAGGCACAGGAAAGATTACAATTGGCGAAACAGATGACAGTGATTGGATGAACAAGTGGAAAGATTTCTTTCATCCGTTCCGCTTGGAAGAAAATATTGTAATCCAGCCAACCTGGACAGAGATGGCTGATGTGAGCGAAGAGGATATAGTGATTCATATTGATCCGGGAACTGCTTTTGGAACCGGTTCTCACGAGACTACAAGACTTTGTATTACCAATTTGAAGAAGCATATCAAGAAAGATGGCAGTTCTGAAGTGTTGGATGCCGGATGTGGTAGTGGTATTCTTTCGATTATTGCGATGAAACTGGGTGCGAAACGTGTATATGGAATTGATATAGATGAATTAGCAGTTAAAGCGAGTTGTGAGAATCTGGAATTGAATAATATCCCTGGCGATAGATATGAGATTGTTAAGGGTGATGTGATAGGTGATAAGGATTTTGCAGATAGTGTAGCAAAGATAGGACAATATGATATTGTAGTTGCTAATATTCTGGCAGATGTAATTATTCCATTGTCGGCGGTAATTAGACCTTTTATGAAAGAGAGTGGAGTATTTATTACTTCGGGAATTATCGATACGAAAGAAGAATCTGTAAAAGAAGCCTTGTTGGCGAATGGATTTGAGATTGTAGAGACGATTTATTTGGGTGAATGGGTATCGATAGTTGCACAATAATGAAACAAAAAATGAGATGAAAGTTTTATACCAATTAGTATAATCAGAGGAAAAGAGATGCAACGCTTTTTTGTGAAACCGGAACAAATGAATAAAGATATACTTGTTATATGTGGCGAGGATTATAATCATATTCGTAATGTATTACGCATGAAACAAGGAGAAGAGGTTTTGGTTTGTGATGGCAGTGATAAAGAGTATCTTTGTCAGATAATTGCTTATAATATTGAGGAAGAAATAGTCGAACTTAAGGTTACAGATATATTTGGTAATGCGAGAGAATTGCCGACGAGGATTACTTTGTTCCAAGGCTATCCCAAAGGGGATAAAATGGAGACAATTGTGCAAAAAGCAGTAGAGCTTGGTGTGCATGAAATTGTTCCGGTTATGATGAAACGAAGCATTGTCAAATTGGACAGCAAGAAAGCTGCAAAGAAAGTGGATCGATTCAACGGGATCGCGTTAAGCGCAGCGAAACAATCCAAACGCGGAATTATCCCGGAAGTAAAAGAGGTAATGTCATTTCAGGAAGCGGTAGCATATGCAGAACAAATGGAATATGTATTGTTACCGTATGAACAGGCGGAAGGAATGGAGTATTCCAGGGGGTTATTACAGGCGGCCAAAGGAAAGGATTCAATTGCTGTTTTTATTGGACCGGAAGGTGGATTTGAACCGTCAGAAGTATCGATGATTGAAGCAATTGGCGGAAACACGTTATCATTAGGGCATCGCATTTTACGGACAGAAACAGCGGGCATGACAATTTTGTCATTATTAATGTTTTTGTTAGAAGAAGAGTAGTGGAGGAATCATGGAAATATATTTTGATAATGCGGCAACAACAAAGATTATTCCGGAAGTCCGGGAAATTATGTTAAAGACAATGGACGTGGAATATGGCAATCCGTCTTCTATGCATCTAAAGGGTGTTGGTGCGGAAAAATACATTCGGTATGCTAAGAATGCAATTAGCAAACAGTTAAAATGTGAACCGAAGGAGATTACATTTACATCTGGTGGAACAGAAGCTAATAATCTTGCTTTGATTGGAATTGCATTGGCGAACAAACGAGCAGGGAACCATATTATTACAACGAGTATTGAACATGCATCGGTGTATAATCCGGTTTTGTATTTGGAAGAATTGGGCTTTCGAATTACTTTTTTGAATGTGAGGGAAGACGGAAAAGTTGATTTGGAGCATTTGAAAGAATCTTTATGTGAGGATACAATTCTTGTATCTACAATGGCTGTTAACAATGAGATTGGAACAATTGAACCGATTGAAGAGGTGGCAAAGATTATTAAGGGGTATAATAAAAATATTCTTTATCATGTAGATGCCATACAGGCTTTTGGTAAGCAAATCATTTATCCAAAGAGAATAGGAATTGACGCACTTTCTATAAGTGGTCATAAAATTCATGGACCAAAGGGAAGTGGTGCCTTGTTTGTAGACAGCCGAGTGAAAATTAAGCCAATTCTCTACGGTGGTGGACAGGAAAAAGGACTTCGATCGGGTACAGAGAATACAGCAGCAATTGCCGGGATAGGAAAAGCCTGTGAGGAGATGTATCTGCATTTAGATGAAAATCGAGATAAGATGAATCAGGTGAAACAAGTGTTGATTGATGGAGCGACACAGATAGAAGGAGTGACAGATAATTCCGGTGAAGCACCACATATTGCAAGCTTGAGTTTTCGTGGTGTGCGAAGTGAAGTTTTGTTACATGCACTGGAAGAAAAAGGAATTTATGTATCTGCCGGTTCGGCATGTTCGTCTAATCACCCGGCAATTAGTGGTGTATTAAAAGCGATTGGATTAGAAAAAGAATTGCTAGAGTCTACATTGCGATTTAGCTTTTGTGAGTATAATACGGTGGAAGAGGCAGAATATACGGTGCAGGCATTGAATGAGTTGTTACCGATGTTACGAAGATTTACAAGAAAATAAGAGAGAGGATAAGTTGATGGAATATAAGGCGTTTTTGATTAAGTATGCAGAGATTGGAACAAAGGGAAAGAATCGTTATATGTTTGAAGATGTGCTGTGTAAACAGATCAAGGAGCATGTAGCGCGTTTGGGTGAGTTTGTGATTCGAAGAGAATATGGAAGAGTATTCTTAGAAGCAGAGTCTGCATATGATTATGAAGATTTGATTGCTGAGCTACAGAAGGTTTTTGGTATTGTAGGAATTTGTCCGATTGTAGTGGAAGAAGTAGTAGAATTTGAAGCGATTAAGAATAAAGCCATTGCTTACATGAAGGAATGTTACGGAAATAAGGAATTAACATTCAAGGTTAATGCCCGCAGAACCAATAAGGCGTTTCCGATGCAGTCTATGGAAATTAACGGAGAAATCGGTCATCACTTATTAGAGGAATGTCCGAATTTGAAGGTTGATGTACATCATCCGGATATTATGTTGAATATTGAAGTGCGTAATCAGGTATATATTTATTCGCAGATTATTAAAGGAGCAGGTGGATTACCGGTTGGAACCAATGGAAAGGCAATGCTATTGCTTTCAGGAGGAATTGATTCTCCGGTAGCTGGCTATATGATTTCAAAACGAGGCGTAGAATTAGAGGCAGTGTATTTTAATGCGCCACCATATACATCGGAAAGAGCAAAACAGAAAGTGATTGATTTGGCAAGAATTGTATCAGGCTATTCAGGTACAATACGGTTGCATATTGTTAATTTTACAGATATCCAGTTGGCTATTTATGAGAAATGTCCGCATGAAGAATTAACAATTATTATGAGACGATATATGATGAAAATAGCAGAAGAGCTTGCAAAACAAAATAAATGTCAGGCATTAATAACCGGTGAGAGCATCGGTCAGGTAGCGTCTCAGACAATGCAAAGCCTTGCTTGTACGAATGAAGTGTGTACAATACCGGTATTTCGTCCTTGTGTTGGGATGGACAAACAGGAGATTGTGGATATTTCGGAACAGATTGATACCTATGAAACTTCAATTTTACCATATGAGGATTGCTGTACTATTTTTGTTGCAAAACATCCTGTTACCAAACCGATTCTTGAAATTATTAAACGCTCAGAAGAAAAATTAGCAGATGTAATAGATGAGTTAATGGAAAAAGCAATGGATTCCATTGAAGTAGTTGAAGCAAAGATAGAAGATTTGACGAAATAAAAGTAATGTTGTTGTCTTACGAGATAATGTTTTGTAAAACAACAAAAGGAACTGTATATACAGTTCCTTTTGTTGTTTACTATTGATAAAGCCTGATAAATTAGATGATATACGGCTCTAAAGTTTTCAAAATTTCAGTGTCATCACCATCTGTGTGGATATTGAGCTCGATTGGTTGAGAGATGTCTAAACTGAAGATTCCCATGATGGACTTTGCGTCGATAACATATCTGCCAGATACCAAATCGAATTCTGCGTCGAACTTAGCAATATCGTTTACAAAGCTTTTAACTTTATCGATGGAGTTTAAGGAAATTTTAACTGATTTCATATATGAATCCTCCTGAAAAATAATTATGCCCAATGGCACTTCTGTTATTTATGATAACTTTTTGGTGGGTAAAAGTCAATATAAAATAGGACGGAAAAAACGAATTCAGAAAGATTTAACAACTATGAATAATAATATGTATTATGTAAAGGATTAATAAAATGAATTGTGAAAATAATAACCAAATACTGAAAGTTGCAATTATTAATTTGGGCTGTAAAGTAAATAAATATGAATCGGATGCGATGAAAGATAAGTTGTCAAAGGCCGGTTTTCAAATTGTGGAAGAAGACGATGTTGCAGATATATATATTGTGAATACATGCTCTGTAACGAATATGGCTCAAAAGAAATCAAGACAGATGTTACGTCGGGCAAAGAAAGTGAATCCAAATGCGATTATTGTTGCGGCAGGGTGTTATGTGAATGCGGAACATGACGTTTTGCAAACAGAGAATTTTGTGGATGTTATTGTTAGTAATAATTGTAAAAAAGACATTGTAACTGCGATTAGAGAATACATGAGTAATCAAAGTGAGAAAGATTATTATGTTGATATTAACCAAACGAAAGAATACGAGGAAATGGGAAGTTTGGCGATGACCAATATGGACCACCGGAGAGCTTATATTAAAATCCAGGATGGCTGTAATCAATTTTGCTCTTATTGTATTATTCCTTACACGCGAGGACGTGTACGAAGCAGAAAGGCTAATAATATTATTGCGGAAGTTACGAATCTCGCAAAGGAAGGAATAAAGGAATTTGTATTGACAGGAATTCATATTTCTTCTTATGGGGTTGATTTTGGAAAAGATAATACGCAATATGATGATGTGATTGGTGCAGCAACTTCCGGTTTGGATGACAATAACCTGGAAAAGAATGAAATATCTAATTTGGGACAATTGATAAAAGCACTTTCAAAAATACCGGAAGTAGAACGAATTCGATTAGGTTCGTTGGAGCCACGTATTGTTACAGAGGAATTTTTGCGAGAATTAAAGGATAATCATAAGTTTTGTCCACACTTTCATCTGTCTCTTCAAAGTGCATGTAATGACACATTGAAACGAATGAATCGAAAATATACAATAGAAGAATTTGCTGATAAGTGTGAGATGATTCGTCGGTGTTTTGATAAGCCGGCTATTACGACAGATGTTATTGTTGGCTTTCCGGGAGAAACAGATGAGGAATTTCAGATTACAATTGACAATTTGAAAAAGATAAATTTATATGAAATTCATGTTTTCAAATATTCTGTGAGAAGTGGAACGGTTGCGGAGAAAATGCCGAATCAGGTTCCGGAACAGATTAAAGGTGTGAGGAGCGACATTTTGTTGGAATTGACAGCAAGGCAAAAAAAGGCTTATGAAAGTGAATTGTCCGGAGAATATGATGAGGTTCTTGTGGAGGAAGAGTTGTCACAGGAAAAATCAGAAGATTTAAGTGAGGCGCATATAGTACATGCGTGCGTAGATAAGAGCTTAGGTCGGATTGCGAAGGATATTAAAGAAATACGCTATTACACAGGATATACAAAGAGATATGTCAAAGTGAAAATTGCATCAAATCAGGATGTTGTTAATCAGATTGTACGGATTAAAATGAATTAAAAGGTCGAATAAAATAAAAATATCTGATGAAATGTGAATATACATTGAAGGTACGACTTGCAACTTTTTGAAAATTATATTATCATATAGATATCGAAATAAGGACGTGATAATATGAATAATCAAAGTACATTTAATACACAATTTATTGAAGTGGTGAAAGATAACGATTTGCCAGTGTCAGATATTCTTGCGCAGGTGTATACTGCGTTGTCTGAAAAAGGATACAATCCGGTTAATCAGATTGTTGGTTATGTTATGAGTGGTGATCCGACCTACATAACCAGTTATAAGAATGCAAGAAGTTTGATTATGAAGGCGGAACGTGATGAGATTATTGAAATCTTGTTAGAGAACTATATTGAGACAAGATTAAAATAGTAGGAGACGAAGGATGCGAATTTTAGGACTGGATTATGGTAGTAAGACGGTAGGTGTAGCCATAAGTGATGAATTAGGAATTACTGCACAACCTATTATGACCATAGAAAGAAAGTCGGAGAACAAGTTACGAAAGACCTTAGCTAAGATTGAGGAAATCATTGAAGAGTATAAGGTTTCTTTTGTTGTGCTTGGATATCCGAAGAATATGAATAATACTATTGGACCACGTGCAGAAGCGACCGAATTGTTCAAAGAACATATTGAGCGAAGAACAGGCTTGGAAGTGGTGTTACAGGATGAAAGATTAACAACGGTGGAATCGGAGCGAATCTTGATTGAATCAGGTGTGCGTCGTGAAAATCGAAAAGAGTATGTGGACAAGATGGCGGCGGCTATTATTTTACAGAGTTTTTTGGATACATATGAAGGAAATGTATAACCTTATTTTGAATGTGGAACAGAAAGGAAAAGAAATATGGAAGAATTAGAAACAATCGTGATTACTTTTGATGATGGTGAAGAAGTAGAATTTTGTGTATTAGAGGAAACACAATTGATGGGAAAGCATTATTACTTAGTTGTCCCTTGTGACGAAATGGAAGATGACGAGGAATGTGAGGGTTATGTGTTAAGAGAGAATCCGGATGCACAGGATGAAGAATTTGGGATGTATGAATTTGTTGAAGATGAGAAAGAGTTAGAGCTTCTTTTCCCTATTTTTGAAGAGTTGATGGATGATAGTGATATGGAGGTAGAGCTTTGAAAATGAATATGAGAAGGAGCGAGCCTCAGGGGAAGAAGAAAGGAAAGAATGAAAAAACTCCCGGTGTAAAGATTATACCTTTAGGAGGTCTTGATCAGATAGGTATGAACATTACAGCAATTGAGTATGAGGATACAATTGTTGTAATTGACTGTGGCTTAGCATTTCCGGAAGAAGATATGTTGGGAATTGACTTGGTAATACCGGATGTTTCGTACTTGAAAGAGAATGCAGACAAGGTGAAAGGTTTGGTTGTGACACATGGTCATGAGGATCATATAGGTGCGATTCCGTATATCGAAAAAGAATTGAATATGTCAATTTATGCAACGAAACTTACAATGGGATTGATTGACAATAAGCTTCGCGAACATAATTTGCTGAATAACGTAAAGCGTAAGGTTGTAAAACATGGGCAGACTATCAATTTAGGGTGTTTTCGAATCGAATTTATTCGTTCGAATCATTCGATAGCGGATTCATCAGGTTTGGCGATTTATACCCCGGCTGGTATATTGGTTCACACTGGTGATTTTAAGGTGGATTTTACACCGGTGTTCGGAGAAACAATTGATTTGCAAAGATATGCAGAGCTTGGAAAGAAGGGAGTTTTGGCTCTCATGGCGGATTCTACCAATGCAGAGAGAACCGGGTTTACGCCGAGTGAAAAAAAGGTAGGAAGAACGTTTGATAGCTTGTTTGCTGAGAATCGCAATAGCAGATTGATTATTGCAACCTTTGCGTCGAATGTGGATCGAGTGCAACAGATTATTAACAGTGCAGATAAGTATGGTCGTAAGGTAGTAATTGAAGGAAGAAGTATGGTCAATGTAATTAACACGGCTTCGGAACTAGGTTTTATTCAGATTCCGGACAATACATTGATTGGGATTGAACAGATGAAAAGCTATCCTGACGAACAGATTGTTTTGATTACGACGGGAAGTCAAGGCGAGAATATGGCTGCATTATCTCGTATTGCGACTAATATTCATAACAAAATCAGTATCAAACCGGGAGATACGGTTATTTTGAGTTCGAGTCCGATTCCGGGTAATGAAAAAGCTGTTAATAAGATTATTAATGAATTGGCCATGAAGGGTGCTAAGGTTATTTTTCAGGACACACATGTGTCCGGTCATGCATGTCAGGAAGAGTTGAAACTGATTTATGCATTAACGAAACCTCAATATGCGATACCGGTTCATGGTGAATACAGACATTTGAAATGCCATGCAGAACTGGCAGTGGAAATGGGCGTTGAAAAAGATAACGTTGAGATTCTTTCGAATGGTGATGTTTTGGAATTATCAACAGAAAGTGCAAAGGTTACAGGAAAGGTGACTTCACAAGGTATTTTGGTAGATGGATTGGGTGTTGGAGATGTTGGGAATATCGTTTTGCGTGACAGACAACATTTATCCCAGAATGGACTGATTATTGTAGTAGTTACTTTAGAAAAACACAGCAATATGTTGGTAGCAGGACCGGACATTGTTTCGAGAGGATTTGTGTATGTAAGAGAGTCTGAAAATTTGATGGAAGAATGTCATGATATTGTTACGGATGCGTTGGAGAGATGTTTGAATAACAATATTACAGATTGGGGGAAAATTAAAACTTCGATTAAAGATGATTTGGGTTCCTTTTTGTGGAAACGCACAAAACGTAATCCGATGATTCTTCCGATTATTACAGAGGTGTAATTCTCCGAGGTGAGAAAGGGTGAGATTGTTGTGATGGAAAAAGCAGCGCTGGAACTGAATCAGGTGATTAAAGAGAGTGAAGAATATAGTCAGTATCAGACTACAATGGTACGATTAATGGAACATCAGGAATTATATCAGGCAGTGAATGTCTTTCGGAGACGTAATTGTGAATTGCAAGGTTATGATGATGGAGTGAATCGTTATCAAGAGATTAACAATCTTGGGTTAGAGTATGAAAAGGTCTTACGCAATCCGATTGTCAATGAGTTTTTAGTAGCGGAACAGGTTTTGTCCAGAAAACTGATACAGGTGTATGAAACGGTTGTGGATGGCTTAGAGCTTGATTATAGTTATATGGAATAGGTTTTACGATATGGCGAGAGATAAAGAAAATGTATCATATGCAATTTTGTGGATTAGCATTAGAGTTTTGCTGAATTTAACATTGGTGTTTCTACTGACACAAGGGTTTACAACAGCATATAATTTTTCATACAAATTATTTATTGATATTCCTTATAAGACAATGGCGGAAGATGTGAAAGATATCACGATTGAAGAGGGGAGCAGTGTGATTGATATTGCGACCCTTTTGGAAGAAAAGAAAATTGTGGAAAGTCGATACATTTTTTGTGCAAGAGTGTATATAGGTGGTTATGATGACGATATCAAAGCGGGTACGCATATGCTGAATGCAGGAATGTCGCCGGATGAAATTTGCAAAAGAATCTGTGGTATACAAAGCGAGGATGTGTCATGATTGTAGAAGAAAGGATTACCTCATTTATCAATTCTATGAATTCGGATGATGAAGGGATTGTAGGTACGATAGAACGTGAGGCAATAGCGGATGAAGTACCAATTATTCGAAAAGAAACGAAAGAGTGGATGAAAACCATGCTGTTGATTAAGAAACCGATGCGTGTTTTGGAGGTTGGAACGGCAGTGGGATTTTCTTCTATTTACATGAGTGGATATTTGCCGGAAGGTGCCCACATTACGACGATTGAAAAATGGGAGCCGAGAATTATTAAGGCGAAAGAGAATTTTGCAAGAGCTGGAGTAGAAGATAGAATCACTTTGTTAGAAGGAGATGCAGCAGATATATTAAAGGATATGCAGGGTAACTTTGATTTTATTTTTATGGATGCAGCAAAAGGGCAATATATTCATTTTTTGCCGGATGTGATTCGGTTGCTAGATAGAGATGGTGTGTTGGTTTCTGACAATGTATTGCAAGATGGAGAGGTTCTCGATTCGAAATATATTGTGAATCGAAGAAATCGCACGATTCATAGCAGAATGCGAGAATATCTGTATGCGTTGAAAAATCATGAAGAACTGGAAACGTCTATTATTCCGTTAGGAGATGGAGTTGCTTTGTCGGTTCGATGTTAATAGAGATTGGAGAATGAAATGAGACAAGTTGAATTACTCATACCGGCAGGTAGTTTGGAAGTGTTAAAAGTAGCAGTAGACTATGGAGCGGATGCTGTTTATATTGGTGGTGAACACTTTGGGTTAAGAGCAAAAGCTCATAATTTTACAATTGAAGACATGAGAGAAGCGGTGGCTTATTGTCATGAACGAAATGTAAAACTTTATGTTACTGCGAATATCTTTGCGCACAATGATGATTTGGATGGCGTAAGAACATATTTCGAAAGTTTGAAGTCTGTTGGAATTGATGCGTTGATTATTTCGGATCCTGCGATTTTTATGCTGGCAAAAGAAATATTGCCGGAAGTTGAATTGCATGTTAGTACACAGGCGAATAACACTAATTATGGAATTTATCAGTTTTGGCATACGTTAGGTGCAAAAAGGGTCGTATCTGCAAGAGAACTTTCGTTGAGAGAAATTAAGGAGATACGTGAAAATATACCGGAGGATATGGAAATTGAAAGTTTTGTACACGGTGCTATGTGTATTTCGTATTCGGGAAGGTGTCTCCTTAGTCATTTTCTGACCGGAAGGGATGCGAATCAGGGGGCATGTACCCATCCTTGTAGATGGAAGTATAGTGTTGTGGAAGAAAAAAGACCAGGTGAGTATTTTCCGGTTGAAGAAGATGATAGAGGGACATACATCTTTAACTCAAAGGATTTGTGTATGGTAGAGCATATTCCTGAGTTGATAGATGCGGGAATTGACAGTTTCAAAATTGAAGGACGCATGAAAACGGCGTTGTATGTGGCGACTGTGGCGAGAACCTATCGTAAAGCGATTGATGACTTTATGAAAGGGCCTGAAGTGTATCGGAGCAATCTTTCTTATTACAAGGAAGAGATTGGAAAGTGTACCTATCGTCAGTTTACGACAGGATTTTACTTTGGGAAGACAGATTCAGATTCCCAGGTTTATGACAATAATCAGTATGTTAAAGATTATACCTATATTGGTAAAGTAGAAGCGGTAAGTGAAGATGGATGTGTGCACTTTGTTCAGCGTAACAAGTTTTGTGTAGGTGAAAAGGTAGAGGCTATGCTTTTTGATGGAACCAACCAAATGCTTACTGTGAACAAAATATTCAACGAACGAATGGAAGAAGTGGATAGTGCCCCACATCCAAAAGAACATCTTGTGGTGGATTTAGGAGAGGCTTTACCGGTTGGAACGATTATACGCAGGCAGTCAGTCGAATGATTTTCGGAGTTTTTGCAGGGCTTTTTTTTCGATTCGTGAAACATAAGAACGGGATATTTTTAGTTTTTGAGCGATTTCTCTTTGGGTGAAAGGCTGTTTTCCGAATAGACCGTACCGAAGAGAGAGAACTTGTAATTCTCGTGGCTCCAAAGTTGTTTGCATGGAGTGATACAAATGTTTAATATCATCCTCTAATACAATATGTCCTGCAATATCATTTTCTTTGTTTTCAACAATATCTAAAAGGTTGATTTCATTCCCTTCCTTATCGGTTCCGATTGGTTCGTAGAGAGAGAATTCTTTGGAAAATTTACGTTCTTGCCGCAACATCATTAATAATTCATTTTCAATACAACGAGAAGCATAGGTAACCAAGCGGTTACCTTTTTCTATATCATAGGTGTTGATGGCCTTGATGAGACCAATTGTGCCGATGGATATCAAATCATCGGTGTCTCTTTCGAAATTGTTGTATTTTTTGACGATGTGAGCCACCAGTCTCAAGTTATATTCTACTAATATATTTCTGGCCTCTAAGTCTCCGTTTTTGCTCCGTTTTAGATAATAAAGTTCGGATTCCTTTGAAAGGGGTTGTTTGAATGTTTGCATAGGAGTCACCTTAAAGGGCTTTTGATTATTCTATGAAAATTTGGGAAAAAAGTGCTTTTCCAATCCGTGTTTTGTGCAATTTTTCGAAAATGGTAAAAAAATTCCTTGTGATAGATGGGAAAATTTGATAAAATAAGATTAGTTTTCTGAAATTATATAGATATATTAGAGGAGGGTTATGAAATGAGAAGAATTGGTAATCGCATTTTTTCAGTAGCAATGATGACAATTATGACGGTTTCATTGTTTGCAGGTGTGCCGGCGAAAGGATTGTCGAAGGTGCAGGCGGCGACTGTGCTTAGTAATCCAAGAAAGAGTGATAGTGGAATTGCAACATGGGATTGTGTATATTTTGGAAGATATCCACAGTCGGATGCAAAAGGATTAACAAAGGAAGCTATCAAGTGGAGAGTGTTGTCTACTGATGGGAAAGAGGCTTATTTGGTGGCGGATTGTAATTTGGATGTACAGCAATACGATCCTCGTGAAGGTGCATCTGATGGAATTACATGGGAAACCTCTACTTTGAGAAGCTGGTTGAATGGATATAATTATACGAAGAATGCAAGTAAAAGAAACTATACAAAGGGCAACTTTATTAACCGTGCTTTTACAGAGAAAGAACAGAATGCAATCAAATCAACAACTGTCAAACCGGATGCATCGAACGGTGGTAATTCGACGGTGGATAAAGTTTTCCTGTTGTCTCTTAGCGATGTAACGAATCCGAACTATGGTTTTTCGAATAATATGGAGCCTGATAATACAAGAGTGCGTTTGAATACTGCTTATGTTGCTGCCGGTGGTAGTACTATGGATTATTCTGATCAGTATAATGTTTATACGAATGGTGCTGGTGAAGCGAATTGGTGGTGGTTGCGCACCCCGGGAATATTCACTAATAATGCATATTATGTAGGTACGAATGGAGTGATAGACAGCAGAGAGGTGAATACGGGCAAGCATGCGATTTGTCCGGCGTTGTATCTGGATTTGTCAAAGTCTGATCTATGGTCGTATGCGGGTACAGTGAGTAGTGATGGAAGTAGTACACCGGGTGAAGAACCTCCGAAAGTAGATGGTACGGAACCAACAATTGAGGATCCGGAAACAGGTGCTACTTATACCCCTACTGAACCTGAACAGGGTAGCACCGGAGAAAAGAAGGAAACAGTGGAGTTTGTTGCACCGGATAAGGAGACAACAGAGGTAGAGGTTCCATCGGAAGTTACCATATCGGGAATTACTTATAAGGTTACTTCTATTGCAGATAATGCATTTAAGAATAACAAGAAACTTAAGAAGATAGTAATTAATGACAATATAACAAGTATTGGAAAGAATGCATTTTATGGATGTAAGAATTTAGAGACGGTCAAGTTTGGAAAGAATGTAACATTGATTGGAGAGAAAGCCTTTTATAAGTGTACCAAACTTAAGAAGATTACAATACCTTCTAAGGTAACAACAATCGGTGCAAGTGCGTTCTATGGTTGTACTAAGTTGGCAAAAGTCAGCCTTGGAAAGAATGTTACATCAATTGGAGCGAAAGCGTTTTATAATTGTAAGAGCCTTAAAAAGATTACAATACCTTCTAAGGTGAATTATATTGGCAAGCAGGCATTTTATAATTGTAAGTCTATGAAGACTGTTACGATTAAGACAAAAGAATTGATGAGTAGCAATGTGGGTAGTAAGGCTTTCAAGGGTGTGTATTCTAAGGCAACTTACAAAGTACCGAAGAGTAAGCTGAGTGCATATAAGAGTCTTTTGAAGAAAAAAGGTGTGAGCACGAAAGCAAAGATTAAAAGATATTAGATAATAATTATTAATGCTATTGAGAGGTTTTTGAATATGCGTATTGGAGTAGGAAGAAAGAAAATCAGAATGGGTGATTTGCTTGTTGCAGCAGGCGCAATCACAGAAGAACAATTACAGGAAGCGTTATCGTTACAGAAAGAAAAAGGGCAGAAGTTAGGTAAAACTCTTTTGGACTCGGGTATCATTAGTAAAGATTTGTTTGTTGCTGTGCTTACCCAACAGTTAGGGGTAGATTACATTGAATTAAAAGAATGTAAGTTTGATGAAGAGGTGTTATCTCTGGTACCGGAAGATGCTGTAATGAAATACAATGTTATGCCGTTAGGGTATGATGAACATAACCCGAATGTGCTACGTGTTGCAACATCGGATCCGATGGATATTATGGCAATTGATGATCTTTCGATTATTACCAATTGTCATATTGAAGCTGTGCTTTGTATGGAAGACGATTTAGCGCAAGCAATTGGTAAGTATTATGGAAATCATCAGGCAATGGAGGCTGCGGAAGCATATCGTAAGGAACGTGAGCAGACTATGTTGTCTGAGAAAGAAGAAGAAGAATTCAATGCAGATATTGAGAATTCACCGATTGTATTGCTGGTTAAGCAGATATTAGAGGGTGGAGTCAGACAAAGAGCATCCGATATTCATATTGAACCACTCGAGACATCGGTTCGTGTTCGTTATCGTATTGACGGTGTTTTGAAGCAGGTAATGTCATATGACTATTCATTACTATCCGGTATTTGTGCCCGTTTGAAAATTATGGGCGGTATGGATATTTCGGAGAAACGTAAACCTCAAGATGGTCGTATTTCTATCATGGTTGATAGAAAAGAATTTGATATCCGTGTATCTATGTTACCTACTGTGTATGGTGAGAAGACGGTTATGCGTCTTACGTCGAAGGATGGTCTTACGAAACCAAAATCGGGTCTCGGTTTTAGTGATGAAGAACTTAAAGTATTTGATGGAATCTTAAGCAATCCACATGGTATTATTCTTGTTACAGGACCTACGGGTTCTGGTAAGTCTACCACCTTATACACTTCTTTGAGTGAGTTGAACACAGAAGAAGTTAATATTATCACGGTAGAGGACCCGGTGGAGGCGAATATTGATGGTATTAATCAATGTCAGGTTAATGAGAAAGCAGATATGACGTTTGCAGCAGCACTTCGTTCTATCTTGCGTCAGGACCCGGATATTATTATGATTGGTGAGATTCGAGATGGTGAAACGGCTAATATCGCGGTTAAGGCGGCTATTACCGGTCACTTGGTTGTATCCACGTTGCATACGAATTCGGCTGCATCTACAGTAACACGTTTGATCGATATGGGTATTGAACCATATACGGCAGGTGATGCTTTGGTTGGGGTTATTGCACAGCGACTGGTTCGACGTTTGTGTGCTTGTAAGCAACCAAGATACGCAGAAGAACATGAGAGAATTTTGTTAGGAGTACCTGATGAGGATGATGTGGTTGTATATGAACCGGTAGGTTGTCCGATATGTAATGAAACGGGTTATACAGGACGAATTGGTGTATATGAGATGATGCCGATAACAAGAAGTTTGCAGGAGGTTATTGCTCGTAATGCTCCGGCTAATGAGATTGAAAGACAGGCGTTATCTGAAGGTATGCTTACCTTAAAGCTTAGTTGTTCAAAACATGTATTGAATGGTATTACTTCTATATCAGAGATGCGTAAGATTGTATATGAAGCAGGAGATGAATATTAGAAGATTAGACACTGAAAGGGGAAAGACACATGATTGATATTAAAGAACTTCTTGCGTTTTCTGTAGAACAGAAAGCGTCTGATGTACATATTGCGGTGGGTATTCCACCGAAACTCCGTATTAATGGTAGATTGATTGAGGTGGAGTGTCCACCGTTGGAGCCGATGGATGCGGCAGAAATGATTGGAGCGACGATGCACCCGAGACATAAACAGGTGTTAAAAGAAAGAGGAGAGGTTGACTTTTCTTTTGACTCGGATGAAACGGGACGTTTCCGTGTGAATGTTTTTATGGATCGTGGTAATATGGCGGCTGCCTATCGTCGAGTAGAGACGGTAATTCCAAGACCGGATCAGTTGGGAATCCCACAAGAAGTGGTGGAGTTATACAAGAAGAAAAGAGGACTTGTGTTGGTAACCGGACCAACCGGTTCCGGTAAATCTACAACACTTGCATCTATTATTAATAAAGCGAATGAGAATTTAACAGACCATATTATTACCTTGGAGGATCCGATTGAGTATGTGCATCATCACAAAAAGTCGGTAGTGAATCAAAGAGAAGTTGGTATGGATACGTTGAGTTATGGAAATGCACTTCGAGCTGCGCTTCGTGAAGACCCGGATATTATTCTTCTTGGAGAGATGCGTGATCTGGAAACGATTTCTACAGCTATTACCGCAGCTGAAACCGGACACTTGGTGTTCTCTACTTTGCATACGATTGGAGCTGCTAATACGATTGATCGTATCATCGATGTGTTCCCTACGCATCAACAGCAACAAACCCGTGTACAGTTGGCGATGATTTTGGAAGGTGTTATATCACAAGCATTAGTGCCTGCAGAAGATGGCAGGGGACGAGTTGCAGCCTTTGAGGTTATGTTTGGCAGTCCTGCGATTCGAAGTTTGATTCGAGATGCAAAGACACATCAGATTCAATCTACAATTCAGACTAGTAGGCAGCTTGGTATGATTACGTTGGATGATCATTTGTATACGTTGTACAAAGAGGGCTCTATTAGTCGTGAAAATGCACTGATTTATGCACAAGATCCAGTTTCCATGAAGAAAAAAATGTAATTTATTGTTGATAATTCACATAATTTTGTTGGTTTTATAAAAAAATATTGCAAAAATATAAAAAGTGGTGTATTATCATATTTAATAAAAATTGTTAAGAAAATGTTCACAAATTGTTCTTATTTATGAGTTTAGAGTGATGAGTGTATGTTGGCTTGATGATGAGTGGTGGAGGAATAAGAATGGCACAGTTTAATTATAAAGCGATTGATAAGAATAACAAAGCCAAGAAAGGTACAGTTGATGCCGCGGATCGCGAAAAGGCGATGGAGAAACTCAAGAGCGAAGGTCTTTCTGTTACTGATTTAAGAGATGCCGGTGAGGCAAAGGCTGGAATTACGCTTTTTTCTAAGAAAGTAAAGAGTCGTGATTTGTCGATTGTTTGTAAGCAGATGGTAAGTATCTTGAATGCAGGTGTAACGGTAATCGTTGCATTGGATATGCTCTCAGAGCAAATGGATAATAAGAAGTTACGTTCTGCGTTGGTTGAGGCAAAGGTGTATGTGGAAAAAGGTGGTAGTCTCGCAGATGCATTTCGATTGAATCCGGAGGTTTTTCCGCCGATTATGATTAACATGGTGGCGGCAGGTGAGTTGTCGGGTAGTTTGGAAACATCCTTTGAACGTTTATCTACACATTTTGAGAAAGATGATGCGTTAAAGGGTAAGATTAAGGGTGCGATGACTTATCCGATTATGGTTATGGTTGTAGCTATTATTGTTGTGATTGTGGTCATGATTGTGGTTATTCCTAATTTTGAATCAATGTTTGCAGATATGGGAGCTGAACTTCCTTTTGCGACTCGTATGATGATGGCAGGTAGTGATTTTATATTAAAGAAGTGGTACATATTAATAGTGCTTGTCGTTGGTTTAGTGGTTGGTTTTAAGATGTTTAAGGCTACACCGACTGGAGATTTACTTCTTTCGAAGATTACAATTAGTGCACCGATTTTTAGTGATATGGTAATCAAGTCAAACTCGGCTCGTTTTGCAAGAACATTAAGTACTTTGATGGGCGTAGGTATTCCGATGTTGGATGCGATTGAACAGTGTGCGAAGATGATGGGAAATAAGGTATTCCGTGATGGTTTGCTGAATACAAAAGCACAGGTTGCCAAAGGTCTTCCTTTGTCGAAACCGTTGAAGGATATGGAAGTATTCCCTACCATGTTAGTGCAGATGGTTAAGATTGGTGAAGAGACCGGTAATATTGAAGACATGATGAATAAGTTGGCGGATCTCTATGATAGAGAAGTGGATTTGGCTACAGACTCTTTGACACAGGCGATGGAGCCGATTACGATGGTAGTAATGGCGTGTATCGTTGGTGTTCTTGTTGCAGCTATCTACGGACCAATCCTAGGTATGTACGAAGGCATTGATAATATGTAATTATAACAAGCTATGCACAAGTAAACAGAAAGTGCTTGTGCAAGCTTGTTTGCAAACAAGTACTTTCTTGTTTGCTTGTATACGGCGACAAGCCGCAGCGAGTCGATAGACGAGCTGGCATAGCTTGATGTTTGTAACGAAGCACAAACTGAGTTGTGTTGTGAGTAGTGCTTGCTTGTATACGGCGACAAGCCCTTAATTATTCTAACGATTAAAACTACTGGTGACCACGGTAGATTTAATAAAAAATTTATAAAAGAAAAGGAGAGAAGAATTATGAAAAAAACAAACAAAGGTTTCTCATTGGTCGAGCTTATTATCGTTATCGCGATTATGGCTATCTTAGCAGGTGCTTTAGCACCAGCACTTATCAAGTACATCAACAAGTCAAGATTGGCTACTGACATTTCAAATGGTCAGAGAGTAGCTACTGCAATTCAGACAGCAATGTCGAATGAAAAGGCATATTCTGCGTTGGGTGCTGGTTTTGCTAGTAAAACGCTTGCTGCAATTGGCAATGGAACTGATGCGTTTACTACGGAGTTGGAGGCAATTATCAGCACAGATACTCAGGTTAAGTCTACTAAGGATATGAATGGCAATTCTCTTAGTGCGGATGGTAATTTTTACATTACAGTTGATCCGGTTAAGAATATTGTAATTGTAGCTTTGTCTGATAATAGCCAGTATTATGTGTATCCTACTGTTACATCTTCATTGAAAGAGGCAAACTAATTAAAGTATTGGTTTTGTTTGGAATCGATGGCACACCGATGAATTTGTCGGTGTGCTATTGAAATATGGTGAGATGGAGGATGAGTTGCATTGGGGATTGTCATAATCGGAATAATAATGGCATCGCTTAGTTTGGTGGCATTTCCGCTTGCTGATTTTATTAAAAAGGTTGAAGATGGGAAGTGTTGCAAACAATGCGATTGTGTGCAATCGTGTTTTGCAAAAAAATGTTTTTTGTTTGGGAAATATACATGGTTGGATGAATTTATGCTGATAACTTTTCTGAAAATCCATTCTCATTGCTTAGTTGACCGACGATGGAAGAAAAAAGAGATGTTATCTTATTTTATTGTTGGTCTGTTTTTAATGATGATTCTCTTTTGGTCGGGAGAACATAATTTAACCACAGCATTATATGTGGTTTGTACTGGAGCACTTTTGATGTTAACTGTTGTGGATTGGAAGACAGAATACATCCCTTTTGAGTGCGATGTGCTAATATTTATATGTGGACTGATTCGATTATTTGTAGATTTTTCTAATTGGTTGGAATATGTAATTGGTCTTTTAACGGTCAGCGGGTTTTTATTCCTTGTTAATGCCTGTTTCGCACCTCTTTTGAAACGTAAGTATGCAAAAGAGAATGTAGAGATTGATAGCGTAATGGGGGACGGTGACATCAAATTAATGGCAGCGACTGGCTTATTATTAGGCTGGAAACTTAATTTATTGGCATTGATGCTAGGGTGTATAATTGGGTCGATTATACACATAGTTTTAATGGCAATTAAGAAGGGTGAAAGGCAATTTGCCCTTGGTCCGTATTTATCAGTAGGAATATATATTTCAATGGTGTGCGGCGAACAGCTTATAAGCTGGTATCTAAGTATGATAGGCGTAATGCCTTTATAAAACAACTTCTGATTAGTGAGGAGGCTAAAACATGGCTAAAAGTAATAAAGTTTTAACAGTGGAGATTACGAATGAAAGTATTACAATTGTTGAAGTAACACCTTCAACAAAGAAACAAACGTATGTACATAATACGTTGATTTTTGAAACACCGGAGGATTCTTATGAAGATGGAACATTAAGAGATGTTGATCGGATTGCATCGACAATTAAGGAACAACTTGAATCCAATGGTATTACGAATAAGAATGTGATTTTTATTTTAACTTCAACTAAGGTTGTAAATCGTGAAGTTCTTATTCCTGATGTAAAAGAAAATAAAGTGAAAGAAATAGTTAGTGCGAATGCATCTGAATATTTCCCTGTTAATATAGAGGATTATGTTGTTTCTCATTCTATATTAGAACATATTGTGAATGAGGATAAGACAAAGCAATTGAAGCTTATGGTAGTTGCTGCACCTCTTAATATGGTTAAGGGCTATTATGAGTTGGGTAATATGTTAGGCTTGCATGTTCAGTCAATTGATTATGTTGGTAATTCAATGTTACAGATGATTAAGACACAAACAAGTTCTAATATGACAACAATGTTGATTCAGTTAGGTAGTGAATCAACAATTTTGAATATCGTAAAAGGTGATACTCTTTTGTTACAGAGAACCGTTCCTTATGGTACGAATGTAGTAGTGACAGAGGTTATGGATGAAAAGGGCGTAGATGCGACAACAGCAATGTCACTTTTGCAGAATGAAAGAATTATCACAGTTGATTTTGATGATAATGCTGCGACAGGTGCGTTCCGTTATTTGATTAATAACATAGGTCGTGTGATTGATTATTATGTATCAAAGAATCCGGATAAGCCAATTGATTATGTATATCTTTCAGGTGATGGTGCTTTAATTCGTGGTATTGAAGGATTGTTTAAGATTCAGTTGAATGTCCAGACTTCTATTATGGATAGTTTGTACAATGTGAAATTCGATGATAAGATCGATTTGAAAATATACAATCCGGTATATTTACTTGCTCCGATTGGTGCATCTTTTGCTCCTATGGGATTCCATCCGTCTGAAGTTCGTGACAGAAATGTAGGTAATGATGCTGATTTCTTGAAGAATTCGGTAATTGCGATGGTAGCCTTGGTAGCGATTGGTGTGGCTGTTGGTGTTGGTTCGAATGTAATGAAGAATAATTCACAACAGAAAGTAGACAATCTGAATGCACAGATACTTCAGGTTCAGGAAATTGAACAGATTATTAATCAATATAATGCTGCAGAGGCTAAGTACCAGGATATTGCGTTGATGTATGACCAGACACGTACTTTGAATGAGAATGTGATTATGTTTATTGAAGCCTTGGAAGATAATCAACCTAAGGATATGATAATTAATGATTTTAGTTCTACAGAAGCTGGCGTTTCACTCACAGGAAGTGCTGAGTCATATGATTCGATTGCGAAATTAATTGTTCAGCTAAAGAAGGTTGAGTGTATTGATGATGTGTTTGTAGATACAATTGATCAGGTAGGTGTTAAAGATTCTGCAAATGTATCGTACACATTTTCATTAAGATGTAAATACGTTTCTATGGTAGACGTAACAAATGATGCAGCAGATAGTACTGCTGATGCAGTGTTACAGGCTGAGTAAGGAGGGAATGTCACATGAGTATTTCAAATAGAGATAAAGGGATTTTATTGATTTTATTAGGTATAGCTGTTTGTGTATTGTCGGTTATGTATATGGCAAAGCCAAACATGGAGAAAAAGAAAGCGTTGGATACAGAGGCTGTACAGCTACAGGCACGTTTGACTGACCTACAGTCAAAGATGGCTGATAAAGAAAAATATGAAACCGGAATTGAAGAATATACAAAGAAGTTTGAATCTGTTTTGAATGCTTTTCCGGCTGATTTGAATCAGGAAATTACAATTATGTTCTTAGAAGGTATCAAAGATTCCAATGATTTTACAATTGGTAGCTTAGGATTAGGGGAAAAGACTCCATTCTATACATTGGCATCTAATCCTGTTGCAGATGCGTCATTAGCAACACCTGCACAGACTGATGTTGCATCAGGAACGACAGAAGCGACTACCACAGCACCTCTTACAGAGACTACAGCTGTTACGAATGATACTTTGACTTGTTATGGTGCACAGTTCCCGATTTCTTATATAGGAAGTTATAAGTCTTTGAAGGATGTTGTGACTTATGTGGATAATTATTCTGATAGAATGACGGTAGATAATTTAACTATCGCTTTCGCAGGTAATGGAGAATATCAGGGTGAATTACAAGTTACCTGTTATTCTATTGAAGGTGAGTCAAGACCGGAAAGAAGTATAGACTTGAATGAGGTTGAAATTGGAGTAGATAATATTTTCGAAGGAATAGGAAATTCAACTTCTTCGGATGCATCTTTGAACAAATATGATGATAAAGATGGTGCAGCAATTGAGTCTTCTTATGATTTTTATGTGATGTTGAATGCTGCAACAAGTGATGTTTCTGCTAAAGTAGTAGGACAGAATGGAACCGGTAAAGAGGATACTGTTATTTGGAATAGTGATAATACGATTTCTTCGATTACTTATGATTTCTATGAGAAAGATGGAAAGATTTATTGTAAATATACCTTGGATAATAGCTTATCATATGAAGCAGAGGTTACTTCAGCAGAGGATGTTAAGTTATTAATTCAGTCTTCTGAAAGAAAGAATGATGAAGATATGGTTGCTGCTAAGGTTGTAATTCGCAACTCAACTTCATTGCCGATTTATGTAAAAGTAAGTGGAGATGATACGGTATCACCAAGAGTAACAGTTGCAAAGAGTGGATCTGTGAAGGTATATCAGTAGAACGGAGTGATGGTCTATGACACGTAAATCGAATAAGGGTGTCAGTATAGTTGAAATACTGATTGCTTTGGCGGTATTTGTGATACTATTGGTTCCTATTGTATCCTCATTGATTACTGGTATGAAGACAACAACATCTGCAAAAGAGTTGCAGTATCGTAATGAATATGCACGTAATTTGATGGAGAATGTAAAAGAGGTTCCGCTTTCTGTATTGGATACTGCTGCTGGCGCGGCTGATCCGAGCATCGGACCTGCTGTAGACTATTTCAAAAGCATGGGTGCAAGAAATGTTCAAGTTTCCAAAACCGGTAGTAAGTATTTGATTACAGGAAATACCAATATTGGCACTGAAAATACAGAATATGCATTTCAGATTGAAGTTGATGGTGCTAATTATTCCAGTGTTAGTAATTTGAAAAATGGTGTTGTGGAAGATTTGGATCAAACCAAGGTTGCATTAATTAGTGCTCCTCTTTCAAATTATGACTATTCTGCATATGATGCTCTTTTGACAAAGAAAATGGCACAATTACAGCAAGGAACAACTAATTATAACTCAGCCGATGGTATAGTGAAATTCAATAATGACACATGTTCTAGAACGATTAATATTACAGTTAATAAGAGTGGTAATAAGTATGAAGTGAAATGTATATTAGAGTATAGAGATCGTTCGAATTGTACAGAGGTAACAGATGTATTAGCAACCTATGTACCATATTGTCAGGAATTTGATGAGTTGCCGAATATTTATCTAATGTATAATGCTTGTGTGTATAATAATAGATACGCAGCAAATGTTACAATAAGTGGTGTTCAATATTTGGCGGAGACTATCAACTTAGATGTGAATGGTGGAGTACAAGACCCTGTGAATGTTTTTGTAATTGCAACACCATCTGAAACGGATTATAGAAATATTGCTGGTACGAAACGACCTGACGTTAATTTTGTAAAGAATGATAATGATAAGAATATATGCGTTTATCATAATTTTGCCAGTTTGGATGATCCAACAATTTCAACTGATGATAACAATGGTATAACTCCTATATTTAAGAATTTCAAGTCGGGGCAGTATGGAGACTTGAATGATGCTATGGGTGGAAGAAGTTTATATGAGGTTAGAATACGAATGCAAAAGGGATCTTCTGTTGACACAGGTATTGATCCGATATTACAGGGAACAAGAGGAGGAGATGAAATTGAATAAAACCAAAAAGAAAAAACGGTTAAATCAAGGAAACAGTTTCATAGTTGTAATTGCTACAATTTCCTTTCTTGCAGTTCTTGTTACAGCGCTTTTGGTTGCGGTTGCATTATGTTATCGTATGAAAGCATATGAAATTAATTCAAGAGATAATTTCTATTATCTTGAAAAAGCAATGGATGAGATTTATGAAGGTGTTGGTAAGGTTGCAATGAAGCATCTGAATGATTCGTATAATGAAACTTTGGAAGTTTTGGTTCATTATGATACGGAGAAACAGTCTTATGTTACGATGTCGGACGAAGATGCGAATGATATGATGAAACAGAGTTTTATCAATAAACTGGCTCAGGAACAGGTTTCAGGATCACTTTCATTAAGTAATATTAGAACTACATTAGATGGTTTTACATCTGATGGTACTGTTATTATTGATGATACAAACATTAATGTTGCAATGGATCAGACTAATGGTGTTTTGAAAATTACGAATCTAGTCTTGAAGCGTGAAGAACAGTATAGTACTGTTAATGCAACTAAGACTGCAGCTCCTGCTACGTATGTTCAATCGATTACAACAGACTTGGTGATTGCTCCACCGGAATATGATGTTGATTTTACCAATGTTGGTAAGGACGTAGATGACCTATATGATTTCGTTATGATTAGTGATATGGGTGTGGAAGTTACCGGAATTGGAACAAAGTCAGTTATTAATGGTAATGTATATGCAGCTGCTGATTTCTATAATAAGGAGTATAATGGGAATCCGGATAAAAAGGTTAATTCCTATAATACAACACAGTTAGGTAAATGTGACGGTATTTCTGAAAAGAGTATGTATTCCGGTTTCTACGTGAGTGGTGCCGAGGTATCTGTGATAGCAGATAAGCTTGTAGTTCCTGGAACGATTGCAGCAATGAATTGCGGTAAGATATCTGTTGTTGGTAATATTACCGGAAATGCTTCTAATTATGCTAAGAATTGGATCGATACAAGTGTGACCGGATATCAGAATAAAGCTGGTTATACTCAGGTATGGGCAGATGGAATTGTGCTAGGTGGATATTCCAGAAAGCTAAGTGGTAGTGCTGGGAAGTATATCGGTTCAACAATTGATATGAAAGCAGATGCTTATGTATATGACGATTTGGAAGTGAATGCAACAGGATCCCAATTTTCTATGGATGGAGCATATTACGGATATAACTATGCATCAACAGACAACCGTACTTATAGTCCGGAGTTTATTGCGGCAGCAACTAAGCGTAAGTATATATCAGGCGTTCAGATTAATGATGGTAATTATTTGGGTGTTGATGGTACTGGTGCTGCTTTAAAAGGGCAGGCACATTATAACAGTAGTGCAATCGTTGTGAATGGTGCGGATTCTGTATTGGATTTGTCAAAGACGGATTCTATATACATTGCCGGACAGGCGTATGTTGAGTTGTCCAAGACAGCACAATCTAAGAATGTTGAAGAACAAGACACAGGAGATCCTTCAACTTGGAATAATGTATCCAATACCACACCGGAAGATAAGAAAGTTACAGTAGATAATTATTCTTATAATAGCAAGTCAGACGATGATTATACAACAACTGATGCAAAGGATGATAATTCTCGTACAAGCATTCAGGATTATCGTACAGGTGAAGCAATTTCTGTAAAAAGTAATCAGTTGGCATATATTCCACCGTACAGAGTAACAGAAGATCCGGCTACGGGTGAAATATATGTTGCATGGCCGGCAATATTGGAAAATACTAATTTTGCTGGTTTGAATATTGGTGTTGATTTTTCGCAGATGTGGTCCAGTTTAAGTAAAGTACCGGTTATTAAGACGGTAGTGTCTGGTAAGGTAAATTATTTCTATGATTTTTCTAAGGCTGATACCGGAATTAAGATGAATGATTATATGGAAGCCTATGCAGCTCTATTTGAAATACCGGCTGGTCAGGAACGTGCAGTTGGTACGATGGCTGACTTCTACGATATTACGGATTATGAATTATTCAAAGTTGATAATCTTATCATAGATGGAGATGATGATTATACTGGCCCGGATGGCGAGAATGATAAGGATGATATTGAGAACAAGATATATTCTAATTCTGCAATTTCCTACAAGGTTGGTGATAAGATTAATATAATTGCTGATAGTAAGTCAGTTGCTGTTTTAACAACTGCTGCAAACGAATTAGGAAAGATGGATCAACAGAATCTTAATAATGTGGCAACGATTCAGCAGGCAGGTGATACAACAATAAGGTCAACCATACTTACAACAAGTATACAGTCAGAATACAAAGAGATGAAAATGTTGTTAACCAATACATCTAAAGACGCTGATGCGGTTGATGATGCCCGTGGGGAAGTGGAAAGTGAAATTACACCAATTAACCATCATTTTGATTTTTCTGAATTATTTGATGGAACATTGACAATGAATTCTGGATACAAGGTATTTATGAGTAAAGAAGATGTTATTGTTGAAGATGGCAATTCTGAAAAAATTAAGGGAATTGTTATCTGCAAGGGTGATGTAACATTTGGCTCAGATGTAAAAGAATTTGAAGGATTGATTGTTGCCGGTGGTAAGATTAAAGTTGGTAAGTCCATTAATTTCGTTGCTAACGCAGAAGTTGTGAAATCTATTTTGCGTGAATGCTATGATAAGAATAATACAAAAGAGTTATCTCAAAGACTTGAGCCTAGTGATATAGAAGCAAAGGTTTGTCGTCTGTTCAAACAGTTTGCTGCCAATTATGCGGATGCAAGTGGTAATCCGGCATCAGAGCATGTTGAATCTATGAAGAGTATGTCGGCAGTTGTCTATGAGGATATGATTTCATTTGCAAACTGGAAGAAGAATGTAGATTAGGCGGTGATAGTATGAAAAATAATAAAGGATATACATTAGTGGAAATGATTATTGTAATTGCTATCATGGGAATCTTGGCAGGACTTTCATTTGCAACCTTTGCGATAGTAGATGAAGCGAGATGTTCTGCTGCAGTTAACACTTTGAATAATCAGATGAGTAATTGTCTGATACAAACAAAGGCGATATCCGCTGTTGATAAACCAATGTGTTTAGTGATTAAGAAGAGAAGTACGGATAATGTTTATGTAATTATGAAAGGAACACTTGATGGTTCCAATGTAAATGGTGTTGACGATACAGCGGATGAGAAGTGTGAGGCAATATTGCCGAGACAGATAACTAAGATTACATATACACCTACAGTTGCAACTCAGAAACATACTGCTACTACAGATGAACAGATAATTCTTCAATTTGTTAAAAGTGACGGTACCGTTTGTTATGGAGCAGGTCAATATGATTTGTATACGGAAATGAGTGGAACTGAAAGGATTTATGCATCAATTTATGTAGATCCTATATCAGGAAAACACTACATCAAATAGGAGGTGAAAGCAGTTGGAACATCAAATGAATAAAAATAAAGGTTTCTCTTTAATTGAATTACTAATTGCTGTAACCTTATTGTCGATTATTATGCTTATGGTAACACAGTTTATGGGCACTACTTCGTGGGCATTAACAAAGGCAAAAAAGAATCAGAATATTCAGACCGAAGCAATGGAGATTGGAAGTCAGTTTTCTGATGCTTTTATGCAGGCTACCTATATTCGTGTTCAGACACAGGATGGTAAAATCTACGAACTTAATACGAATATGGGTGCAAATGATAGAAAGCAGAGAGTATTAACAGAAGTAGGTACTGTAGGTGGTGACTTGGTTGTTGACAATTATCCAAATTTTTTAAATCATGGAACAAATCATCAGATTATACTTAATGAAACGAATTATACGTTGGTTAAACCGGATGGGGATCCTTATCAGGCTAATGTTTTTTCATTTCGTAAATTGACGCATAATATAGATCCTGAAGATAAGTCATTATATGTGAAGCCTAAGTATATCTATATGCAGTATAAGAAGAAAGATGCGAGTACAGGTTATGTGGTTTATTATTTCAATGATAAGAAAATCTATATGAACCGACCTAATTTATCATCAGTTGCTACAGATGGTTTTACAGAGGCAGTTGCTTCCTTAAGTACGAATGCTTCATTACTAACAGAGAATATGTCAGATTGCTACTTTTCGGCTGATACAGAAGCGAACACGGTATTTTTAGATATGTTATTTGAAAATGAAAAGTTCAAAGGTTACACATACAATTATGTGGAAACGATTGTATTGCGTAATTCTAATGTGTTGACTGTACCACCGCAACAGATGTACAAGTGGAAATAAGGTGTTCTTTAAGGAAAGGAGAAGAAATGATGAAGTTGAAGAAATATATAAAAAGAATTACAGCTTTTTCATTAGCAGTTGTGATGACGGTTGTTGCATTACCGAATAATTCGGTTGTGTATGCCGGACCGGATGATTACCCACCAGAGATTTTGTTTCCGATTAAGGTATTAGACTTTAGACCAGATAATCTTTTGTTTGAGTATAATAGTGGTATAAATGTTACAAGTCAAGGTATTTATCTGGATTTGTTTACCGGTGCGGAAAATAATAATGGTAAAGGCTTAGTAAAAAACGAATTAGGTCCGGATGGTGTACCTGAATACACAGAAGATACGTTAAATCGTATTGCAAAATATGTTCAGCAGCGATTGAGCAAGTATAATAATCAAACCATTATAGATCGTCCGGTATATAATGGTGAAGTGAATTATCTTAGTGTGAGGAATTATATTAAGAAACAAGGTTCTGTCAAGATTGAAGCAGAAGATGGTATTATCGCTGGTGCTGCTCGTATAAATACCAATAAAACGAATTTTTCGAATCAAGCTGGTGTAGATTATATTAGTGGAGATGGAACAAGAGATGGGCGTGGAACTGTCACTTTTGAATATAATGCCAGTGAGGCAGGGAACTGTAGGCTTGCTCTATACTATGCGGCAGGCACAAATAGAAATTGCAGGGTTATTGTTAATGGTAATAATCATGACCTTTGGAATCTGAATAGTGGTGATTGGAATAGAACAGCTGCTCCGGCAGAGATGGATGTTTGGATGAAGGCAGGCACCAATACTATTACTGTTTCAGGAAGATATGGAGAATATGGTCCTGATTTGGATTATATTGAGATTTCTAATTCAAATGGTGAATATCCGTTAGGTGATTATGAAGATTCCAAGAGATATTATACTGAGGATATGGATCCTGACACTGAAGGTGTCCAGAACACACGTGGCTGGACGGATATGAGAACCTGTATGGATTATGCATATTTTGTAACAAGCAACTTATTTAAGTACAACTCTACTTTGAATACACAATATAATGACTATGAACAATTGGTATTCCATAAAGTTGACGATCCGGCAACGGGTAAGACAGCGTATGAATTTATGGCAGATCAACGACATTCGAGTACTCAACTGATTTTTAACAAAGATAAACATACAGTTCGTAATGTTTATGGTAGTGATACTGGTGATACCACGAATGGAGATGTAGTTAAGCCTGGTGGAGCTTTATTTATTGCGGATGATGCAGAAATGAGTTTTCCACTTGATACGAAATTGAGGGGAGATGGTGGAGGATATCATAATTTCCATTATACTTTATCATCTGAAAGTTATTTTGTATACAAAAAAGGTCAAGGACAGTATTTTTATTTCTCCGGTGATGATGATGTGTATGTGTTTCTTAATGGTAAATTGTTAGTTGACTTAGGTGGTGCACATTCACAGATTGATGATTCGTTTAACTTAGATAATTTAGCAAGTGATCCTAATAATGACTATGGTTTAGTTGATGGAGAGCCGGTTTCACTTAAGATGTTTTATATGGAACGACATACTACTGGAAGTAATTTCTATGCCAAAATGAATTTCAAGTTGGCAACAGACTTATTAAAGCACGTTTTTGATTATGAAACTATTCCATATGGATATATGGCGAATTTGACTTATGGTTTTACAGCAAAAAGAGAGTTGAATACCGATAAGAATTTTACCTTTACAGATAATTTTGGTAATGTAATTGGTGTAGATGGTTTCACGTTGGGTGAAGGTGTCAGTTTGTTGAACAATACGTTGACGGTTAATGTAAAGGACCAAGATGGTACGTTGATTCCGGAAAAGAGTACATCTTTTGTCTTTGAAAATCCGAAGAATCCAACTTCGGCGGCAGATCTTGCGACGGTGGCGCGATTGAAAGAATATTTTGCTAATGTGGGGATTGGTCGTTTTGAAACTTTGGAAATTAGTGGTGCACAGTTTGATACTGCAACAAAATCTTATGATGATACTACCTTTTATACAGAGGTGGCAGACGATATGGGAGTGAATTCTAAAGTACTAACCTTTGTACCACAAGTAAAGTACGATGCATGGATGAATGGAGCTTCAACACCTACCAACAATGTACTATCAGCATCGAATCCGGTTAAGGTTATTGTTGGAAGCATTAAGATTACCACGGCACCTGATGAAGATTTAGATGGTGATGGATTTATTGACGAGGTTAACTGGAAAAAAGAATTAGCTGATTATGGAAAATTCGTTGTTACCAGAACGGATAAAATGAATGCAACAACAATACGTTATACAAATGATACAGCATATGGAGTAAATGAAATTACTTTGGATAAGTTATCGCAGGGAGATTATACGTTAACGGTAGATGAGTCAGTATTAACCGGATATACGGTAATCGTTAACGGTAAGTCTATTGTTACTGCAAAAGATGCGAGTGGTCAAACGATTACGACTACAGAGAAGTATTCAACAATGAATAGGGATACTAAAGTTAATGCAAAAATGTTGACAATACCATTTTATCCGGTTTATGATGCGAATACTAAAAAATGGTCTTATCCTGAAGTTCGTTTTGAATTAAAAGCAACAAGAGATTTGCCAAGTTTGAAAGATTTAACATAATAGTTTATTTCATGTAAACATAATAACAAATGAACCATTCCTTGTGTGTAACATGAGGAGTGGTTCTATTTTTGCTTTATGCTAATTAAACTTTAAGGAGCAAATGAATGAAGAAATTATATCCAAATCGGTTTTTTGACAAAAAGGAAGATATTCCATTTCAAGAATATTATAATCAAGGTTACAGAGGTGTTATTTTTGATATTGATAATACATTAGTTCCTCATGATGCACCCGCAGATGAGAAGGCAATTCATTTTATACAACAGTTAAAAACAATAGGATTTCAGATTTGTCTGTTGTCGAATAATGATGAGGAAAGAGTTTCATCCTTTAATGAACCATTACAAGTACAATATATTTATAAAGCAAATAAACCATTTCGTTCCGGTTATGAAAAAGCGATGGAATTGTTAGGTACGAACAAGGAAAATACCTTGTTTGTGGGTGATCAGATTTTTACAGATGTATGGGGTGCTAGGAGAACTGGCATTTTTAGTATTTTGTTAGATCCAATTAATCCGAAGGAAGAGATACAAATTATATTAAAGCGAATTCCTGAAAAATATTTCAAGTGGAATTATCGGAGAAAACATGGTTTAAAGCCTTCGGAATATGATACAGAAGCATAGTAGAATAGATTACTATTATATCTTATTCTTCGAAAGGTGCATAAAATCATATTATTAAAATAGTTTGAAGTGGTAAAACATATTGCGTGAAAGATGGATTTGATAAAAGGTAGAGGAAATTGACATGAAGATTGATGGAAAAACAAGATTAATTGGTTTGATTGGAAATCCGGTAGAGCATACCCTTTCACCTGTCATCCATAATGGTATTAGTGAAAGAATGCAGTGTGCATCCGTATATGTGCCATTTAAGGTGGAAGAGGTTGGTCTTGCTCAGGCGGTTCAGGGTGCGTATGAACTGAATATATTGGGAATGAATGTAACAGTGCCACACAAGAATCAGGTAATAGAGAGTCTGGTGGATATAGATGAAGCTGCAAAGAAGATTGGTGCAGTGAATACATTAGTGCGCATGGATTCTTTGAAAGGCTATAAGGGCTATAATACAGATATGTTAGGATTGCGACGTCAGATTCTTGAGGATGGTATATCTTTGAAAGATAAGACGGTGGTTATTCTAGGTGCTGGTGGAGCTGCCAAAGCGGTGGTGTATATGTGTTTGTTAGAACAAGCGAACAAAATCTATTTGTTAAATCGAACAAAAGAGAAAGCGGATGCTATTGCAGAGAGTATGAATGAAACAGCCACTGAAATGTTTTCCGATGTTATGGGAAAGCTGGAAGAAGATGAGAAAACTATCTGCTGTAAGCGAATAATTCCTATGGCGCTAGCAGATTATCATAAGATTTTAGAAGAAGATTTGATTGTATTTCAGGCGACTTCTATTGGGTTATCTCCAAATGTAGAGAATGTTGTGTTAGAGGATGCTGCATTTTATCAAAAGGTGCAAATTGGTGTGGATTTAATCTATAATCCGGCTAATACGAAGTTCATGCAGTTGGTGACAGAGCATGGTGGTAAGGCTTATAATGCATTGAAAATGCTATTGTATCAAGGAGTCATTGCTTATGAGTTATGGCATGATATTAAGGTTCCGCAAGATATAATAGAAGATATTTATACAGATTTGAAGCGATGTGTATATCCAAAGGATAATATTGTATTAATTGGATTTATGGGAAGTGGAAAAACGACGGTAGGTGTTGAACTTGCCAAACGCATGAATATGAATTTTATTGATACGGATGCATATATAGAAGAAAAAGCAGGAAAGTCCATTACCGATATATTTGCACAAGATGGAGAAGAAGCCTTTCGTATGTTAGAGACAGAAGTGTTAATTACTTTACGGGATACCGTTTCCAATACAGTATTTTCCACTGGTGGTGGTATGCCGTTGCGTGCAGAAAATGCCGGATTATTAAAGGAAATCGGTAAGGTGTTTTATTTGACGGCAGCCAATCAAGTGATTTATAACAGAGTAAAGGATAATACTAAGCGTCCTTTGTTACAAGGAGAGAATCCTTATGGAAAAATATGTGAGTTGATGAAACAGAGAAAGCCTTTATATGAGGCTGCTGCAGATGTTTTAGTGGATACCAATTCCAATAATTTGGAGGAAGTGATTCAAGCAATTCAAAATGAGTTGTAAGGAAATGGTAATAATGAAAATTTGCAGTATGAATGCAATATGAGAATACAATATGCATGCAATAGGAATGAACGCATAATAAAGGCAATTAACATAGAAATGGGGAATTTAGTAATGTTAGAACGTAGACGCAAACAGTTAATTACCAATGCAAAGGAAAAACAATTCGATATTGTGTTAATAAATGATCCGTCGAATCTATATTATTATACAGGATTTACCGGTGGAGAAGCTATTTTTCTCTTGTTGGTTGAAACAGGAGAAGGATATGTGATTACGGATTCCCGTTATTATGAGCAGGTGGAAAAAGAGTGTCCGGAGCTTACACTGGTCCGTATGGAAAAAAGAGGGTATTGTGATACCGTTAAGGATGTGTTTACGAAGATTCGTAAAGAAATGCAATGGAGCTTTGGTTTATCCAACAACAGTAGTGGCAAATCAAAGTCTTCGGTATCGGTTGCGATTGAAGAAAGCATGAATCTTTCGTGGTACTTAAAACTTTTGAAAATGTGTGAGGGATACGATTTCCAGTTGGCTACGGAATGGATCAATGCATGCCGAATGGTGAAGGATTCAGAAGAGCTGAATAAAATTCGTCAGGCAGAAGCAATTGGAGATGCTGCATTTACTCATATTCTTTCTTTGATAAAGCCAGGTGTCTCGGAAATGGACATTGCATTAGAACTAGAATTCTTCATGAAGAAACAAGGAGCAACGAAACTTAGCTTTGATACCATTGTTGCTAGTGGCCCTAATTCATCTATGCCACATGCACAGGTGACAAACAGGAAAATCCAGTGTGGCGATTTTGTGACAATGGATTTTGGTTGTGTGTATCAGGGATATTGTTCGGATATGACAAGAACTGTTGCGGTTGGACAGCTGTCAAAAGAGATGAAAAAAATCTACGATATTGTATTGCAGGCAAATCTTTGTGCCATGGAAGGAATTCGTGAAGGGATAGAATGTAATGTAATTGATGCGTTGGCAAGAGATTATATAGCAGAAAAAGGATATGGAGCATATTTTGGTCACGGATTGGGTCATGGAGTCGGTTTGGATATTCATGAAGAACCAAGATTTTCCCCAAAATGCGATGCGATAACAAAAGAAAATATGGTAATCACGGACGAACCGGGAATTTATCTGCCGGAACAGTTCGGTGTTCGTATTGAAGACCTGATTGTTGTAAAGAAAGATGGTTATGAGAAGCTTTCTATGTCGGAGAAAGAGTTGATAATTTTATAGTATAGCAAAATATCGGATTTTATTTTACGATATGGAATCTGTCTATTTGGTGAATGTACATTATCGAGCTGTCAAGCGAAATGTTCGTAAGAAATTGATTCAAGTGTGAGCAAATTCCATCAGTATAGCTGATTTTCATGGATTTGCTCATCGCAACTATGAAGGTACTGAATAGTTACGATGAGCAATAAAAAGTCTGGTTGCTTAACAGTTACTAAAAGCTGGTAAATTCAATAAACTTCTTTGTTGTATTACTAAGAGAGTGTTCATCATAGATAAATCCTACTGTTCGGTGAGGAATGTCACAGTCTAATGGGATTTCAATCACCTGACCGGAATCAATATAAGAAGAAACAAATTCCTTTACAACGCAGGCAACTCCCATGCCGATTGTGGCAAAATCAATTAATAAATCCATATTATTGATTTCTAATACCTGGCCGGGATGAATATCCTGGTTTTCAAAATATTTCTCAATATAGATTCTTGAAATGTTTTCTTTATCCAATAACATTAGGTTAGATTTTTCTAAAATTTCTTTTGTGGATAGTGAAATATCTTCTGTTCTTGTTGTTGGTTCTGTAAATAGTAGAAGACCGGCAACGTTCGGAATGTTTGTAAGCATATCCTCTTCATCTGAATATGGAGAGGATGTTTTGGATGATTCATAATCAAATTTTTCGGTTCTCTCATTATTGGTTGTTTCTCTATTGCAATCAGTCTCTTTATGAATCGAATCATTTTCTCTTAAAATCAGGTTGTCAAGATAAGTTTGGGTTGTAACAAAAGTATCATGGATAGAACGCAATGGCATAAAATGATATTGTTTATTAAGTGGTGTTTCACAAATCAATCCAATATCAATTTTTCCCTGTTTCAAAAGCTGAATGGTTTCATAAGTTGGATTACATTCAATGGAAACCTTAACATGAGGGTTGTGGCGAATGAAGTCCTGTAAGTATGGTAGTAGTATGTATTTACATAAGGAAGTAGATACTCCAATGCGAAGTTGGCCCATACCAAGTTGATCAATACGTTTCAATGTTTTTTCAGCATTTTCTATCGATTCAAAGGCAGTCTTTAAATGTTGAAACAAGGTTTCTCCCTCGTCAGTAAGTTTTACCCCTTTTTTGCTACGGGTGAAAAGCGTATGGTTTAGTGCTTGTTCCAGTTTTGTGATGGACTTGGAGACGGCAGGCTGACTGATGTATAAAGTTTCTGCAGCTTTGCTGATATTACCGCTCTTAGCTACTTCATAAAAGATTTTGTAGTAATTCAGATTTTGTTCCATAGGTTTACCTCGTTTCGTAGTTATATATAAAGAGTTATCCATTACTAATAATTATAACAACACAAATAAAAAAATAAAAGGAATAAATATTCGTAAATGGAAAGAAATGTCGATTTTTGGTTGATTCTAAGTCGTTTTGATATTATAATATGAAGTTGTTGCTTACGGAATCCAACCCGGGCGAAGAATAACCCAAGAGAAGAGGATATGTATTCTTGTGTATGTATTATGTATTCGAGCGGCATATGAAGAAGGATGCGTTTAGTAGCTATCTTATTATAACTTTAGGTTATTATAAGTATTCAATATATATATTATTATTATGAATATATATATGATATATTTATCAATGATAAAATGTAGTCATTTAAGTTGAACCATTTTAGATGGGGATGGATGACGGTAAGAAAGAATTAGTAAGAAAAGGAGCGACGTGTTATGGGAATGACAATGACACAGAAAATCTTAGCTGCACATGCTGGTTTACCTGAAGTTTCAGCAGGACAGTTAATTGAAGCAGATTTAGATTTGGTATTAGGTAATGATGTAACAACACCAGTGGCTATTCATGAAATGGATAAGTTCAAGACGGATAAGGTGTTTGATAAAGATAAGATTGCAATGGTATTAGACCACTTTACTCCTAATAAGGATATTAAGAGTGCTGAGCATTGTAAATGTGTAAGAGAGTACGCATGTGCCCATGACATTACCAACTTCTTTGATGTTGGAGAGATGGGTATCGAGCATGCATTACTTCCTGAAAAAGGTTTGATTGTAGCGGGCGAAACTTGCATCGGTGCAGATTCCCATACTTGTACATATGGTGCATTGGGAGCATTTTCTACAGGTGTTGGCTCTACCGATATGGCAGCCGGTATGGCAACCGGTAAGGCATGGTTCAAGGTTCCTTCTGCTATTAAGTTTGTATTGACAGGTAAGCCTAAGAAATGGGTAAGTGGTAAAGATGTAATTTTACATATTATTGGTATGATTGGTGTAGATGGTGCACTTTACAAATCTATGGAATTTGTTGGAGATGGTATTGCCAACCTTTCCATGGATGACCGTTTTTCTATGGCGAATATGGCAATTGAAGCAGGTGCAAAGAATGGTATCTTCCCAGTAGATGAGAAGACAATTGAATATATGAAAGAGCATTCTGTGAAAGAATATACCGTATATGAAGCAGATGAGGATGCGGTATATGATGAAGTCTATACAATTGATTTAAGCGAGTTAGAGCCAACAGTAGCATTTCCTCATTTACCGGAGAATACAAAACCAATCAGTGAAGTGCCTGAGATTAAGATTGACCAGGTTGTAATTGGTTCTTGTACCAATGGACGTATTGAAGACTTAAGAGTTGCTGCAAAGGTATTAGAAGGAAAGAAGTGTGCAAAGGGACTTCGTGTAATCGTAATTCCTGCAACACAGGCAATTTATTTGCAGGCAATGGAAGAAGGATTGCTTAAGACATTTATTGAGGCAGGTGCAGTTGTTTCTACACCAACTTGTGGACCATGTCTTGGTGGACATATGGGTATCTTAGCTGCAGGCGAGAAGGCAGTAGCAACCACAAACCGTAATTTCGTAGGACGTATGGGTCATATTGATTCAGAGATTTACTTGGCTTCACCGGCTGTTGCAGCAGCTTCAGCAATAACAGGTAAGATTTCTTGTCCTTGTGATCTTGGATTATAGAAATATAGCAAATAAAGTAAGTTTAGCTAAACATTGTTAGAGAATAGAATTTATATGAATATAGGAGGCTATAGAGCTATGAAAGCACATGGTATTGTACATAAATATGGTGACAACGTAGATACAGACGTTATCATTCCAGCTAGATATTTGAATTCATCCGATCCTGCAGAACTTGCAAAGAACTGTATGGAGGATATTGACAAGGATTTTGTTAACCGCGTGAAGCCTGGTGATATTATGGTGGCAAACAAGAACTTTGGTTGTGGTTCGTCAAGAGAGCATGCACCAATCGCTATTAAGGCAAGCGGAATCAGTTGTGTAATTGCTGAGACATTTGCCCGCATTTTCTATCGTAATGCAATTAATATCGGACTTCCGATTATTGAGTGCCCGGAGGCTGCAAAGGGAATTGAAGCAGGCGACGAAGTAGAAATCGATTTTGATAGTGGTATGATTTATAATAAGACCAAGGGAACAGAGTTCAAGGGTCAGGCTTTCCCGCCATTTATGCAGGAGATTATTAAGGCTGAGGGACTTGTAAACTATATCAATAATAAGTAAAGGTTATGGTATTGTTTATAGGACATATGAGGAGATATGATATGAGTATGAAAAAGATTTTCGCGCAGTTGTTTTTGATTGTTGTAATGGTGTTTATGTGTACAACAACAAGCATTGCAGCTTCATCAGGAGATTATTCTTATAAAGTATTAGAGGATGGAACTGCACAGTTGACATCTTATGGTGGAAAGGCAACCAATGTAACGGTTCCTGCTACAATTGATGGATACACAGTGTCCTCTTTGAATTGCTTTTATGTTGATGATATTGTAACTGTTACAATACCATCATCTGTAAAACGTATTGAAGAAAAATGTTTTTATCATTGTGAGGAACTAAAACAAGTCATTTTTTTAGGGGATGGATTAGAGTTTATTGGAGATAGAGCTTTTTTTAGCTGTTCGTTAGAAAGCTTTACTATTCCGTCCACTGTTACCACAATTGAAGAGTGTGCTTTTGGATATGCAAAATTTGAGACAATCACGATTCCTGGTTCTGTGACCAAATGTGGAACAGGTTTGTTTTATGGTACTAGTCAATTAAAGGAAATTATTTTTGCCGATGGTATTATAACATTATGGGAAGATGCAATTGGTAGTGCTGATACAGTTACTCAAATTACACTTCCAAAAACATTGCAAGTAATTAAAAAGGATGCATTAGGTGAATATGCTACTTTATCCGAGTTGGTTATTCCTGCTTCTGTTACCTCTATAGAAGATGAAGCATTTGATGGTTTGTCTGTTAATACGCTTGTAGCAAATTGCAAGAATGTTACATTGGGTAGTGATGCGTTTTCTGGATTAGATATAAAGAATTTGCGTTGCTATTACAATTCAGTTTTTCATAAGTGGTTTAAAAAATATGATTCAGTTAAGATTACATTTATTGATAATCCAATGATTATGAAAAAGAGTAAGTTGACGGTGGGTGTTGGTTCGACAACGCAAGTACAATTAATTGGAAGTGGTAATATTACCTGGGTCTCTTCAGATAAGAAGGTTGCAACTGTAGATAGTAAAGGTGTTGTGACTGCGAAGAAAAAAGGAAAAGCTACTATAACTGCTACTTGTGATGATGGAAAGCAAGCTACCTGCAAAATTACGATTAAGAATAACGAGCGCAACAAACTTGAAAAGTATTCAAAGAAGCCTTCTGCCTATCAGAAGAATATGGCAGGATTTGGATTTTCAAAGATTAAGCGTGATTCAAAAGGAAACTATATTATCTCAGGTCACTTTTTAAATAATTATAGTCAGAGCGGTACATACTTAAAGAATTTGACGATTACTGTTTATAAAGACGGAAAGAAGATTGCAAAACAGAAATATTCTAAGTTCAACATAAAAGCACCAGCTAATAGCATGAAGCCGGTGACCATTAAGATTAATAAAAGCAAAATTACAAAGAAAACTACAGACTTGCGTAATGGAAAGATTACCATTAAGGTCAGTGGTGGAATCTTGTATCGATAGTAAAGGAGACATTATGAACTACAATTTAGCAGTAATTAAGGGTGACGGTATTGGCCCAGAGGTTGTTACCGAAGCAATGAAGGTATTAGACAAGATTGGTGAGAAATTCGGTCATACCTTCCATTATGAGCAATTATTGATGGGTGGATGTTCCATTGATGCACATGGAGTACCACTTACAGATGAAGCTGTGGCAGCAGCAAAAGAGGCAGATGCTGTATTGTTAGGTTCTATTGGTGGTGATACCAATACTTCACCATGGTATAAGTTAGAGCCACATTTAAGACCGGAAGCAGGTCTTTTAAAGATTCGTAAGGAATTAGGCTTGTTTGCCAATCTTCGTCCGGCACTCCTCTATCCGGAATTAAAGGGTGCATGTCCGTTAAAGGAAGAGATTGCAGACAAAGGATTTGACATGATGATTATGCGTGAGCTTACAGGCGGTTTGTACTTTGGCGAGCGCAAGACCGTTGAAGAAAATGGTAAGAAGAAAGCAATCGATACATTGACTTACTCAGAGGATGAGATTAGAAGAATTGCAATTCGAGGATTTGATATTGCGATGAAGAGAAGAAAAAAAGTAACTTCAGTGGATAAGGCGAATGTATTGGATTCTTCAAGACTTTGGAGAGCAGTAGTCAATGAAGTGGCAAAGGATTATCCGGAAGTAGAAGTGGAACATATGTTGGTTGATAACTGTGCAATGCAGTTAGTAAAGGACCCTGCACAGTTTGATGTTATCTTAACAGAGAATATGTTTGGTGATATTTTATCAGATGAGGCATCTATGGTAACCGGTTCTATTGGAATGTTAGCTTCTGCATCCCTGAATGAAACAAAGTTCGGAATGTATGAACCAAGTGGTGGTTCTGCTCCGGATATTGCCGGACAGAATAAAGCTAACCCAATTGCAACGATTCTTTCTGCAGCAATGTTATTACGTTTCTCGTTAGATTTAGATACAGAGGCAGATGCAGTGGAAGCAGCTGTGAAGCAGGTGTTGGTGGATGGTTATCGTACATGTGACATTTTATCGGAAGGTACACAGCTTGTAAGTTGTTCCGAGATGGGTGATTTGATTGTGGAGAGAATCTGATTTGTGCAAGCATTACAAAATAAACTTGAGTTTCGCAAACGCCTAAATAGTCATAAAACATGAAAAGGAGATAGATTATGAAGAGTGATAATGTTAAGACAGGTATGCAACAAGCACCACACCGTTCTTTATTTAATGCCCTTGGTATGACCGAGGAAGAAATGAAGAAGCCTTTGGTAGGTATTGTCTGTTCATACAATGAAATAGTACCGGGTCATATGAACCTGGATAAGATTGCACAGGCTGTTAAACTTGGTGTCGCAGCAGCAGGTGGTACACCAATTATGTTCCCTGCAATCGCAGTATGTGATGGTATTGCAATGGGACATATTGGAATGAAGTATTCTCTTGTGACAAGAGATTTGATTGCAGATTCGACAGAGTGTATGGCAATTGCACATCAGTTTGACGCTTTGGTTATGATTCCAAACTGTGATAAGAATGTACCGGGTCTTTTGATGGCAGCAGCAAGAGTAAATGTTCCAACCGTATTTGTATCCGGTGGTCCGATGCTTGCAGGTCGTGTGAAGGGACATAAGACCTCTCTTTCTTCTATGTTTGAGGCAGTTGGTTCTTACGCAGCAGGAACAATGAGTGAAGAGGATGTGAATGAATTCGAATGCAAGGCGTGCCCTACATGTGGTTCATGTTCTGGTATGTATACAGCTAATTCTATGAATTGCTTAACAGAAGCACTTGGTATGGGACTTCCTGGAAATGGAACAATCCCGGCTGTATATTCAGAGAGATTAAAGCTTGCTAAGCATGCTGGTATGGCAGTTATGGATATGTATAATAAGAATATTCGTCCAAGAGATATTATTACAAAAGAAGCTATTATGAATGCTTTGACAGTAGATATGGCACTTGGTTGTTCAACTAATTCGATGTTACATATTCCTGCAATTGCCCATGAAATTGGATTTGATTTTGATATCGCATTAGCAAATGAAGTAAATGCAAAGACACCGAACCTTTGTCATTTGGCACCGGCAGGTCCTACTTACATGGAAGACTTGAATGAGGCTGGTGGTGTATATGCAGTCATGAATCAGTTAAAGAGCAAGGGATTATTAAATGAGAACTGTATGACCGTAACCGGTAAAACAATTGGTGAGGCAGTAGAGGGTTATGAGAATAAGAATCCAGAGGTTATTCGTCCAATGGATAATCCTTATAGTGAAACAGGTGGTCTTGCTGTATTAAAAGGTAATCTTGCACCAGATGGTTCTGTAGTTAAGCGTTCAGCAGTGGTACCTGAAATGATGAAGCATGAAGGTCCGGCAAGAGTGTTTGACTGTGAAGAAGATGCGATTGCAGCAATCAAGGGTGGTAAGATTGTAGCTGGTGATGTTGTTGTGATTCGTTACGAGGGTCCTAAGGGTGGTCCTGGTATGAGAGAAATGTTGAATCCAACTTCAGCTATCGCAGGTATGGGACTTGGATCTTCCGTAGCATTGATTACGGATGGACGTTTCTCAGGTGCTAGCCGTGGTGCTTCTATCGGTCATGTTTCACCGGAAGCAGCAGTTGGTGGTCCGATTGCATTTGTTGAAGAAGGTGATATTATCAAAATTGATATTGATAACCATACGTTAGACTTGGATGTTTCAGAAGAAGAAATGGCTAAGAGAAAAGCAAACTGGACACCAAGAGAACCTAAGGTTACAACCGGATATCTTTCAAGATATGCAAAGATGGTAACATCCGGTAATCGTGGTGCAGTCCTTGAGTTTTAGGAATATCTGATAGATAATGTTTGTGAGATTTTCTGATTGAAATACAGAACAAAGAGAATTTATATGATTACAATATTTAAGGAGATAAAACAATGAAACAGTTAACAGGTTCAGAAATCGTAATTGAATGTTTGAAAGAACAAGGCGTTGACACAGTATTCGGTTATCCGGGTGGTACCATTTTAAATGTGTATGATGCACTTTACAAACATCAGGATGAAATTACTCATGTGTTGACTTCTCATGAGCAGGGTGCTTCCCATGCAGCGGATGGTTATGCAAGAGCAACCGGCAAGGTTGGTGTATGTATGGCGACATCCGGTCCGGGTGCAACCAATTTAGTAACAGGTATTGCAACAGCATATATGGATTCTATTCCAATGGTTGCGATTACAGCTAACGTAGGCGTTTCCTTATTAGGTAAGGATTCCTTCCAGGAGGTTGATATTGCTGGTGTTGTTATGCCAATCACAAAGCACAGCTTTATCGTTAAAAATGTACATGAATTGGCAGATACGATTCGTCGTGCATTTAAAATCGCGCAGACCGGAAGACCGGGTCCTGTACTTGTAGATATTACAAAGGATGTAACTGCTAATCTTGCAGATTATGAATACAAAGAGCCGGAAAAGATTGTTCCAATTGTGAACACAATTAAAGAGTCTGATTTGGAAGCAGCAGCAAAGTTAATTAAGAAGTCTAAGAAACCATTCCTTATGGTTGGTGGTGGTGTAGTAGCTGCCGGAGCTTATAAGGAATTTAGAGAGTTTGCAAAGTTGATGGATGCACCGGTATGTGATACCTTGATGGGTAAGGGTGTTATGGATGGAACAGATTCTCACTATACAGGTATGGTAGGTATGCATGGTACTAAAGTTTCCAATTTTGGTGTAACTGCATCGGACTTATTAGTTGTAGTCGGTGGACGTTTTTCTGATCGTGTTATCGGTAATGCAAAGAAATTTGCTAACGATGCAAAGATTATTCATATTGATGTAGATGCGGCTGAGATTAACAAAAATATCGTTGTAGACGCAAGCATCGTTGGTGATGCAAAAGAAGTATTATCCAGATTGAATACAATGATTGAGCAGAAGGATAACAAGGAATGGTTAGAGGAGATTGCTGAATTAGAGAAGAAGTTCCCTAGCTCATATCCGACCGATGTGTTAACCGGTCCAACTGCAATCGCTAAGATTTATGAGTTGACAAAGGGTGATGCAATTATTACGACAGATGTAGGACAGCATCAGATGTGGGCAGCACAGATGTATAAGTATAAAGAACCTAGACAGTTATTGACTTCCGGTGGTCTTGGAACCATGGGTTATGGATTAGGTGCTTGTATTGGTGCAAAGCTTGGACGCAGAGATAAGACAGTTGTTAACATTGCCGGTGATGGCTGTTTCCGTATGAACATGAATGAAGTTATGACAGCTGCACGTTATAATATTCCAATTATTCAGGTTGTTATTAATAATCATGTGTTGGGAATGGTACGTCAGTGGCAGACATTGTTCTATGACAAGCACTATTCGAATACAATTTTGAATGATGATGCAGATTTTGTTAAGATTGCAGAAGGAATGGGTGCTTTAGGATTTAGAGCGACTACGATTGAAGAGTTTGAAGACGCATTTAAGAAAGCTATGGAATCAGGAAGACCTTGTGTAATCGACGCACAGATTCATGAGGATGATAAGGTATGGCCAATGGTAGCAGCCGGTCAGCCAATTTCAACTTGTTTCTCACAGGAAGACTTAGATGCATAAAATGTAACTGTTCAGAACCAAGCAGGTTAATAGAAGATATAAGATAAATGCGAAGCATTTACAAATGAGAATCTGAATAGTTATTATAAAATAAAAAAGTATAAATAATGCTTGCTACATCTATATGAAGCATATGGATGTAGCAAATGCAAATACCAGGAGGATATAAAATGGAAAGAGTGTATAATTTTTCAGCAGGACCATCTGTATTACCAGAGGTTGTTTTGAAGCAGGCAGCAGAAGAGATGATGAACTACAACGGAACAGGAATGAGCGTTATGGAAATGAGCCATCGTTCAAAACCTTTTGAAGAAATCATCCAGACAGCAGAGCAGGATTTGAGAGATTTATTAAATATTCCTGATAATTACAAAGTGTTGTTTTTACAGGGTGGTGCTTCACAGCAGTTTGCAGCAGTACCAATGAATCTTATGAAGAATAAGGTTGCTGACTATATTATTACAGGTCAGTGGGCTAAGAAGGCTTATGAAGAAGCACAGAAGTATGGTAAGGCAAATGCAATTGCTTCATCTGCAGATAAGACTTTCTCTTACATTCCGGATTGTAGCGATTTACCTGTTTCAGAAGATGCGGATTATGTACATATCTGCCATAACAATACAATTTATGGTACTACATTTAAAACATTACCTAATACAAAGGGAAAAATCTTAGTTGCTGATATGTCTTCTGACATTCTATCTCAGCCGGTAAATGTAGAAGATTATGGTATGATTTACTTTGGTGTTCAAAAGAACGTTGGACCAGCCGGTGTTGTAGTAGCAATCATCCGCGAAGATTTAATTACAGATGATGTATTACCGGGAACTCCAACTATGTTAAAGTATAAGACACAGGCTGATAATGATTCTTTATATAACACACCACCAGCTTATGGTATCTACATTTGTGGTAAGGTATTTAAGTGGGTGAAAGAAATGGGTGGCCTTGAGGCTATGAAGCTTCACAATGAGAAGAAGGCAGCAATTCTTTATGATTTCTTAGATTCTTCTAATTTATTCAAAGGAACTGTTGCAAAGGAAGATCGTTCTTTGATGAATGTACCATTTGTAACCGGTGATGAAGAGTTAGATGCTAAGTTTGTTAAGGAAGCAACAGCAGCAGGTTTCGTAAACTTAAAGGGTCACAGAAGTGTTGGTGGTATGCGTGCTTCTATCTACAATGCTATGCCAATCGAAGGTGTAGAGAAGCTTGTGGCATTCATGAAAGAGTTTGAGGCTAATAACGCGAAGTAATTTTAGGTATGAAAGGAGTCATTATGACAAAAGTAAATTGTTTAAATCCGATTGCGGATTGTGGTTTGAGTTTATTTTCTGATAATTATGAAATGGTAGATAGCATGGAGAATGCAGAAGCGGTGTTAGTGCGTTCTGCATCTATGCATGACTTAGATTTGCCGGAAAGCTTAGTTGCAGTAGCAAGAGCCGGTGCCGGTGTTAATAATATTCCGTTAGACAAATGTGCAGAAAAGGGTATTGTAGTATTCAATACGCCTGGTGCAAATGCGAATGGTGTAAAAGAACTTGTGGTTGTAGGTTTGATGCTTGCATCTCGTGATATCATGGGTGGATACAACTGGGTAAAAGCAAATGCGAATGATGCTGATATTGCCAAGAAGGTAGAGAAGCAGAAGAGTGAATTTGCAGGTAACGAGATTCAGGGCAAAAAATTGGGTGTTATTGGTCTTGGTGCAATTGGTGCTAAGGTTGCTAATATTGCATTCCGCCTTGGAATGGAAGTATATGGTTACGATCCATATGTATCGGTTGATGCCGCTTGGTCTTTGTCAAGACATATTAAGCATATTACGAATGTTGAAGACATTTATAGAGAGTGTGATTACATCACAGTACATGTACCTGCTTTGGATAGCACAAAGGGTATGCTTAACAAGGACGCATTTGCAATGATGAAGGATGGAGTTAAGATTCTTAACTTCTCAAGAGATGCACTTGTTAATGACGATGATATGAAGGATGCATTAGCTTCCGGTAAGGTTGCAGTTTATGTGACAGACTTCCCTAATCCGGCAATTGCAGGTGTAGATGGAGTTGTGACATTACCTCATCTTGGAGCATCTACTGCAGAGTCTGAAGATAACTGTGCAATTATGGCTGTTAAGCAGATTGCAGATTTCATGGAGAATGGTAATATTAAGAATTCTGTGAATTATCCGGCTTGTGACGCAGGTGTATGCACATCTGCAGCTCGAATCTGTATCTGTCATAAGAATATTCCTGATATGTTAACTAGATTTACAGGTGTATTTGCAAAAGAGAAGATTAACATTTCTAACATGGTAAGCAAATCAAGAGGAGATTGGGCTTACACAATGTTAGATGTAGAATCACAGGTAAATGATGCAAGTAAAGCAGAGTTAGAAGCCGTAGAAGGTGTTGTTAAGGTAAGAGTAATCGCTTAATTTGGATGATTATAGTTAATGTTTAGAGTCACGTATTTTATAACGAGGCTCTCAATACTTACTGATTATGTAATAAAATCATGCTATACTGAATGAAGTAGAAAATCTATTTTATTGTATAGCATGATTTTTGCGTTATAACGGGTGTATACACGAAAGACGTTTCACTCATATTTCATATTGTAATGTTATTTTCAAAAATATGTAATTGAAGATTATTTTAGTAGACAGGAGACACTATGGCAATTAATATTTTAGTGGCAGATGATGACGATTTGTTGAGAAATCTGTTAAAAGAAGTATTTGAAGAAGAAGGTTATCATGTTTTTGAGGCAGAGAATGGCGAAAAGGCATTGGATATTTTTTGGGAACATTCCGGCATAGATCTCGTTATATTAGATATTATGATGCCCAAAGCAGACGGAATGGAAGTGCTTGAAGAAATTAGGGAAAGAAGTGATGTACCGGTACTGATGTTAACGGCATTAGGAGATTCTTCTAGTGAATTGGCTTGTCTTAGAAATGGGGCAAGTGATTTTGTTAGTAAACCATTTCATTATGAGATATTGGTAGAGCGAGTGAAAAATCTATTAAAATTGGTAAAGGCTGATAGTTTAGATATAATTCGACTTGGTGTTTTGGAGTTAAATCCAATTTCACATAAAGTTTTTGTTGCTGGCAAGGAGATTTTTTTGAACAATAAAGAATTTCAATTGCTGGAGTTTTTGATACACAATGAGAACATAGTCCTCACGCGTGAAAAGATACTTGATCGAATATGGGGATATGATTATGAAGGGGATATTCGAACAATTGATACTCATGTAAAAATGTTGCGTGCGAATCTTAAAGATGCAGGTGCATATATTAAGACAATACGAGGAGTAGGGTATTGTTTTGAAGTGAGAGGATAGAGGATATGAAGAAATCATTAGAAAAAAAGATTTGCTGGATCGGAACTTTGTTGATTGTAGCATTTGTATTGATTAATGTTATTCTGACTTATTTTTTTATGGCACCATTTTCAACTTTATTCTATCGTGATCAAATGTCAGATTTAGGAGATTCTTTGGAACAAATGAAAGTAAGCAGTGAACAACCTTTTGAGGATGCTATTGATGAGTTTGATTCTATGTATGGTGTGAAGGTTACGATTATCGATCGTGAGAAAAAGGTTCTTCATTCTACAAGAGCGTTATTAAATCCGAATAGTGATTATTGGAAAATGTCTATGGAATTGTTTGATTCTTCTTTTGATAAAATTGATAAGGGAGAAAAAGTATTTTTAACCAGAAATAGACAACGGAAAAATAACAAAAAAACAATTCAGTTAATTATGATTCAAAAAATTGGTGAGGACTTTTATGTTGTAATGTCAAGAAATTATCAAAGCTTACAGAATGCAATGTATTCAGCTATTATTTTTGATTTGACGGTTGGAATATTTATCATATTATCAGGGTGGATTGTTGTATATCGCTTAAGTCATTATTTGGTGGTTCCGATTCGAAAAATGACAACAACAGCAGAATGTATTTCCAATCTGGAGTTTGATGCCAAAGTGGAAGTACAGAGCGAAGATGAAATCGGACAATTGGGAATATCCATTAATAAAATGTCAGAACAACTAGAAGCGAATATGTCTCAATTACAGGAAGATATAGAAGGTCGTAAACGATTAGTAAGGAATCTGTCTCATGAGATTAAATCTCCTGTGGCAGTCATTATGGGATATTCTGATCGTTTGAAAAATATACTTTCTAAGAATCCGGAAAAAGCGTTGGAGTATTGTGATATTATTTCGAATGAAAGTGCTCGCATTGATCTTTTGGTGAAAGAAATGCTAACATTATCTAAGATGGAGCAAAAAACAGAAGATTTGAATAAGACTGAATTTGATGTGAAAAGTCTTTTTAGTAAGTTGCGAAATCGTGTTGAAGAAGAAAAGTTGGAGCGCCCAATTACTTATAAAGAGTATTATACAATATCAGATACGATATTTGCAGATTATACTTTATTAGAAAGAGCTATTTATAATTTGATTCGAAATGCCATGATTCATGGTTCGCAAGAAGACATGATCATTACGATAACGGGTGAAAGAAACGAAGATTTTTATGAAATTCGTGTATTTAATTCGGGAAGTTATATTGATGAATCTGAGATTATATCTCTTTGGGAGCCTTTTAGTAAAGTGGATAAAGTACGAACCAGGGGTAAACAGGGGTATGGAGTTGGACTTGCAATTGTGCGTGAGATTATAGAGTCACATGAAGGATACTATTTTGTACAAAATGTAGAGAATGGAGTAGAGTTTGTGGTTGCTGTGAAGGGATAAGATAAAATAAAGCAATTTGAATGATGCTGGATTAGATGAAAACTTTTCATGATGAAAAAGAAAAATTTTTTGCAAATAACTTGCTAAATGAAAAAGTTTAGAGTATTATTATGTAGATTTTAAGGTAAGAGAATGTTTCTTTACCGAATGAGCAAAGAAATATATATACTTTGCAAATAAGTAACAATAAGAGGAGTTTTACAATGAGTGAAAAGTTAAAAGTAGGTATCCTTGGCGGTACAGGTATGGTAGGACAGAGATTTATTGCATTATTGGAAAATCATCCATGGTTTGAGGTAACAACAATTGCAGCAAGCCCAAGAAGTGCAGGTAAGACTTATGCAGAAGCTGTAGGAGATAGATGGAAAATGTCTACTCCGATGCCGGAATCCGTTAAGAATATCATTGTACATAATGTTAATGAAGTAGAAGAAGTAGCTAGCACAGTTGATTTTGTATTCAGTGCAGTTGATATGTCTAAGGATGAGATTAAAGCAATTGAAGATGCTTATGCTAAGACAGAGACTCCGGTAGTTTCTAATAACTCAGCACATAGATGGACACCGGATGTTCCTATGGTGGTACCTGAGATTAATCCGGATCATATGAATGTAATCGAGTTCCAGAAGAAGCGTCTTGGTACTACACGTGGTTTCGTAGCGGTTAAGCCTAACTGTTCTATTCAGAGCTATGCACCGGTTCTTACAGCTTGGAAGGAGTTTGAGCCATATGAGGTAGTGGCTACTACATATCAGGCAATTTCTGGCGCAGGTAAGACATTTAAGGATTGGCCGGAAATGGTTGAGAATATTATCCCATTTATCGGTGGTGAGGAAGAGAAATCAGAAAAGGAGCCACTTCGTATCTGGGGTCATATTGACGAAGAGAAGGGTGAAATTGTTCCTGCTGATGGTCCTGTTATCACATGTCAGTGTATTCGTGTACCAGTGTTGAATGGTCACACAGCTGCGGTATTTGTTAAGTTCAAAAAACAGCCTACAAAGGAGCAGTTGATTCAGAAGTTAGTAGAGTACAAGGGAGTTCCTCAGGAATTAGAATTACCAAGTGCTCCAAAGCAGTTCATCCGGTATATGGAAGAAGATAATCGCCCACAGGTTCAGTTAGATGTAGATTATGAGAATGGAATGGGTGTTTCTGTAGGACGTATCCGTGAGGATAGTGTATATGATTGGAAGTTCGTTGGACTTTCTCATAATACAGTACGTGGTGCAGCAGGTGGTGCTGTTCTTTGTGCAGAATTATTAAAGGCTCAGGGGTATATTACAAAGAAATAATATGTTTTTGTTATAATCTTAAATGCAATTTAATTGTATATCGTAATTAGGAAGATAAGTGGTTTTGTTCTGATTATCCAATCGAATAAACCACTTTTTTCTTTTATCCTGTTTATAAAAGGTGTATAATGAATAAAGTAAAGGATATTGAATTGTGTTAGGAGGTTTATAATGGAAGAAAAAAATAATAATATAGATAAAATGAACGATGACGAAAAGAAAGAAATGGTAGTGCGCAAGAATGATGAGCTTGCTATACCAAGAACCGGTTTATCTGTGAAAGGAGAATTGTCTGTCAAAGGAGAGCTTGCAGTCAAAGGAGAATTGGCAGCAATCCAAGAATTGGCGACACGTGGGGAAATATCCGTTAAGGGAGAATTAGAGGAAAATAATAACGGAGAGCGTATTATTATTGTAGAAAATATTAAAGCGGCTGTGGAATATTTACAGGAAACAAAGGGAAATATATTAACTACAACAGGTGCTTTGGAAATATACGAGTATACGAAACTAAAGGATTACAAAGAAAGAATATATTCTCGAGTTCTGCCTAATAGCAAAATTATTAATGCGTGTGAGGAATTAGGAATTGCAGGAAAACATTTGATTGGAATGAAAGGTCCTTTTTCCAGAATGATGAATTATGTTACATTGAAAGATTATGATATTCGCTATCTGGTTACAAGAGACTCAGAGATTTCCAGTGGTTTTATTGAGAAAATGGAAGCTGCATTGGAATTGGGAGTTACTATGATTGTAGTAGCCTCTGCATACAATGAAGAGAGTGGACGAGAAGAAGAAGTGGTCAAATTGATTAGGGACCAATCTATCAACTAATATGTCGTGAACTGAATGTATGCATTCAGTTTTCGGAATTGGGTTATTGGCAAATTTTGTGTTGAAATACATTTCGATATAATGTATAATCCTATTAATTGAGTGCTTATGTCAAAGATAGGATAAGTACATATGATATGTGATTCATTTTAAGGAGGATTATTATAATGGCAACAATTACAGCAGGCGATTTTAGAAATGGTGTAACAATCGAATATGATGGAAAGATTTGTCAGGTTATTGAATTTCAGCATGTAAAACCTGGTAAGGGTGCAGCATTTGTGCGTACAAAGTTAAAGAACATTGTGAATGGTGGCGTGATTGAGAACAGTTTCCGTCCAACTGAGAAGTTTGAAACTGCTCATATTGATCGTAAGAATATGCAGTACCTATATGAAGATGGTGGTTTATTCTACTTCATGGATAATGAGACATATGACCAGATTGGATTAGGTGCAGATGTTGTTGGCGATTCATTGAAGTTTGTTAAAGAGAATGAGACGGTTAAGGTTGTTTCTCATTCAGGTAACGTATTTGCAATTGAGCCGGAAATTAACGTTGTATTAGAGGTTACAGAGTGTGAGCCAGGTGTTAAGGGTAATACTGCTACTGGTGCTACAAAGCCTTGTACAGTTGAGACAGGTGCAACTCTTCAGGTACCTTTATTCGTTAATCAGGGTGATAAGATTATGATTGATACACGTACAGGAGAATACTTATCAAGAGCGTAATTTTGAAGTGCATAATAGAATGAAAGAATATATAAGCCGTGGAAGCTAGCTTCCGCGGCTTTTTTGGGCTCTTTCTTCCTTTATAGTGATATTCTATAGTCATATTTTTTGTAGGACAACATATATTAAAACTATAAGAGTATGTGTAAGTAAAAAGGTACTGAATAGACGATTATGTTCCGTTTGTTTTAGGGCAGGATGTGAGGGAATTATGACAAAACAAGAAGAAATCTTTAAAATATTATCAGCAAAATTAAGAAAGATTTTAACCGCTGCCAATATTCATTATGAGTGGTTGCAGGAATTAAGACTTCGGATTCATTCGCCTTTTATTATCATTTATGGAGGTAAGGAATACTTTTTGTCCGAGCATGGTGGTTTGGAACGGGATAGACAGAATGCATATATCGTAAACGCGATTGATTTGAAAGAAACGTTAGAGTACATCAGCAGTTTTTCGTTATATGCTTATGAAGATGAGATTCGTCAAGGGTTTATTACAGTGCAAGGTGGACATAGAATTGGACTTGCGGGAAAAGTGATATTAGAGCAGGAGAAAGTAAAAAGCATAAAACACATTTCCTTTATCAATATCCGTATGTCACATGAAGTGATAGGATGTGGTGCGAGTATTTTGCCATATTTGTATGTGAATCAACAGATTTGTCATACTTTAGTTATATCACCTCCGGGGTGTGGAAAAACTACGTTGATAAGGGATATGATTCGTTTAATATCAGATGGATATAGGGAGTACCCTGGAATTACGGTGGGGGTGGTGGACGAGCGTTCTGAAATTGCTGCCTGTTATCGAGGTGTGCCACAAAATGATGTTGGTATACGGACAGATGTATTAGATTGTTGTCCAAAGGCGGAAGGAATGCTTATGATGATACGCAGTATGTCGCCGGTTTTGATTGCAGTAGATGAGCTTGGAAAGAGAGAAGATATTGATGCGTTGGAATATGTAATGAATTGTGGTTGTCGCATACTGGCAACGGTGCATGGTTCATCGGTTGCTGATGTACATAATAAGCCGGTGTTAAGTAAAATGATAGAAGATAAGATGTTTAAACGTTATATTGTGTTGGATGGAATGGAAGGACCTGGGAAGGTACGGAATGTATTGGACGAACTTGGAAATGTTTTGTATACAGGAGTGATGTAATAATGGGTATATATTTCAAGCTGGCAGGTGCGATTTGCATAATGGGAGCGACAGGATATTTTGCAGTTAGTATGAATCAGACCATGGAATTAAGGAAACAGGAATTACGCAAACTGTACAGTCTTTTGATACAGTTAAAAAGTGAAATTCAATATATGTATAATCCGTTACCGGAAAGTTTTGCTAAGCTTGCAAAGAGTGCAAAGGAGCCTTTTTCTACATGGTTGTTTGATATGGTTAATACATTAGAAGAAAAGGAGGAAATAACCTTTTCTGATGTGTGGAAAGAGGGAGTTGAAAACCTACATAAACATTCCGCTTTGGAGAAAGAGGATGTAGAACCATTAAAAGAACTGGCGGACAAGCTTGGTAGTGAAGATGTTTCGTCACAGCTCAAAGCGATTGATTATGCTGTGTTACATTTAGAAGGAAATCGAACGGTATTAGAAAAAGACTTGGGACAAAAAAAGAAGGTAACGGTTACTTTGAGTCTGTTTTGTGGAGCTATGACATTGATATTGTTACTATAGAACGTAAAAGGATGAGGAGTGTTGAGTGTGTCCGTTGAAATAATAATGAAAATAGCAGCATTAGGAATTGTAATTGCTTTGCTGAACCAAGTATTAAAGCATGCCGGAAGAGAGGATCAGGCATTTTTTGTAACATTAGCAGGTATTGTAGTTGTACTTACATGGTTACTCCCATACTTTGTGGATTTGTTTGCAACAATGCAGAAATTGTTTGGTGTATAGGAGGTTTTCATGAGCTTTTTCCAAATTATATGTGGGGTATTAGTCGGAGTCTTATTGGCTATTAAGTTAAAAGGACTTGGAAGTCCATTTTGGGTGTATATATCCGTAGGCTTAAGCATATTTGTATTATTTTATATTATCAATCGACTAAGCTTTGTAATGGATTTTTTGGATGATGTCATGACTGATATTGGATTGGAATCTGGTTATTTTGAAATTTTAATTAAGATAGTTGGTATTTCGTATCTTTGTGAATTTGCGTCCAACCTTTGTAAAGAATCCGGTTTTCTATCTGTTGCAAGTCAGATTGAGATAGGGGGAAAGCTTACAATGCTAGTAATGAGTATGCCGATATTATTAGCTATTGTAGATACAGTGACATCTGTATTGTAGTATATGGGTTTTAGATAATTGTTAAACTTGCACAAGGCAATGACAGTTTTTGAGAGTTTCGCAATTGCCTAATATGAGTTTGTGTGGAAGGAGGAGGAGATGAATAAGAAGAAAATGATTTATTATCTGGTTCTGGTTGCCGGGCTTATTTTTTTGTGTACTTATAAAAAGTATGTTATTGCAAGTGAAGAGGAAAGCTTAATAGAGAATGATGATTTGTTAGATTCTTATTATGATAGTTTCTATGAAAATATAGATATAGGAAATTTGGAAAAAGAACTACAGTCAATTAACCGTAAATATGGGAAATCTGATGAAATTTCATTTGAAGACATTTTTTCTTTGATGATGGAAGGAAAGATAGATGAAGCGATTCAGGAAACGATATTACAGCTTTATGAGAATATAACACTTGAAATAAAAGAAAATAGCCGGTTAATTATAAAGTTAATACTGCTAGTGATAATAGCAGCCATATTTAACACATATTCTTCGATTTATAAGTTTAGCTATGTGGGGGAACAGGGTTTTTTTGTTACATACATAATGATTGCAGTATTATTGTTGCAGTCCTTTTCATTGGTTTTTGAGTTGGCAAAAGAAACCATTTATTATATAAATGAGCTCATCACCTGTCTTTTGCCGGCACTTTATATGTCCCTTATGTTGTGCAGTGGATTGACAACTTCCCATATGGTAAACACGATGTTTTTAGGAATGCTTTCTGTAATAGAAAAATTCTTGCTTGGAATTGTGTTACCGGGCGTTCAAATCTATTTTTTGATTGTATTGTTAAATCAGATTAGTACAGTGGACCGCTTTTCAAAGTTAGCGGGTCTTATCAAACAAGGATTACAGTTTTCTTTAAAGGGGATTGTAACAGGATTAATCGGTTTAAATGTTATGAAGAGCATATTGGTCCCTGTTTATGACAATGCAAAATATAATATGTTACAAAAAGGGCTTTCGGTTGTTCCGGGTGGTTCTGCCCTCTCCGGTCTTAGTACAATATTAGTTGGTGCCGGAGTATTAATTAAGAATAGTGTTGGAATAACAGTTGTAGTGATTTTATTAGTAATGGGAACCATTCCATTGTTGGAGATAGTATGTTTTTATGTGGTTTATAAGGTGATTCTTGCGATGGTGCAGCCGATTAGTGATGAAAGAATCTTAAAGGGGATTCAAGGTGCGGCTGATAGTACAGGGATTTTGCTTCGTGCAACGACAACGTCGATGGTTTTATCTGTATTATCCATTGCAATTGTAATTATGACAACAAACATTCGCTTATATGTGGGATAGGAAGTGTCTTGATGGAAGGAATTATGTCGTGGGTAAAAAGTGGATTACTCTTTACCATTTTAGCATCTGTAATATTGATGTTGAGTCCTAACAAAAGTTATATGAAACATATTAGTTTGGTAGTTGGTCTATTATTTATTTTGGTAATGGTTCATCCGATTATGAGCTTTTTTAATCTGGATAGCAAAGTTTATGTTTCTTATTTGGAGAATTTCTTAAAAATGGAAAGAATGCAGGAAAATATGTCGGAAAATCATATTGCTATGTATGAAGAATCAGTTGCTCTTCAGCTTACTGCATCCTTAAAGGAAAGTGGTTATAATGTGGACGAAATTAAAGTAAAGGCAGAAAATGATGGAAGTGTTCGTGAAATTCGTCTTTCATTTGTAAGTGCAATAGATAATTTAGAACAGATAGAGGTGTATTTGCATCGTCTTTTTGGTGAGGAGGTAAAAATTGTTTATGGGTATGGATGAGCAGAAAACAAAAATAATGGAAAAATGGAGCGAGAGATTTCCAGTTATAAAAGTATCAAAAGAAAAAAAGGAAAAGATTGCAATTCTCTTTTTGTTAGGAGTGTTTTTTTTGTTAGTGGCAACTCCGGTATCATCGATTACTTCAGATAAGAATACTCTGACTACTAATACAAATAGTACGGAAACAGAAGAAATAAAACAAAATGTGAAAAATGATGAATATATTTCAATGTTAGAGAATAAGCTAGAACAAACCATTGAAGGTATGGAGGGTGCAGGGAAGGTTCATGTAATGATTACTTTGGAGGATAGTGGAGAAAAAATATTAGACAAGAATCAACCTTATGAAAGCAGCTCGGAAGTTGTGAAGGAGGATGGGAAGGAGTCAGAAATATCCACAATACAAAGTGATTCACAAACAGTATTAATTGATGTAGATGGCGATACCAGTCCTATTATCATTCAAGAACGATATCCGGATATTGAAGGAGTGGTGGTGGTTTGTGAAGGCGGTGATGATTCAAAGACATCTCTTCGGATTAAAGAGGCTGTGCAGGCATTATTTTCCATTGATACCCATAAGATTGTAGTGTGTAAGCTACAACAGTAGTAATATTGAAAGAGAGGATGATATGAAGAAAATGTTCAAAAAAAATCAGGTGATTATTACAGCGTTGGCAATTATGATTGCAGTAGCAGGATATCTTAATTTTTCTAGTGAAAGTCCGGTGTTAAATGCTTCTGTGGAAGATATGCAGAGTGAAGGTGCAAGTGGTAATTCAGATGATGATATAGTTAGTGCGTCTGTTGATGATGAAATAGCAGGCAAGGATATGGCAAATTCTGAACAATCAGAAGAAGTGGATGGCTCAGTTGCAGTAAATGATTCTTCTAAGAAGGAAGAATCTGAAACGGATGTAGAGGATGTAATAGAAGACACGTTAGAATCACAAGGAGAAAACGGTGAAGATGTGGCTGAAGCAAGTTTGAATGAAGATGGGGAACCGATTGATTCTGAGTCTGTAGGAGAAGCTGTCTTAACCAATGCGTCTATAACACTTTCTCAGGCAAAGTTGAACCGTGAACAGACGCGTTCCAAAGCAAAAGAAATGATTTTGGAGATTATTAATAGTGAGAGCCTTTCTGAGGATGCAAAAAAAGATGCGGTGAATAAGATGATTTCAATGACAGAGCAGATGGAAAAAGAGACTGCCGCAGAAACACAATTAGCTGCAAAAGGATTTCAGGATGCAATTGTAAGTATATCAGAAGGGAGTGTAGATGTTACAATTTCTAAGGATTCTTTAACTGATACACAGCGTACACAAATAGAGGATATTATTATGCGAAAGACAGGATGTGAATTAGAAAATATTGTTATAACAACTACACAAGAATAGACAAATACTTAAATATGAAAATAAAAGCAAAAAATATGAAAATAGATTGCAAAAGATGGCAAATATTTGGTATACTATACAATACATATGAAAACAGTTTCGACCACATGGTGGTGAAGGAGGAATGGTTATGTCAACAGTAGTTCAACAAAGTACCTACAATGTTAGAGAGTCAGGTGCACTTGGGGATATACAAATAGCGGATGAAGTAATTGCAATTATCGCAGGCCTTGCTGCTACAGAGGTAGAAGGTGTGGCTAAGATGTATGGTAATATTACGAATGAATTGGTAAGTAAGATTGGTATTAAGAATTTATCCAAAGGTGTTAAGATTGCTGTAACACCGGATGATGTGAAAGTGGATTTATCTTTAGAAGTTCGTTATGGATATAGCGTGATGGAAGTTTCTAAGAAAGTACAAGAAAAGGTAAAACAGGCAATTGAGACCATGACAGGATTAAAGGTTTCTATGGTTCGTGTGCGTATTGCCGGAGTTGCAATTGATAAAAGTGAGAAACCTTTGAAAGCTCCAAAAGCATAATACATGTGTAGATAAGGCTGCTGTCTGTCCGCAAGGGGCGAGAGCAGCTTTCTTATGATATAAGAATTCGAGAGGATAAAAGTATGTTAAGAAGTCAGGTTAGAGAAGAAATATTTAAGATTATGTTTCGTTATCCGTTTGTAGAAAAAGGAGAGATGGAAGAACAGGTATCTTTTTCTTTAGAAGATTTGGAAGGAAAGAGCGAAGATAATATTAATTATATCAAAGACAAAGTGAATGCAATTTTAGACAATATTACAGTTATTGATTCAAAAGTTGAAGAATGTTGTGAAGGTTGGAATCTCAATCGAATCGGTAAAGCAGAGATTACTATTATGCGAATTGCTGTTTATGAAATGATGATGGAAGAAGATATGCCAAGTAAAGTCTCCATCAACGAAGCGGTTGAACTTTCAAAGTTATATTGTGATGAAGACGCTAAAGGATTTGTCAATGCAGTTCTTGGAAAAGTAGAGAAAAGTTTAGGTTAATACAGAAGTCTTGATTGTTCTTCTGATGGAAATTGGAAGAATAGTTGTAATAGGTAATTATATGGGTGTTATATATTCAGTAAAAGATGTTAATCGTTACATTAAGAATATGTTTGATAATGATTTGCTGATGCGTAATTTACAGGTTAAAGGTGAGATATCTAATGTGGTATATCATTCTTCGGGGCATATTTATTTTACTCTCAAAGAAGAAGGAACAGCCATTAAAGGAGTTATGTTCAAAACTTATCGTGAACGTGGCTTGGATTTTCGTTTGAACAATGGGCAAAATCTGATTGTTTCAGGGTTTGTTTCTGTATTTGAGAGAGATGGACAGTTTCAGTTATATGCAACAGCAATTTCATTAGATGGAAGGGGCAATCTTTATGAAGCTTATGAGCAGTTAAAACAGAAGCTTTATGAGGAAGGCCTTTTTGAATTTGATTATAAGAAAGAGATTCCCAAATTTCCGAAAAAAGTTGGTATTGTGACTGCACGAACCGGCGCAGCAATTCAGGATATTATGAATATTGCTAAACGTAGAAATCCGTATGTACAATTATATCTATATCCGGCACAAGTACAAGGAGAAGGTGCAGCAAAGACCATTGTTCAAGGAATTAAAGTCTTGGATGAAATGGAGATGGATACCATTATCATTGGTCGTGGTGGAGGTTCCATAGAAGATTTGTGGGCATTCAATGAAGAGATAGTTGCCAGAGCTATCTTTGAAGCACGAACTCCGATTATTTCAGGAACAGGTCATGAAATTGATAATACCATTGCCGATTATGTGGCAGATTTAAGAGCGCCGACTCCCAGTGCAGCGGCAGAATTGGCGATACCGGATGTTTTAACTACTTTACATCAGGTAAAACAATATGAATATCAGTTGCAACAGCAGATTCTTCGCAATGCGAATAATGCGATTCAAAGACTAAAGATGTTATCAATGAAACTAGAGCGTTTATCACCTGAGAACAAACTACACAATCAAATGATGTGTTTAGATAGTTTGCAGGATCGGTTGATTACGGCTATAAATCAGAAATATTCTAAAATACAACACCAATATGCTCTTTATACTACTCGCTTGCATGGCTTAAGTCCAACAGCTAAGTTGGTTGGTGGTTTTGGATATGTGGAAACGAAAGATGGTACAGCATTAAAGTCGGTTGATGACCTGCAAAAGGACAGTCATCTGACAGTTACCATATCAGATGGTAGAATAGAAACAGTAGTAGAAAAGATAGAAAAGCATAATGATGCAAGCAATAAAGAGTAGTTGATAACTAAGAGACGATAGTATGAATAGGTATCAAAAATGGAGGATAGGTTAATGGATGAAAAGACATTTCAGGTAGAAGATGCCTTTGGTGAATTGGAAAATATTATTGAACAATTGGAATCAGAAGATATTTCACTAAGGGATTCTATTGGATTATATAGTAATGGTGCAAAAATAATTGCGAGATGCAAAGATGAATTGAGTGGGATTGAAAAGGAAATCATTATCATTGGAGAAGAATTACAGAAAGAGAATGAATAATGTAATAGCTGGTAATTTGCAAATTTGCATGATAGGAGAGAGAATATGGATTTTGAAAAACAAATGAACGATAAAGTGGTTGAAATTGAAAATGTCATTCAGGCTTATATGCCTAAAGAGTATACTTTTCAAAAGACAATAATAGATGCAATGGATTATACAATGTCAGCAGGAGGAAAAAGAATTCGACCTATGTTGATGAAGGCGTGCTATGATTTGTTTGGAGGTACGGCTAACGTTGTAGAACCATTTATGGCTGCAATAGAAATGATTCATACGTATTCGCTGATACATGATGATTTACCAGCTTTGGATAATGACGATTACCGTAGAGGAAGAAAGACTGCACATATTGTATATGGTGAAGATATGGCAATTCTTGCAGGTGATGCTTTATTGAACTATGCGTTTGAAACGGCCACAAAGGCATTTGATTTGATTATGAGTCAGAATTTGTTAGATATTGATACAGAAACTATAGCAAATGATACAAGCACTCTATATGTATATGTGAATGAATTGAAGCAACGAAAAAGTGTGGAACGTGCATTACAGGTTCTTTCCTCTAAACCGGGGATATATGGAATGATTGGTGGACAAGTTGTAGATGTTGAATTAACAGGTAGCACGTTAACAGAAGAACAGTTAGTTTATATTTATGAGAATAAAACGGGAGCTTTAATCGAGTCCTCTATGATGATTGGAGCGATTCTTGCAGGTGTGGATGAGAGTACAATTGAAAAGATACAAAAAGTAGCGTATAATATTGGAATGGCATTTCAGATTCAGGATGATATATTAGATGAAACATCTACGTTTGAAGAGTTAGGAAAAGCGCTTCACAGTGATGAGAAGAACGGAAAAGTAACATATGTTACGATTCATGGAATCAAAGAATCTAGAAATGAAATAGAAAAGCTTTCGAGAGAAGCAATTGAAATATTAGAATCTATGGATGGAGATTCGGAATTTTTACAACATTTAATTGAGTATCTGATTGACCGAAAGAATTAATGTGTCTGATAAATAGGAGAGGGAATTGGCATGGAACTATTGAAGAGAATTAGTCAGCCCAATGATATAAAGCAATTTGAGGAAGAAGAATGGGAATTACTTGCAGATGAGATTCGAACATTTCTGTTAAATCATATTTCGAAAACGGGAGGACATTTGGCATCTAATTTAGGTTGCGTAGAACTTACTATAGCCTTACATTTGGTGTTAAATTTTCCGAAAGATAAGATTATATGGGATGTGGGTCACCAAAGTTATACTCATAAGATTCTAACGGGTAGACAGGATGGATTTTGTTCGCTTAGACAACTGGATGGTATGAGTGGATTTCCAAAACGTGTAGAAAGTGAAACGGATGTTTTTGAGACAGGACATAGTTCTACTTCTATTTCGGCAGCTATCGGTATGGCAAAGGCTCATGAGCTACAAGGCGTGAAAAGTACTATTGTAGCAGTTATTGGAGATGGTTCGTTTACTGGTGGTCTTGCTTATGAAGCATTGAATAATTTGGCACGCTTAAAAAGTAGTTGTATGATTGTGCTAAATGATAATGAAATGTCCATTGATGAGAATGTCGGTGGAATGTCTTCCTATCTTACCAAAATCAGAGTTGGACAAGTATATAATGATGTGAAGTCCGGCGTAGAAAAGGGGCTTATGAATATTCCCGGAATTGGTGAAGGGATTGCAAAAGTTGTTAAACGTGGTAAGGATAGTATTAAGGGGTTATTAGTTCCCGGAATGTTTTTTGAAGATTTGGGGATTACCTATATTGGACCAATAGATGGGCATGATATGAATCAGTTAGTGGATACATTTGAATCTGCAATTAAGTTGAATCGTCCGGTGGTAGTTCATGTTAAGACGAAAAAAGGAAAGGGATATCGTTATGCAGAGCGTTATCCGAAATATTTCCATGGTGTAACACCATTTGACTTGGATACGGGAAAACCTCTTAAACAAAAGACCAAGATGACCAATACGGATGTGTTTGGCAGAAAATTGTTAGCTTTAGGTGAAGAATATCCTGAGCTTGTTGCTATTACTGCAGCGATGGCTTCGGGAACGGGATTAGAAAAATTTGCAAATGTATATCCAAAGCGATTTTTTGATGTGGGGATTGCTGAACAGCATGCTGTTACGTTTGCAGCCGGACTTGCCAGTGAAGGGATGATTCCGGTTGTTGCAGTATATTCTTCTTTTTTACAAAGAGCATATGATCAGATTTTGCATGACGTGTGTTTGCAGAATCTACATGTGATATTTGCGATTGACCGTTCCGGACTTGTGGGAGAAGACGGTGCAACACATCAGGGTATTTTTGATACTGCTTATCTTGCTCAGATTCCGAATATGACAATCCTTGCTCCAAAGAATCGATATGAATTGACAAAGGCAATGGAATTTGCTGTGAAATATAACGGACCAATTGCCGTTAAATATAGTCGTGGAGATGCATTTTATGGATTGAAAGATCAGTTGGAACCTATTGAACACGGAAAGAGCGAAATGCTCTTTGAAGGCAAACAGGTTGCTTTGGTTGCAGTTGGAAATATGGTTGAAGTTGCAACAAAGGCTTATGATGTTCTTTTGGGAAAAGGAATGGATATCACACTAGTGAATGCCAGATTTATCAAACCTTTGGATGAAGATTTGTTAGTTGATTTGGCAAAGAAACATCACACCGTTATTACGTTGGAAGAGCATGTGTTCCAAGGAGGATTTGGTCAGGCAGTTTCAGCATTTTATATGAATAGTGGAATAAAAGAAGTCAATGTTGTCAATTTGGCTATAGATGATAAGTTTGTGGAACACGGAAGTGTTTTTGCTTTGCGCGAAAAACTTGGAATAGATGCAGATAGTATTGTTAAGGTAATAGAGGAGCAAATGAGGGCAATATGAAAGAACGATTAGATGTCATGTTGGTGAATCGCGGACTTGCAACCTCTCGTGAAAAAGCAAAAGCGATTATTATGTCAGGTATTGTTTTTGTGGATGGTCAGCGCGAGGATAAAGCGGGTTCCACTTTTGATGAAAAAGTGAATATTGAGATAAAGGGAGCTACCCTGAAATATGTCAGCCGTGGTGGATTGAAATTAGAAAAGGCTATGAGTCATTTTGATATTACGCTAGATGGTAAGGTGTGTATGGATGTAGGGTCTTCTACCGGAGGTTTTACAGACTGTATGTTACAAAATGGAGCAGTTAAGGTATATGCTGTGGATGTGGGGCATGGTCAGTTAGATTGGAAACTTCGCAATGATGATCGTGTTGTATGTATGGAGAAAACGAATATTCGTTATGTTACACCGGATCAGATTGAAGAACCACCGGCATTTGTATCCATTGATGTTTCATTTATTTCTCTTACAAAGGTATTAGGTCCGGTAAAAGAGTTAATGACAGAAGACGGAGAAATTGTGTGTTTAATTAAGCCACAATTTGAGGCTGGTCGCGAAAAGGTTGGAAAGAAAGGTGTGGTTCGTGACCGGAAAGTGCATGAAGAAGTTATCCATATGGTAATGGATTATGCAAGCTCTATTGGGTTTGTTTTGTGTAATTTGGAGTTTTCTCCGATTAAGGGACCGGAAGGTAATATTGAATATTTGTTGCATTTGAGTAAAAATCCGTTACATACAGCGGGTGATATTAATGTGGAAGAAATAGTAGATGCTTCTCATGGAACATTAGATAAGTAATAGGGGAATATATATGAAGAACTTCTTGATTGCAACCAATTTCATAAAGGATGAGAATTTCATTTTGACCTCTAAGATTGAGAATTATATTGCCATGCATGGTGGTAGTAGTCATCGGATTACGGTTGGCATGAATAATCTGGCGGAGTATTCATTGAACGAAAAGGAGTCATATGAATGTATTATTGCACTCGGTGGAGATGGAACGATTCTGAATGTAAGTAGAGATTTGAGAGATATGAATTTACCAATCGTAGGTGTGAATTTAGGTACACTTGGATTTTTGGCTGAAGTAGAACCGGAACAGATTTTTTCTGTTTTAGACCGTCTTATGGCAGATGATTATGAAATGGAGGAACGGATTAATATTACCGGTTCTGTTTATAAAGAAGGAAAAAGTTCACCGGTTTTGGAAGATATTGCATTGAATGATATTGTTGTTTCAAGAGCCGGATTTTCCAGAATTATAGGTCTGAAAATATATGTCAATGGAAAGGTCATGGATATTTACGAAGCAGATGGTGTAATTATTAGTACCCCTACCGGTTCTACCGGATATAATTTATCTGCAGGTGGACCAATTGTGTGCCCTAAGACCAATATTATGATTGTAACACCAATTTCACCACATTCACTGACCTCAAAGAGTATTGTTTTTTCCAGTAATGATGAAATTGTTGTAGAAGTTCTTAAGATGCGAAAAGCACAAGAGGAGGAAGCAATTGTAAGTTTTGATGGGCAACAAGGTACGCAGTTAGCAGCCGGAGATCGAATCGTGGTTCGTAAATCAGATACAGTGACGAAGATGATAAAGTTATTTGATGTAAGCTTTTATGAAGTGTTGAGAGAAAAAATAACAAATCATTTATAAACAGGTGTAGAAATGAAAGAAAAAAGACAGAATAAGATTAAAGAGATTATTGAATTAAAAAATATAGAAACACAGGATGAATTATTAGCTGAATTGACAAAGTCTGGTTTTTCAACAACACAGGCAACGATTTCGCGGGATATCCGAGAACTTAACTTGACAAAGATATCCGATGGAAATGGTAAGCAAAAATATGCCATTGTTCAAAGTGCAGATACTGATGTACTCAAAAAATATCATCAGGTATTGAGTGCCGGTATTTTGAATATGGATTATGCTGAGAATATGATTGTAATTCATACCGTGTCCGGTATGGCTATGGCAGTTGCTGCTGCATTAGATAACATGAATATTCAAGGTTTTATGGGTTGTATTGCGGGAGATGATACCATTTTTTGTGTGGCTCGCAGTAGCTCATTTTGTAAAGAAATTATTGCGGATATCAGAAAAGTAGCATCTGACGATATGTTGGAGGGATAATATGCTATTAAATTTACATATTAAGAATATGGCATTAATTGATGAAATTGACATCAATTTTGAAGATAATTTGAATATTTTAACAGGTGAAACCGGAGCTGGAAAGTCCATCGTAATTGATTCTATTATGCTTGCGTTGGGTGGAAAAATGCCGAAAGATTTTGTTCGAAAAGATGCAGAATATGGTTTGGTAGAATTACTCTTTTCTATTGAAGATTCGGAAGTTATAAAACGTTTGCAGGAATTAGAAGTAATGGATATTACAGGTGGGGAATTGATTCTTTCCCGCAAAATTATCGGTAATCGCAGTGTTAGTAAGGTGAATGGTGAAACGGTAACACTTACAAAGATTCGCGAGATTGCGGATTTATTATTAGATTTGCATGCACAACATGAACATCAATCTTTATTGATTCCGGGTAATCATTTAAAGTTATTAGACCGATATGGGCATGATACACTGGATTCATTAAAGGAAGAGGTTTGTGAAATATATAAAGAATATGCAAAGATAAAAACAGAGCTTTTGGCCAATACTATGGATGAGGAAGAGAAACGACGTAAGTTGGATTTGATGGAGTTTGAGCGCAATGAAATTATGGAAGCATCCTTAAGAGTTGGTGAAGATGATGAATTAGAAGAGCAGTACCGAAAAGCATCTAATAGTAAGAATATTACTGAGAGTGTTTCGAATGCATATCATTTTGTGGAAGATTCAGCTTATGAGGAAATAGACCGAGCAGTTAGACAAATGACTTCTGTTTCTGAATATGATAAGGAATTAGAATCCATGACAGACATGCTGTTCACTGTTTCTGATTTGATATCGGATTTTGGAAGAAGTGCAAGGAATTATTTGGAAGAAAACACATTTTCAGATGAAGATTTCAGGCTGCTTGAAGAGAGATTGAATACGGTCAATCACCTAAAGGCAAAATACGGAAAAACAATTGAAGCAGTTTTGGCATATGGTGAACAATTAGATAAACAGTATGAAAAGGTACTTAATCAAGAGCAGTATCTGGCAGAACTTAGACAAAAGTTGGCTTCGGTTGAAAAGCAATTAGAGACTGCAAGTGAAGAATTAAGTCAGGAACGTAAAAGAGTTGCAACGGAACTTTCTGCTAATATTAAGAATGCATTAGTTGACTTGAATTTCTTAGATGTTCAGTTTGATATGGTTTTTGAAAAACAGGAAAACTACAGTGCGAGTGGATTTGATAACCCATATTTCATTATTTCGACGAATATAGGTGAAGAAATGAAGCCATTATGGCAAGTTGCTTCCGGTGGTGAACTTTCAAGAATTATGTTGGCTATGAAGTCATGTTTGGCAGATGCGGATCGAATTAATACTTTGATTTTTGATGAAATTGATGTAGGAATTAGTGGAAGAACTGCACAGATGGTGGCAGAAAAGATACATGGCATTGGAAAGAATCATCAGGTAATTTGTATTACACATTTACCGCAGATTGCGGCGATGGCGAATCACCATTATCTGATTGAAAAACAGGCATGTGATGGTAAGACAACTACCAGTATTTCACAGTTGGATTCTGAAAGCGAGATTATGGAGCTTGCAAGACTGATTGGTGGCGTAAAGATTACCGATACAGTAATTCAAAGTGCGAAAGAAATGAAAGAATTGGCAGTCAAGGCAAAGGTTAACTGATTGAGACAATATGATAGAACTCATAATAAATGTAAGAGCATTTATTATGAGTTTTTTTATGTAACGTGAAAGGAGAAAATGAAGATGAGAAAATATAAGTTGTTTCTAAAATGTCTGCTGTCTGCAAATATTATTTTTATACTGGTGGTAGCATTTTTGGGTTATAAAAAAGAAACAGAAAGTATTTCGATTCCGGTAGCGAATGAAATAGATGTGAAAAAGGCAATTCCGATGGGGAATACAGTGGGAATCTATATTAATACAAAAGGCATATTGGTAATTGATACGGGAGAGGTGACTGGAATAAATGGGGAAAATAGTTCTCCTGCCAAGAATAAGCTTATGCAGGGAGATTATATAGTGGGATTAAATGGGGAGTCTATGAAAACTAAAAAACAGTTGGTGGAAAATATCACGAACTGTAACGGTGATACATTAGTATTTGAAGTGGTTCGTAATAATGAAAAGATAGATGTTAAAGTAGAACCTGTTCAGGCTGATACGGATACCTATAAAGTAGGGATATGGGTAAAGGATGACTTGCAGGGGTTAGGAACCATTACTTATGTAATAGGAGAATCATTTGGCGCATTAGGTCACAGTGTGAACGATAGTGATACCGGAGAAGTGCTTTCTGTATCTAGTGGTGAAATATATGAGGCGGATATATTTGGTGTGGAGAAAGGTGTGGTTGGAACACCTGGTGAAATTGAAGGGATGATTGCGTATCAGACAGAAAATGTGGTAGGACGTATCGAGGAAAACTGTTTGTATGGCGTGTTTGGAAAATTGACAGATGAATTTTTGAATGAGGTGAATCAATCGGAGCCGTTAGAGTTGGCAGATAAAGAAGATGTCAAACTCGGAAAAGCACAGATTCAATCCTATGTTAGCGGTAAGAAAGAATTATATGATATTGAAATAACAGATGTACATGAAAATAATAATGGCGATTCGGAGTTGGAAATTCATGTGACGGATGAGGAATTGATTGAATTGACAGGAGGGATTGTGCAGGGAATGAGTGGCAGTCCGATTTTGCAAGATGGGAAGATTATTGGGGCGGTAACCCACGTGCTTGTAAACGATCCAACAAGAGGATATGGGATATTTATAGAGAATATGCTGGAGCATTGAGCCCGGGCGGCGGGACGAGGAAAAGACTTCTGGGAAGTTTGCATACCATGAAGTCTTTTTCGATGTTCCGACATACGGCGAAAGCCGTACATGAGCAAGACCGAAGGTCTGCGAATGTCGCACGGCTTATGACTGGACTATATGGCGAAAGCCATACAGCGAGATGAAGCAAAGCGGAATCGAACTGCATTTCTCAATGAAAGTAAGCAATTTAAGGTTGTTTACAGAAGCTGCTTGGACGTAGTAAGAAGGGAGAATTGAATTTATGATGGAAAAAAATTACAGAATACTTCAAGGGCGTTAACACACCTTGTATTTCGTAATGGAATTGTGGAAAAATTGCATTCTGAAGGTAAGTGCTTGGATGATGAGACTATGAAACTATTGAATAAAGATATAAATAATAGGATGTATACCTACTTGTCAGCGTGTTTTGGTGATGATATGTAATGTATCCCAAAGTTTAGTAATGTTTAGTAATGTTTCGCAATGTTTTGGTAATGTTCTTGCAATGTTCCGTAATGTTTGCTATCCTTACAATAAGAGAATGTTGGAGGTGATGGAATGAAAATATCAGAGTTGTATCCGGATGCTATTTCAGAGGATTTAGATTATGAATATAAGTCACAATTAAATCCCGAGAATCCTATCAAATGGGCGAAAACGATTGTAGGTTATGCTAATGGTAAGGGTGGAATCATGTTCGTTGGGGTTTCCAATGAGGGTGAGGCGTTTGGTATTGAACTGGATGAAATAGATAAGACCAAAAATCTTATAGCAAGAATTAACGATAGACATATTTTCCCTCATGCAAGAATCCGATATATGATGAGAAGTGTGGACGCAAATGCCGAAAGATTTGTTTTAGCAGTAAATGTTGCTCCGGCTGATTCTGTTGTGAGATATCGAGAAGGTGATTTTAATGAAACAGTTTATATAAAAGGGGACGGAAATTCGACTCCTGCAACACCGGAAGATATCATATCATTATCAAAAAGAAAATACGGAGTGGATAACGAAACAAGTGAAATACTATATGAAGAAAATGGATGGAAGGAATATCTTGATTTATGTAGAGAATATAGAAAAGCTTCCACAGTACCTACCATCAAAGAATTGCAAAATGAAGAAATAATTTCTAAAGATGGCTATGCAAAATCAGGTTTTATTATGTTTGGTGATAATTACACCGGTGATGACTCTTTGATTTGCTGTCGTCTTTGGAAGGGAAAAGATAAAACCGGTACAGTGCTTGATAGTGGAAGATATAAAGGTTCTTTGGCAAAAGTTTTTCAAAATGCATTGAATTTTATAGAAAGAAACACTAAAACCGGATGGCGTAAGACAGAGGATGGTGGTCGAGAAGAAGTGCGTGCTTATCCTAAAGAAGCAATTAGAGAAGCATTGGTTAATGCTATTGCGCATAGAGATTACTCGATTGCAGGGACACAAATCGATGTGGATGTCTATAGTGATAGGATCGATATTGTCTCTCCGGGTTCGTGGTTATTGCCAAAGAGCTATGAACAATATCCGGTAGGGTCTATTCCGTCTATTAGAAGAAATTCGATTATAGCAGCTTGTTTGGATATAGCAAATTTGATGGAGCGTGGAGGAACAGGATTTCAGACAATGATTGAAAGCTACAGCGACAGTGCAGAGCATTTACAACCTGTTGTTTTGATATATCCGGGATTTTTAGATTTGCGCTTGTTTGATAGACTTTATGAAGAAAGTGAAACATATATATTGCACGAAGATTTATCAGAGGCACAGGAAATCTTAGAATTGTTGAGAACGGAAGGACCAAAGCGTATAAAAGAACTTCAGGCGGTTACAAATTACAAGAGCAGAAGTCAATTCTTGACAGAGGTAATAAATCCACTTATTGCAGAAGGCATTATCTATCGAGATGGAAATACAAAGTCACCCACGGCACGTATAAAGCTGAAGAACAATTGACGAGTTCGGTATTAGAGCGATATGTAATGTATCGAAATGTTTTGTAATGTTTTTGCAATGTTCCATAGAGTTGGTTTTCTGCATCATAAACAATAAAAAAGTGAAAACATTAATTATTATTGAAATTTAGAGGTGACGTAAGATATGAAATATAATATTTTTAATAGAAAACCGAATGTGGAAATACTAAAATCAATTAATGTCAGTGATATTGAATGGTGCGACGAAGCTGTTTTGATTCGTGTAAAAAACGGAAAAGGCACATTAGCACATCGTATCAGTGAGGAAGACGAAGATTATGCTTTCTTCTCACAGTTGTTGCTGGATGATAAACCTATTATTCAGGGGAAGTATCCGATATGTCCGACTTGTGCAGGAATGCTGGCAACCGGATATGGAATTGAAAATATTAATTCTGAAGAATTGATAAAAGTGAGAGAATGCATGAATACAGAATATAAAGGTATTAAAGATGCAGCTGAAAGTATTAAACCGTTATTAGGTTTGTTGAGGGATGGATATTACGTCCTGGCTGATGTAAAACTATATCCCTCTGACGGGCAAGGTGCATTTTTCTATTCAGTGCCGAATGAACTGACTTATAATGAAGCTTCATGTAGTGAGTATTATGATTCGGAGTTTTTGTGTTCAGTAGAAGGTTATCCGGCATATATTTATCCAACTCAATCAAGTGAACTGATTCACGAAGAAAGAGTGGATGAATATATCCAAATTATGAAAAATGGTAGTAACCTGCCTAGAGGCCTTGCTTATTATGAAGAAGGATTTGTTTGTGCCCTTCTTGACGGTCACCATAAAGCATGCGCAACATCCTCGCTTGGGAAAAGACTGAATTGTCTCACAATTATTGCTCCTGAAAGTTTTCGGTTTGTCAGGGGGGCAAAGTATGCTGATGAGGATACATTAATTGAAAAAGTGGGATTTGCAGGCATACTGATTGACGCTGAACCAGGTGCAAGAATGAAGGATTATGTACCGGTTAAAGGTGTAAAAGAAAAGGAAATTAATATACCCGTGTATAATTTAACAGGAAGAAAATTACCTGAAAGATATATAAGTACATATCCTACGATACAAACTTTGACAGGGATTATTAATGCAGAAGTAGATATCAATGGTAACATGGTAGAGTATGCAAAGTCGCTTCTATTATCAAAGGATGAAGAAAGTGCTATTAAGCTGGATTATTTACTGAGATATTTATCTGAAAGTTGTAAGGAAGAAGCATATATTATTGCCAAGATGATACTAGACGAAGAAGATGAATATTTATTGCAGTTACCGCGAAAAAGTGCAATAAAAGAATTATTAAACCATCGAAACGAGGAATCGGAACAGTATATGATAAATTATTTGGTTAATCATAATTCTAAGGATCAATGTTGGGACTTGGTAAATTCGTATTGGGATTAGTTTAGTTACATGACCGAATAGTATACTGTTGCATATTTGGAGAAACAAGAATGAATCGAATAAAAATGCAAAAAGTAATGACGCAATATGGATATGAGGAAGAATATTGGAGTGTTGACGGAAAAGTATTGCCACAATATTTGGATGAATATGTTTCAAAAATAGATAGTGAATATTTAAGAAATATCGGTGGCACCTTTGATGGTTTATGTCCGGCATGGAGTAAAGAATTGGATTTCAAAGGGGATGTTCGCTTTGTATGGGAACTGATTCGCAGAGATAATTCTACAATACTACCGATTCTTTTATGCCCGGATGATTTGGATTTTTCCTGTACTGTAATCGTGGTTGAAGTTGACAAAACGAAAGACTTTGTGTACTGGAACAGAGTGGGATATGTGCTTCATGACAATGAAGATTTTGAAGAAGAAAAAAGAAGCGGAATTCTTTGTCTGGAAGCTTATTCAGATGAGGATTGGGAAAAATACGGTGATAATATAGCACTTGAGAATACTACAAGTTATTTATGGAAGGAATGGATTGGGGAGAATTGGGAAGAAGAACTGTATAGAAGACGTATGAATTATACCTTACCTTACTATGAAACCGAAGGAAATGTGCGTTGGTTCCAGGATTTGAATTGGTGTTTTGCACGTAGTGAATACGAATCTATGGTTCAAGAGTTTTGGGAGAGAACAACATTAGAGCATTTAGAAAACATCTTAAAGCAGGATAATAACAGAAAGTTGAATGTTACGGAATGTGCTATTTTGATTGCAGATATGATTTCAGATGGAAGAGTTGTTCTACAAGAGCATATGAACGATTATAATGAAATTTTATTGCATCTTTTTGCTGCAGATATGGTAACAGAACCTTTGCTGAAATTATACGATGGATGTGATGAAAATACATTGATGATAGACTGCTATATTTCCCTCATTGAAATCATGTGGAAAAAAGGTGATGAGGCAGTGCGTAACGTGGTGGATGTTACAATATTGGAGCGATTATCAGATGAAGATACCGTATGGCAAAGATTTGGTGAGCTTATTTCTTCAGAGTTCAAGTGCTATATTAATCAAGAGGTTTTGACTACAAATTTAATGATGTGTGGTGTAAGACAATTAGAATAAGCAAGCTGTAGGTAAAGCTGCTGCGGATTCTTTGGAATCAATCAATAAGCTTTCAAATTTATATGATAAAAATTTACAAAAACTTCCGAAAACGACTAGAAGTAAAGATAATTTAAGGGCTGTGTTTGATTATATCGAGCAGTATCCGATTATTGATATTAAGAGAACTGCAAAGGAATTAGAGGTTGGCTATAATACCGTAGCTACAGCGGTGAAGAAACTTGTAGAACTTGGGATTTTGCAGGAAACAACCAATGCTGCAAGAAAAACTTTATAAAGAAATAGATGTTGTAAAATTTAGCATAGAGACAAGATGAGATTACAATTTATATTCCAATAAAAAATATAATAATACAAAAAAAGGATGTTATTCCTATTGAATGGTATGCAAAGAGAGCTAAATTATTTGCGTTGTTTAATAAAGCTAACTATCAAAAAGAGGAATTGAAATATTTTTGCGATGAAACATTAGGAGAAGATATTATGCACTTTGCTAAAATTATTCGTAGATTTGATGCGTGGAGTGCATCAAAATATTTTTACGCTTTAAAAATTGTAGAAAATGAGTTGGATTCTTTGTTGGAAAAAGGAAGCACAAAATGGGAAGAGAATAGTTTGGAAAATTTAGTACAAATAGGAGAAAATATTGATGAACCATGTTGGAATTTAAATCAGTCTGATACAGAAATGTCGTTGAGAGATATAGAAAAGATAGTGGGTATTCGTCAATTGTGGGATAACTTATGTAATTGTGGTTGTATTTTAGAGGATATAGGGAAGGAATGGTTTTTGAGGAATAATAACAAGCGATGAATAAAAGTAAAGCCATTACTAAATTTCGTGTTTTACACAGATTTTAGTAATGGCTTTGTTATATATAAAGAAAAACATCAAAATTTGTAGAAAAATGTTGCTCCCTACTTGACACGTAAGTGAGCGGGAGCCCGATTATTCAGGATGGGAAGATTGTGGGGGCCGTGACCCATGTGCTGGTCAATGACCCGACGAGAGGGTATGGGATTTTTATAGAGAACATGCTAGAGCACTAATAATCAAGAAGGGAGAAATAAAATTATGAATGAAGAAGTATTACAAAATATGTCAAGAGCATTAAGACATCTGGTTTTTCGTAACGGAATTGTAGAGGAGTTACACTCTGAAGGAAGATGTTTGGATAATGAGACTATGAAGATTTTAAATAAAGATATAAACAATAGGATGTACACCTATTTGGCTGTATGTTTTGGCGGAGATGAAATAGAACTAGAAAAATTGGATAAAACAATTAATTATCTTGCAAAATATTATGGTAATGACTGGGACAAGGCAGAGAAGATGAAAATATTGATGGACTTATAGATGTGTGTTATAGATACAGGCGTGTTCAAAAGTGAATATGCCTGTTTTATTTTGAATAACTATTTGACTAAAAGTTGTACAATGTGCAAACATCTGACTAAAATAATATATGTTTTATGTAAAAACTCCCTTGAAAAAGTTGTAAAAAGCGAATATACTACAATAAAAGGAGTTGATTTTGTTATGTTGAAAAGAAAAATAGAACAAAAACTTATCGATTGGAAAAATACAAAAGAACATAAACCCTTGATTATCAAAGGATGCAGACAGTGTGGAAAGACTTTCTCTGTATTGGAATTTGCAAAGAATAATTATAGTCATGTTGTATATCTGAATTTTTTTGAAAATCCGGATTATGCTTCTGTATTTTCAGGCTCATTAGAAATTGACAACATTATTATGATGCTTTCAGCATTGTTGGGAAAAGACGCAATATTTGAAGAAGGAGAAACAGTACTTATTCTTGATGAAATCCAGGAATGTCCGGAGGCAAGAACCGCACTTAAATTTTTTCAAGTGGATGGTCGCTTTGATGTGATTGGTACCGGTTCATTGTTGGGGGTAAAGGGGTATGGAAAAGAACCTAGATCTATTCCGGTAGGCTATGAGACAGTTATTGATATGTATCCATTAGATTTTGAGGAGTTTCTTTGGGCGAATGATATTGGAGAAACTATAATAAATATGTTAAGAAAGTGTCTGGAAGAGGCAAAACCAGTTCCGGAAGCGATTCATAACAAAATGAAACAGCTTTTATTGCAATATACTGTTGTTGGTGGTATGCCGGATGTGGTACAAACCTTTGTTAATACTAAGCAAATGAATGAGGTGCTTCGAATTCAACGAGATATTGTTCGCTCATATGAGGATGATATGGTTAAGTATGCGGAGAAAGCAGATAAATCCAGAATCAAAGAATGCTTTCAGTCCATACCAAAGCAATTAAGTAAGGAAAATAAAAAGTTTCAATATGCTGTTATTAAAAAAGGCTCTACTGCCTCAAAATATATAGGAAGTCTACAGTGGATAGAAGATGCGGGAATTATATCACGGTGTTATAACTTATCAATTACAGAACTGCCTTTGGATGGTAATGCAATAGAGGATGTTTTTAAAGTATATATGAAAGATTGTGGACTGTTTATCAGTATGCTGGAGGATGGCACACAATATGATGTCTTACAAGGAAAGCTTTATGGATATAAGGGTGCTATTTTTGAAAATTTAATTGCAGATATTTTTTCTAAAATTGGCCGCAAATTATATTACTACCATAAAGATTCCGGTTTGGAAATTGATTTTGTTATGAGATATAAGGGTGAGTGTACATTAGTAGAGGTAAAAGCAACAACAGGCAATACCAAGAGTACAAGAACCATTTTAAATCATCCGGAAAAGTATCATGTTAAAAGTGCAATTAAATTAGGTGATTATAATGTGGGTAATGAGAATCAGATTCTTACGCTTCCATTGTATATGGCATTTTTGTTGGATGAGATGTAAGTTTGAGAATATATAGAAAATATAAAAAAGCAAAATATTGAATAGTGGGAGGAGGTACATGATGGAACTAAATATCAATACGCCTGCGCATTTTAATCAGTACTATGGTATTGATGATGAAGTATATCGGTTTTGTCAGAATGTGTATATGTTTTTTAAGGACAAAGAATATAGTGATACATTGCATACCATTGGAATTGAACCAGTTGCTGCACCACAGGAATTATATGATGATGGAAAATGGAAAGAGTCAGTAAAATTGATTAGCAACAAAAGCTGTGCAATTATTTCTATACGAATGGATTTTCAAGAATATTATAATGCAGATAGCACTGAGAAAATTCTTTTGACAAAAAGGATGATTTTAAAAGCAGTCAATAAAATAAAGTCTAAAGGCAAATTTGATTATGATGCATTTGAGCGAGATTTTGATACAATTAGTACGAGTTATAGGCAATGTTAAAGATTTAGTTTCATATCGAGATTGAATGAACACGATTATTTGAATTTTCATCACAGAAGAGGTGTGAAAGTAATGTATAGAGTTTTAGGATATTATATATGTGAAAAATTAAAAATTCCTGATTTTCTTGGTATAGAAGCTGATGAAATAATTACTGTAAGTGATTGTTTTTCTGGTACACATCCTGATTTGACCTATTGTTATTTTATTAATGATAGAAAAAGGGAAAAAATTGAATATTATAAAAAATGGGATATAACTGAAGCGAAAGCATTTTTACTACAAAATGATATACATTTTATGTTTGAAAGGTGCTTGGCAATAGATGGTCGTTTTTCAAATATTGAGGATGCTAAAAGAATTAGACAGAAATATTATGCTGGGTTACGATATTTTGGGATGGGATTTTAGTGGATTTCATACCTTTTTGTGTAATAGTTTACACAAAGAATTAGAGTTAGTAAGATTTAATAAGCATTGTTTGATAGAAAATGATTTTGAAGATGTACAAAATTTTGCAATGCAGATACGAGATAAAGGAGAACCTGTAGAATGGATTCCTTGTAGAATTGCTAGATGTGAATAAAGAATAATTCGATTTGCTTCAAAAATTCATATACCCATTATGGAGATTAGGTTCTCTGTAATGGCTATTTTGAAATTTTGTTGTTCCCTGCTTGACAAGAGCGTGTCGGGCTCGCCAATTCTCCAAAATGGGCGAATTGTGGGTGACGTGACTCATGTTTTAGTCAATGATCCTGCACGTGGTTACGGAATATTTATAGAGAACATGTTAGAGCATTGATATGCCGTTTCCTATCATTAGAAATGGTTATGATGAATTGTATGTAATGAGTTATAAGGAGTATTTGAGAAGAAAAGCAGCTATAATGCTTGCAAAAAATGACTTTTTGAAATAAAGCGTAGGAATAAGCGTTTTTATTTCAATAACCTAGTGATTTTTTGAAATAAAAGGGGTATACTAAATGTACTTATTTCAAAAAGAGGTGAAAATATATGAGTCGAGCAGGAATATATGTTGACAATTTAACAGGAGAGGCTACGTATCAATCTTTTAAACCAAATCCATTACCACCTATGCCGGAAATTGAAATGGATGAGGAAATTGTAAAACTTTTAGTAGATGCAAATAAACAACTTGTAAAACTTGATACTGCATCACAGTTAATTTCTAATGCAGATTTGTTTATATCAATGTATGTAAGAAAAGAAGCATTAATTTCCTCACAAATAGAAGGCACACAGTGTACTCTTGATGATGTATTAGATCCAGAGGTGGAAGCAAATGCAAATCTTGACGTTTCTGATGTTATTAATTATGTGAAAGCAACACAATATGCATTGAATCGTCTGGAAAGATTACCTTTATGTTGCAGATTAATAAGAGAAATACATGAAGTATTAATGGAAAATGTCCGCGGACAGGATAAGACCCCTGGAGAATTCAGACATTCTCAAAATTGGATTGGATCTGCCAACTGTTCATTGAAAGATGCAAGATATATTCCGCCGAATGTAGAGGATATGCAAAACGCAATGTCTGATTTGGAGAAATTTATCAATGAAAATGTGGATTATGATCCATTGATTCGTGTTGCATTGATTCATTATCAGTTTGAAACAATACACCCGTTTTTGGACGGAAATGGAAGAATCGGAAGGTTGTTGATATTACTCTATCTGATTGAGCAGGGGTTGCTTGCTAAACCGGTCATTTATATATCCTATTTTTTGAAAAAAAATCAGGTAGAATACTATGATCGAATTGGTGAAGTTAGAAGAAGTGGAAACTTTGAACAATGGATAAGATTCTTTTTGGAAGCGGTGAGTAAAGCAGCATCGGACTCTTTAGAAGCAATTCGTCAGCTTTCTGCATTGCATGATACAAATATAGAAAAACTTCCAAAGACAACTCGAAGCAAAGATAATTTACGAGCAGTTTTTGATTATATTGAGCAGTATCCGATTATTGATATTAAGAGAACTGCAAAGGAATTAGATATTAGTTATAATACAGTAGCTACGGCTGTGAAGAAGCTTGTAGAACTTGGTATTTTGCAGGAAAAAACCAATGCTGCGAGAAATAGAGTGTTTGCGTATGAGGAGTATTTAGGGATATTGAGGAAGGATACGTAAGAGAGGAAAAGAACAACGAAGTGAAGGAAAGAGACGATGGTTATCTTATAGAGACTGAACAGTTAAATGCAGATGTTGTGAGGGAATATGAGCTGAAAAAAGGAGTGAATCAGTCGGGAGAGAATAATGTCAGAATGCGAATTTACGATTCGGCAAATACAAGATTGCTTGATTACCGTGTGAATTCTGCAAAGAATTTAACGGGTAAAAAAGCAAAAATCACCTGGTCGGTGAAAAAAGATGTGGACGGATATCAGGTACAAATAGCCCTTGATAAGGGATTCAAGAAAGGAAAAAAGACGAAAACTATCACGAGTAAGCTGGTAAAGAATTATACCTTTACAAAGTTGAAAAAGAAGAAAACCTACTATGCTCGCGTATGGACTTATAAACTCTTGGGTGGAAATAAGATTTACTCCGACTGGTCTACATCAAAGAAATTTATAATAAAGAAATAAGAAGTGCAAATAAATTTCATTGTTTAGGACGATTTTCTAATAGACATTTTAGAAGATTGTCCTTTTTTGTGTTAAAAGGAACAAAAGTGTTTGTGCATGATGAATAAAAAAACATGTGTTTTTTTGAAAAAAATATGATGGAAAGGAAAAAATATGGTTAAAATTAATAAAAAATTAATAAAAAATTAATGTAAAAAGCTGAAAACGATAAAACGGAATAAAAAGGACTTGTGACAATTGCTGAAATTGCGTAAAATTATAAACAATATGTTTGACTGAAGGAGGAGGTATATGGAGACTTAGAGTCGTGATTGAATTATGGGAAAAGTTTTTGAAGGGTTAGTGTTTTTTGTTATCTAACCGAGATTTAAGAAAAAGGAGAAAAATTATGAGAACGAGAAGAACAAAAAGATCCAAAAGATTAATTTCTTGCAGAGTGTTGTCGGTTTTGACAGCAGCATCTTTAATGTTCACAAATATTCCGGCTAATATGATCGGTAGTGTAACTGGTAGTCAAGTAGCAGCCCTATCTGAGGTCAGTGCTGCAACGGATTATGGTCTGGCAGATAATATTCAGGATGGAACAATCTTGCATTGTTTTGACTGGAAGTATACAGATATCAAAGCAGAGCTTCCTAATATTGCTGCAGCAGGCTTTACATCCATTCAGACATCGCCTGCACAGAGAAATGACAGCTTTGGAGAACCATGGTACATGATGTATCAGCCACAGAACTTCGCAATTACAACGAATCCAATTGGCTCAAAGGAAGAGTTGAAGGCTCTCTGTGAGGAAGCAGATAAGTATGGTATCAATATTATCGTGGACGTAGTTGCTAACCATACAAGAGGTATGGACGGAGAGAAAGGAAATATTGATAGTAACTTAAAGAGAAATGATTTCTTTAGATACAACAATAGAAACAGCAGCGATATGAACGACGCAGATTGGAAAAATCGTTCTCTAGTGTACAACTGTAATATTGGTATGAGAGATTTAGTGTCTGAGAATACTGATTTGCAGAAAATTGTAGCAGATTACATTTTGGAATTACAGTCTGTTGGTGTTGATGGAATTCGTTGGGATGCAGCAAAGCACATTCAGCTTCCTTCAGAAGGTAGCAATTTCTGGAAAAAAGTAACAGAGCAGGGATTGTATCATTATGGAGAAATTTTAGATGGTCCATGTAATGGTGGTCAGAACAATGATTCATTAATGAAAGAATATACAAATTATATTACTGTTACTGATGATGTATATGGAAATAACGTTTTGAACGCAATTAATGGCGGTAGTATTCCAACTTCGATTGGAAACTATTCTGAACGTGGTGTTTCCAAAGATAAATTAATTTACTGGCCGGAAAGTCATGATACTTATTCAAATAACGGAGAGTATGGTTCAGCAACACAATGGATTGATCAGAACAAAATAGACCGTGCTTATGCACTTCTTGCTGCACAGGGTAAAGCAACTGCTTTGTATTTCTCACGTCCATTTCAGACTGAGAAATCCCAGATTAAAGCAGGTGAAAAGGGAAGTACACACTTTACATCTAAAGAAGTAGCAGCTGTAAACCACTTCAAGAATGCAGTAGTAGGACAGAAGGAATACTATGTAAAAGATCAGACTAATAATGTTGGTGCAGTATGTCGTGAGACAGGTGCAGTTGTTGTTAAAGGAAGCGGAAGCGGACAGGTAACAATTGCAAATGGTGGACGTTATGTAAAACCAGGTACATATAAAGATGAAATTACTGGAAATACTTGGACTGTTACAGCTACAACTATGACAGGTGAAGTTGGTAGCACTGGTATTGCTGTTTTCTATGAAGAAGGAGAGAAGAAACCATCTGTATCCATCTCAAAAGCTGGTGGTTCTTTCAATTCTGAAACATTATCACTTACCATTGGTTTAAAGAACGCTACAAGCGGAACATACCAGATTGGAAATGAAGCTGCTCAGACATTTACAGGTTCTAAAACAATCACAATCGGAAGTGGTATGTCTTATGGTGATAGTGTTACTGTTACATTAACTGCTACAGACGGAACTAATACAGATACAAAGACATATACATTTAATAAAGTAGAACAGCAGTCAAATGTTGCTTACCTTTCACTTCCATCTGGATGGAGTGAGCCAGTGTACTGTTTTGCATATGATTCGGAAACAGAAACAGTAAATAATGGTAAATGGCCAGGCGTACAGATGACAAAAGATTCCGATACTGGATACTATATGTATGAAGTGCCGGAGAACATTGAAGCACCAAGAGTAATTTTCTATAGCAGTGATACGAATAGAACACCTGCTGATATGGAAAAGGGATACTTATTCTCAGAAGAGGGTGCATGGCTTTATAAAGATGGATCGTGGAGCCAGTATTCAAAACCGGTAACCAAAGGAACCGTTACTGTAAAATATGTAGATGAAGCAGGAAAAGAAATTGCAAAATCTACATCATCACAGGGTACTGTAGGAAGTGCGTATACAACAACAGCAGCTACTGTTGCAGGATATACTTTGAAAGAAACACCTGCTAATGCGAGTGGTAAGTATACAACAGCAACAATTACAGTTACTTATGTATATACAGAAGATGTAGATGATGAGACACCAAAGGTAACCAGTTCTTTGGCAAGTGGTTCTACATTTGATACTGAAACAAAGGAAATCACATTAACATTAAGTAATGCAGAAAAAGGTACATACTCTGTTGATGATGGTCCGGTTAAATCATTCACAGGTTCTACAAAAGTAGTTCTTGGACAGGGTAAAATTGCAGATTCAACTGTTACTGTGAAAGCAACTGCTACAGCAGGTACTACAACTAAGAATTATACATTTACATATAATAAAGAGTTTAACGGAACTGTAAATGAGGAATCAGAAATGACTCCGGTAGCTTCATCAGGTTCATTAGCAAAATATTACTCTACAAATGGAACTGGTGTTGGAAAGCAAGCAACCATCACAATTGATGGAAGTTCTAGTGACTGGTCAGATGATATGCTTATTGCACAGGGAGCTGCATGGGATGTTGCTAACCACTACAAAGGTGGTCATGAAAACTGTGTTCTTGATACCTATGCATTATATGGAGCATGGGATGATACAAATCTTTATGTTGCATGGCAGATGGTTAATACAACAGATACATGGGCTAGATCAGGAGATGGTTCTCTTAGTGATGGTGGACGTGTTTTGGATGTTCCATTAATTCTTGCGTTAAGTATTAATCCAAACAGTACAGCCATGAGTAATAGAAATACATCAGGTGGTCCTATCTGGGGTCAGAAGATGGGGGTTGACTTCGCTGTACATGTAGACAGACTTTTATACATGAGTGGTAAACCGGGACAAGGAGAACCTACTATGTATAAGGCAGTCGATTCTGTAGGAAATACAAACTATAAAGATGGTGCTGTAGGATTCGCTGATGGTGGAATTGTGTACAAGATGGAAGAAGGAAACCGTTCAAGTGCAATTTGGGGACTTAATAGTTCTAGTGATCCTGCAGATGTTTGTGATAATTCTGCTGATTGGGTAGATTATAAGACCTTTACAGGTTCAGCAGGAACACATAATACGTCGTATGACTCATTCTATGAGATAAAGATTCCGCTTGCTACACTTGGAATTGATAAAGATTATATTCAAAACAATGGTATCGGTGCAATGCTTGTTGCGACACGTGGAGAATCAGCACTTGACTGTATCCCATTCGATTTGAGCATGCTTGATAATGCGACAGGATCTTATTCAGCTGACGCAAGTACATCAGCAGAAAAAGATGATAGAGATGTAATTACTGCTCCGTTAGCAAAAATTGGTAATGGAACAATTACTCCACCACCGGTAGATGACCTTGAATTAAACTTTGGTGCAGATCGTTCTTCCCCACAGGTAGCTTCAACAGCTTTAACATTAAAAGCGGTAGGAGAAGGTGGAACAGCACCGTATACATATGAATTTAAGGTGAATAATGAAACAGTAGCTACAAAATCAGGCAGTGGTGAAGTTTCAACTAGTTGGACACCATCAGAAGGTAGCTATATGATTAAATGTATAGTTACGGATAGTAATAACGAAACAGTAACAAGTGCAAAACAATATACTATTGAAAGCAATGGTGGCGGTGAAGATGACTGTACACATGCAACAACAACAGTAAAGAATGCAAAAGCAGCAACATGTACAGAAAAAGGATATACAGGTGATACTCACTGTGCAAAATGTGATGCATTAATTAAGAGTGGTACTGAAATTCCGGTGACTGACCATAAGTGGGGTGACGGAATTGTAACAAAAGAACCAACTGAAACAGAAACAGGTGTTAAGACTTACACATGTACAGGATGTACAGCAACAAAGACAGATACAATTCCTATGTTAAATCACACAACCCATACATGGGGAGAAGGTGTTGTAACAACAGAGCCGACAGAAGATAAAGAAGGTGTATTAACTTATACATGTACAGGATGTACAGCAACGAAAACAGAGGTAATACCAAAGAAAACACATGTACATACATGGGGAGAAGGTGTTGTAACAACAGAGCCGACAGAAGATAAAGAGGGTGTATTGACTTACACATGTACAGGATGTACAGCAACAAAAACAGAAGTAATACCAAAGAAAACGCATGTGCATACATGGGGAGAAGGTATTGTAACAACAGAGCCGACAGAAGATAAAGAAGGTGTATTAACTTACACATGTACAGGATGTACAGCGACTAAGTCAGAAGCAATTAACAAATTAAGCCATACCCATACATGGGATGATGGTACTGTAACAAAACAACCAACAGAGACAATAGTTGGTGAAAAGACATTCAGGTGTACTGCAAATGGATGTACAGCAACTAAAGTTGAGCCGATTTCTACAACTACACATAAGCATAACTGGGTAGGAAAAGTAACAACAGAGCCAACAGAAGATAAAGAAGGTGTATTAACTTATACATGTACAGGATGTACAGCAACAAAGACAGAGTCAATTAAGAAGTTAGACCATGTACATAGTTGGGGAACAGGAGTAATTACAAAGCAGCCAACAGATACAACTTTAGGTGTAATTACTTATACATGTACAGAATGTTCATTGACAAAGACAGAAGAAGTTACAAAGCCAAAGCATGAACATAGCTGGGGAACAGGAGTAATTACAAAACAGCCAACAGCAACAGAAGAAGGTGTATTAACTTACACATGTACAGAGTGTGCGTCAACAAAGACAGAACCATTAGCAAAAGCAGATCATGAACATACATGGGGCGCTGCAGTAATTACAAAACAGCCAACTGCAACAGAAAAAGGTGTAAAAACTTCTACTTGTACAACATGTAAAGCAACTAAAACGGAAGAAATTCCGGCAACAGGAGGAAATCCAACAGGAGGAAATCCAATAGGAGGAAATCCAACAGGAGGAAATCCAACAGGAGATAATCCAACTGTAACCATTCCTGGCAAAGGAGATACTTTTGATGATCCATCATCTAATGTGACTTATAGAGTTACAAAAGATAATGCGACTAGCAAAGAAGTTGAATTTGTTATTGCAAATGCAAAAACAGATAAAGTAGTTATTCCTGCAACTGTTACTGTAGGTAACATTGTATATAAGGTTACATCTATTTCTGATGATGCGTTTAAAAATAACAAATATATCAAATCCGTTGTAATTGGTTCAAATGTTAAGACAATTGGTGAAAGTGCATTCCAGAATTGCAAGAAGCTTACAAGTGTTACAATGGGCAAGAATGTAACCACTATTGGGGCAAAGGCATTCTATGGATGTAGTGCTCTTACAAGTGTTAAGATGTCTTCAAAGATTACAAAGATTGGTAGCCAGGCATTTTATAAATGTACTAAGCTTAAGAGTATTACAATACCTTCAAAGGTAAAATCAATTGGTAAGAAAGCATTCTACGGATGTAAGAACCTTAAGAAGATTACAATTAAGACAACAAAGTTAAATAAGAACAATGTTGGTAGCAAAGCATTTAAGGGTATTAACTCAAAAGCAACAATTAAAGTGCCAAAGAAAAAATTATCATCATACAAAAAGATGTTAAAAGCAAAGGGCGTTAGCTCAAAAGCAAAGATTTCAAAGTAACAGTTGAAATTGCTTTTTACAAAAGGGAGTCTGTCTTGACGGACTCTCTTTTACTAAAAGTATATATGCGAAATTAATTAAGAGGAATGTAATTATGAAAAGTAAAAAAATTAAAACAAGAGTGAAGGGAAAGAGAATAAGCTCTCGTATCCTTGCATTATTTATGGCTTGTTGTGTTTCATTTACGGGATTAGGAAGTAATCTTAATACGGTATGTGCGCAACCGCAGGATGTGGAAGATGTATCTGATGTGAGTGTAAGCATAGATGAAGAAATGCTTTCAGACATAGAGCAAAGCAGTGGTTCTGTCCTTGTAGAGGATGAGGAGTGCGAAGGTGTTTATTATAATTCTAATAGTCAGATGACGGATTTCCGTGACGAGACAATTTACTTCCTGCTGACAACTAGATTTTATGATGGAGATTCATCTAACAACGTACAGTGTTGGGATGCACAACAACTAAATGAAAATGATCCACCATGGAGAGGCGACTTCAAAGGTCTGATTGAAAAATTAGATTATATTAAGGCATTAGGTTTTACTGCAATATGGATTACACCTGTTGTTGAGAATGCCAGTGGATATGATTATCACGGATATCATGCAATTGATTTCTCGGAGGTAGATCCACGTTATGAATCAGAAGGAGCGACTTATCAGGATTTAATCGATGCAGCACATGATAAAGGCATGAAGGTAATTCAGGATGTTGTATTTAACCATACAGGAAACTGGGGTGAAAATAACTTATATCCTATCGCAACAAAGGATTATTCACAGGATTTGTCTGATTGCGAAGCAACTATGGTTTTGAATAAAAATTATAATTGGGATATGAAGGGTGATTATTATTCTTTAGAACCAACACCACAGTTCAATGTTAGAGAAGCTTTGATTATGAACGGGGAAAATGATACAGAAGATATCTATCACCATAATGATTACATCAAAGGTTGGGAAACTTACCAAGAACAGATTACAACCATAGCTGGAGATTGTATGGACTTAAATACAGAAAATCCGGAAGTATATCATTATTTAGTAGATTGCTATAGTAAGTATATTGATATGGGTGTGGATGCGTTTCGTATTGATACTGTAAAGCATGTATCAAGACTTACTTTTAACAATGCATTTATCTCACAATTGAATGATGCATACAATAAAAAGCATGGAACAACAGGCGAAGGAAACTTCTATATGTTTGGCGAGGCTTGTACTAGAGTTCGTGGTGTATGGAATCGTGATATTCCTGCACTTTCTGCTCCGTTTTTTACTTGGAAAGAAGAAAAAGAATATGCATGGGACGATAGCGAAACAGATGCTGCAATTGCAACCAATACTGCTTCAGTAGCACAAGCTTATGAGGATAACAAAAATGTAGATAATGAACCAACTAGTACTAATGCATTCTTGGATGGCAACAACTATCATACACCAGATTACAGTGATGCATCCGGAATGAATGTGATTGACTTTCCAATGCATTGGAACTTTGCAAATGCACGTGATGCATTTTCGGTTGCTGTAGGAGGCGACCAATATTATAACGATGCTACATATAATGTAACTTATGTAGATTCTCACGATTATGCTCCGGATGGTGCTCCGGAGACCCAGAGATTTGCCGGAACAACGGCTACATGGGCAGAGAACTTAAGTTTGATGTTTACTTTCAGAGGCATTCCATGTATTTATTATGGAAGTGAAGTTGAATTCCAAAAAGGTAAGGTGATTGATCCGGGAAATACAAAGCCTTTGTCTGAAACAGGTAGAGCTTATTTTGGTGATTATATTGAAGGTAGTGTAGATGTAGTAGATTTTGGTAGATATAGTAATGCAACAGGTGCTATGGCAGATTCATTGGAGTATCCATTGTCTCAACACATTCAGAGATTGAACAGACTTCGTGCAGCAATTCCGGCACTTAGAAAAGGACAGTACTCTACAGAGAATTGTTCAGGTGACGGAATGGCATTTAAAAGAAGATATACAGATGCGACAACGGATAGTTTTGCATTAGTAACTATTTCAGGTAATGCCACATTTTCTAATATCCCGGGTGGTACTTATGTAGATGCTATTACCGGAGACACAAAGACAGTTGCTGAAGGTGGAAGTATTACTACATCAGGTGTAAAAGGACAGGGTGACTTAAGAGTTTATGTTTTAAGCACAAGCAAAACATCTGCCCCGGGAATGATTGATGGATTTAGTGATTATATGTCAGGTGGTTGTGAGCTTGTTGTTGATGTAGTACAGCCAACAGGAATCACTCTTGATAAAACAACAGCAGATTTGGATTTGGGTGATACAGCAACATTTACAGCTACAGTTGCACCATCCAATGCTACTAACAAGAGTGTTACATGGTCTTCTAGCAATGCTTCTGTTGCAACAGTAGCAGGTGGTAAAGTAACTGCAAAAGGAGAAGGAACAGCTACGATTACAGCTGCTACCAACAACGGATTAAAAGCCACTGCAACAGTAACAGTAAAGGCAACAGGTGTAAAAGTAGATTCTGTAACTCTTGATAAAACAGCAGTAACATTAGAAGCTGGTCAGACAGCTCAGGTCAATGCAACAATTTTACCGGCTAATGCAGAACCGAAATATGCTGCGCTTACATGGAAATCTAGCAATACAAAGGTGGCAACAATAAGCAACTCCGGTTTGATTACAGCTATCAGTAGTGGAACTGCAACAATTACAGCAGAAACAGCTTCAGGGGTTTCGGCTACCATGCAGGTAACTGTCAATGGTTCTAAGATTTATGGTAATGCAATTTATTTCCAGAAGCCGGACAACTGGGGTAATAATATCAGAGCTTATTTTTGGACCGGTTCCGGAACGTGGACGAATGCTAGCTGGCCTGGAACAGCTATGACAGAGGTAGAAGATGGACTTTACGGAATTGAATGGCCGGAAGGAAAAGAAAATGAAACGTTAAATGTAATTTTTAATGATGGTTCGAATCAGACAGGTGATTTGGTTGCACAGATTAACACATGCTTTAATATTAATGGATATGTTAAGGATATGCCGGTCAATGAAAAGCCAATTGATGCAACCATTACAGTTTCTCTTGCGGATACCGGCACGGAATATGTCTATAATGGTAAAGAACATAAGGCAAAAGTTGTAGTGAAAGCCGATGACACAGTTTTGACAGAGAATACAGATTATACGCTTTCTTATAGCAATAATGTAAATGCAGGTACGGCAACTGTGAAAGCAACTGTAACAGGTACCTATACAGGAGAAGCAAGCTGTAATTTTACTATTCAGCCTAAGAAATTAACGGATACAGATGTGGCTGAAATTACAGGAACATATATCTACACAGGTGCAGAAATTAAACCGGATGTATCGGTTACAGGTGTAGAGGATGATACAAAGGATTGCAGTATTTCTTATAGCAATAATATAAATGCAGGTACAGCAACCGTTACAATTACAGGAAGTGGCAATTATAAAGGAAGTGTTAACAAAACATTTACCATTGAAAAAGCTGATGCACCTAAGAATGTACCAACAGATAGTGTTGTAACAGCAAATACAAAATTGTCTGAAATTCCACTAAATAATGGTTGGACATGGTCTGCAGAAGATGCAGATAAGACAGTGGGAGCTAATGAGACGTTAGAAGTGACTGCAATTTATACAGGGGCAGATGCATCAAACTACAAATCTGTAACTGTTACGATTAAAGTAACAGGAACGAACTGCGCTCATAGCGGAAATAGAGAAGTTAAGAATGTAGTAAAAGCAACTTGTACCAAGGATGGATACACTGGAGATGAATATTGTAAGGAATGTGGAACAATTGTTGTAACAGGAAGTGTTGTTCCGCAAACAGGACATGCATGGAATGATGGAACAGTAACCATAGAGCCTACAGAAGTAAGTTCAGGTATCAAGACGTATACATGTACGAATTGTTCTGACATAAAAACAGAAGTGTTACAACCACTATCAGGTCATGAACATGTATGGGATGATGGTCTGGTAACAAAGCAACCAACAGAAACTGCAGAAGGTGAAAAGACCTATCATTGTACAATCGGAGATTGTAACCAGACAAAAACAGAGAAGATTGCTAAGTTGCCACATACAACTCACGTGTGGGATGGTGGAACGGTGACAAAGCAACCAACAGAAACCGAAGATGGTGAAACCACCTATCATTGTACGGCAGAAGGTTGTGATGAGACAAAGACAGAGTCAATTAGTAAATTAGGTCACACAACTCATGTATGGGATAAAGGAACGGTAACGAAACAACCAACAGAAACTGAAGAAGGTGAAATGCTTTATACTTGTACAATTAATGGCTGTGAAGTTACAATGACAGAAATTCTGGACAGGGTGACTCCTGAAGTTTGTACACATACTGGTGAAAAGGAACTTAAAGATGTTGTGAAAGCAACCTGTACTCAGGATGGATATTCAGGAGACAAGTATTGTAAGAACTGTGGGGAAATGATCAAAAAAGGTAATGTGGTTGCCAAAACCGGACATACATGGGATGAAGGAACGGTAACGAAACAACCGACTCAAACTACAGAAGGTGAAAAGACTTATTATTGTACAACAACAGGCTGTAACGGGACAAAGACGGATAAAATTGATAAGTTATCACAGACAACCTGTACTCATACTGGAAATAGAGAAGTAAAAAATGTAACAAAGGAAACCTGTACTCAGAATGGATACACAGGAGATGAATATTGTAAAGACTGTGGAGCAGTAGTTAAAAAGGGTGAAGTGATTGCCAGTACAGGAAAGCATACATGGGATAATGGAACAATCACACAGGCACCAACAGAAACAACAACCGGTATCAAAACATATACATGTACAACATGTGCAACAACCCAAACAGAGACTGTTCCTGCAACAGGTGGAAATCAATCAAAACCGGGAGTTATTGTTACAAGTGATGGTGTTGTAGAAGCTGGGGACGTTGTAGAAGATAGCTTAGCAAAAACCAAATATAGAGTAACACAGTCTAAGAGTAATACAAAAACGGTAGAATATGTAATATCTAACAATAATGCTGAAACAATAGAAGTACCAAACACTATTACAATTAATGGGACAGAATATAAAGTAACATCTATTGCTGATAATGCATTTAAGAAAAAGTACAAGTTAAAGAGTATTACTATCGGTAAGAATGTAAAGACAATTGGAGATGATGCATTTTATAAATGTACAAGTCTTACCAGTGTAAAACTTCCGTCAAGTGTTACTAAGATTGGAGAGAATGCATTCTATGGTTGTAAGAAACTAAAATCAGTCACATTAAGTTCTAAGTTGACGACGATTGATGATAAGGCGTTTTATAAATGTACAGCGCTTACATCCATTACCATTCCTTCTAAGGTAAATAAGATTGGTGAAAAGGCATTCTATGGTTGTAAGAAATTGAATAAAATTACAATTAATACAAGCAAACTTACAGATAAAAAGGTAGGAAGTAAAGCATTTAAGGGTATTGCATCTAAGGCAACCATCAAAGTACCAAAGAAAAAGGTATCTGACTATGAAAAACTTCTTAAGAAAAAAGGAGTAAGTAAAAAAGCAACAATTAAGAAAAAATAACATAATTCATTAGAACAACAATAAACAGGTTATCAGTAGGATTGATATGATACTAGTGGTAGCCTGTTTTTGTAATATACGTGAAAAATGACTGACATTTTTTTCTTGCGACAATTGTTAATTGGTAATATAATTTAATTACTCAACTTTCCCACCTGTAAAACAGGTGGAACTGCTTGAAAATCCAAGCAAATAAACTTAATAAATTGGTGCATTGACATTAAAAAAGCACCTATTCTTTGGTATAATAAAGTCACCACAACAATAAAAACCAAATTACG
>JAFQOE010000130.1 GCA_017395635.1 Lachnospiraceae bacterium | reverse complement strand
GTTCCGCGAGGAGCTTACAGCACACTGAAAGAACAATATTTAGATTACTATGCTTAACAAGGAGGATCCATTATGCCAATACTACGCGATTTGTCTATCATATGGGCACTGCTACATGTTCTTGTGCTGTTTGTGTCCTTATATGACTCACGTTATTCAACAAAGAAGACGATAATTCTGACAGCAATTTTTATGCTTCCTCTTGGTGCGATCAATGTTGCCGCTTATCTTTTCTTTGGTCCCGTTAAATATGCCAATCTGTTGTTGTTACTTTGCACATTGCCAAGTTTGATTTTCTTCTATATTCTCGCCAAAAACCGAGACGGACGATTTTTCTTTACGTTCTGTCTTGCAGACACCATATCATACGAAATTATTGCGATAACAGCACTGCTTGAGTATTATATTTGCGGAAATCAATTTGTTTTGATGTTTGTGCTCCGTCTGATTGCTTTCCCATTACTTGAATTTTTTATGTGGAAGTATTGGCGAAAAATGTATTTGAATGCACAAACAATTGTTACAAAGGGGTGGGGATTATTTACTATCCCTGCGGCGCTTTTTTACGTGATATTGGTGATGATGTCCTCCTATCCAACTATCGTATATGAGAGACCGTATGACGTTCTTCCGTTTGTTTTAATTATGATATTGATGCCCGCTATGTATCTAATCATCTTCAAGGTCTTGTTTAATCAGCAGAGACTCGTGGATGAACAAGAAAAGAAGCGAAACATTGAGATTCAAACGCAGCTTTTGCAGAACGAGCTTGAAATTGACCAAAAGTATCTGAGGCAAGCACAACGAACGCAGCACGATTACCGTCATCACAACAGGATGATACTGCAATTCGCGCAATCCAATGATGTAAAATCTATCATTGATTATATAGATGATTTGGACGATTGTGAGCTGTATTCGGATATTCGCTATTGTGACAATATTTGTGTGGATAATATTTTGCGCTTTTATATTGGAAATGCACAATCGGCTGGAATTACAGTCAAGTATGACGTAGATATAGATGAGAGCACCAATATACAGGATGTTGACCTTGTGGCTATTCTTGCCAATGTGTTTGAAAATGCGATACACGCTGCTGAAGCAGTCAAAGTGAATAAAACCATTGATATTACTATACATAAAAAAGGAATAAAACTTCTGATAAAATGCGTAAATACCGCTACCGGTCCTATTCGTTTTGAAAATGGCTTGCCGAAGCGAAAAAAAGGAAACGGAGTCGGTGTTCAGAGCATTCTTCAATCGGCTGAAAAATACAGAGGAGATGTAAGTTTTGATTTTAAGGATGATTTGTTTACCTGTCACGTAATCTTGAATGATATTGAATGATGGAGTAACGATTTAAGAAAAAGTGCGAATTATCCCATAAAAATGCGAATTATCCCAAGCACCTTGCGGAAGCAAGGTGCTTTTGTTATGCTATAGGGTAGATAACTGTATCTATCTTTTAGATAGATTTGGTTCGTGAAAGGGAGGATGATTTATGATCAAGAGAGAACAAATCAGAGGTTTTCCAAACAGCGAAGAATTCGATGCTCCGCAAACCGACAAAAATGTGTGGCCGCATCAATACTGTCCCGCTTTTGATAAGCGAAAAACCTCATTCCATTCAGCTCCCGAGTGCTATTACTGCAAGTATGCAGATTTCCACTTGGAAAAGCGTCAAGCCTTAGAAGTAGGCGTATGCCACTATCCCCAAATTAAGTCAAAATAAAAAAATATATAAACTTGGAG
>JAFQOE010000072.1 GCA_017395635.1 Lachnospiraceae bacterium | reverse complement strand
TCGAAGTGTAATTTTAGGTGGCGGTTCTGTTGTAGATGTCATCGGGGCACTACTTAAGGGTGTTGTGGTTGGTTTCATGGTAGACGGTATGTGCAAGACCTCTTTGGGTATTGTATTGAAACCAATGATGGCAATTTTTGGTTTAGGTGATCAGGTGGATCAGATACAAGAAGCAATAGAGAGTGGTGATCCTGCGGAGATAGCAGTCAGATTTGTACAACTTGTTTGTATGTTGTTTGGATTGACTAGCCAGTGCTTTACAGGAGATACCTTAGTATCTACAGAAACAGGACTTTGTCCGATGGCAGAGATTCAGATAGGTGATTATGTCTGGTCGGAAGATACAGAAACTGGTAAAAAAGAACTAAAACAGGTTACAGATGTTTCTGTGACAATGACCAATGTCTTGGTTTATGTAACGACTGAAAATGGAACAACCATTAAAACCACAGAAAACCATCCATTTTATGTAGAAGGAAAAGGTTGGTGTGCAGCAGCAGAACTAGAAGTTGGTGATATATGCAGAACCAAGGATGGACAGATAGAGGTTGTTGTAGGTGTTGTTATAGAACAGCAGGAAGAGCCTGTTAAAGTATACAACCTAACCATTGAGGATAATCATACTTATTATGTGTCGGCAAATGAGGTGTTGGTGCATAACGCAGGATGTAACAATTCAAATTATGAAGATTACACTACGAGAGAGAGAATAGGCAAGCAAACAGGAAATGCACCACGTAATAATAAAAAACAAAACAAGCAAATTGACAGAATAGCAAGTTTACTAGATTTATCAAAAGATGACAGGAGAGAATTACATGATATTATTACAGGTCAAGGGTTGGGGTATCAGGAAATATATGATATTGCTAAAGAAATGTTTGGGGGTGAATAGATATGAATATTAATTTTATTAAGAAAATATTGAATCAAGAAATATATGATGTTGGACGAACCTCAGATATGTGTTGGTTTATTTTTGGTTCGAAGCATGATAGAGAAAAAGATGTATTTTATTCGTTGCATTTACAATGTCCATGGAGAATTCGCAAAGGCAATACTATAGTCCTTTCTAATTTAGATATTTATGAATTGCCTTCAGAAGTATTAGCAACAGACAAAGAATGGGATGATACAAAAAGAAATCTTTTTGATGAAAAGGCAGAAAGTTTTTTAAAGTCAGGTGGAAAAAAAGTTGATAGTGTTTTTATTACAGAGATGAATGATCTTGCAATATTTTTATCAGATTCGTCTATAATAGAATGCTTTGTAAATGATTTAAAGTATGAATGTTGGCGTTTTTTCAAAAAGGGAGACAAACAGCATTTAGTTGTTACAGGAGCAGGGATTGAAAAATAAAATTGTCGAGTAAGATTTGAATTATATACTCATTTGTCCGTGGTTATGATGAATTGTATAAATATGAAGAATGCAATGCCATCTCTTACGAATATGATGCTAATGGCAACATTACAAAGACCACCTATGCAGATGGCAACAGTTTGACTTCGAAATATGATGCCAGAAATCGTGTGACGAAACAGGAAGACCAGTATGGAAATGAAACCAAGTATGAGTATGATGGTGCAGATCGTCTTACCAAGGTGACAGATGAGTATGACAACAGCTATGCTTATGGCTATGATGCTAACGGAAATCTTGTTACGGTAACGGATGCAAATGAGCATGTGACACGTTATGCTTACGATGATGTAGGAAGGGTAGCAACCGTAACCAATGCCCTTGGAAAGACCATGGCATACAACTATGACGAAGTTGGAAATGTTACAGAATTCAAGGACTATGCAGGCAATGTAACAACCTATTCTTATGATGATATGGACCGTCTGGTTGAAAAGAAGGTAGGCACGGAAAAGACGGTATACAACTATGATGATAAGGGGCAGCTTATAAAGGTAACAGATAAGAGCGGGGATATTTCCTACGGATATGACAAATATGGACGATTAACCAGCCAGACCGATGCCAAGGGAGTTACCATTTCTTATACCTATGATAAAGCAGGAAGATTAGAAACCTTTGACAATGGTTTTGGAACCACTACTTATGAGTATGATTTGTTAGACCGCGTGACCAGGGTCGTTGACCGAAACGGAAAGGCAACGGTTTATGAGTATGATGCATTGGGTAACCGTAGTGCTGTGAGATACCCAAATGGCAACGTGGTAACCTATACTTA
>JAFQOE010000129.1 GCA_017395635.1 Lachnospiraceae bacterium | reverse complement strand
TTATCAATTTGCCTAATAGTAGCCGTACAATGCCCATATTCAGATGCAGGATAGCCTTCAAATTCAATTTTCGCACGCATCCCTTCTCGGACTGAATTTATGTGAGAATATGGTATATATGCACAGATGAAGATTTCGTCATCAGTGGATTTTACCATGACTGTCGATTTCAAGCTCTCTGGATATGGAACAAAATACGATACAACTAATAATACGATAATAATCAGTGAAATAACAGTTGTTCCATATCGTACAATACCTTTCGGCATATTCCCGATTACTTGCCGAGTCTTCTCGCTACGAAGTTCTATGTTATCTATGTCTGCCATATTAATTGCCAAGTTCAAGTTGGTTTTTCACTAGATTGTAATATGTGCCTTGTTTTGCAATCAAGGTTGTATGATTGCCGATTTCTACAACTTTGCCGGAATCCAAAACAATAATCTGATCTGCATTCTTGACTGTACTAAGTCTGTGAGCCACGACTACCACTGTTCGCCCTTTGTAGAACTCATCAAGGTTCTCAACAATAGCACGCTCATTCTTTGCATCAAGCGCATTTGTTGCTTCGTCAAGGAAAATGAATTCTGGGGACTTGTATACAGCACGAGCAATCAAAATACGTTGTTTCTGTCCTTGACTGAGGCCCATTCCATCTTGTCCAATTTTAGTATCAAATCTCAATGGGAGGCTCAAAATATATTCTTTGATATTGGCGATTTCAGAAGCCCATAGAAGTCGCTCCTTATCAATTTCGTCATCGTCTACAGCAATATTCCTTGCAATAGATTCGGAAAATATTACACCATCCTGCATGACCACTCCACATTGTCTTCTTAACCATTTAAGATTTAATGTATTAATATCTGTATCGCCAATATGAATATGACCATCTATTATTGGGTAAAAGCCTAACATGAGTTTTATTAAAGTCGTTTTTCCGCTTCCTGATGCTCCAACTATTGCCGTCACCTTTCCTGAAGGGATAAAAAAACTAACATTTTCAATGATGTTTGTTAAACTATGAGGGTCATATTTAAAAGACACATTGTTGAAAACTATATCATGACTACAATCTTTAAACTCTGTTCTATCCCGACTTGTATTTTCTTCATTTCTTGAACCATGAATCTCATTAATACGTTCTAAACTGATTTTTACATCCTGCATAGAGTACAAGAAATTCATCAACTGCTCAACAGGACTGTTTAATTGTCCGATTATATATTGTACAGCGAGCATCATTCCTAATGTCATTTCACCATAAATAACAGCAGTTGCAGATAAAACTGTTATAACAATGTTCTTAACTTCATTGATAAATATACTGCCAGCCTCTTGTGTTTGCTGGAGTTTCATACTCTTCATCTGGACTTGGAACAAGTCAGTCTGAATGTCTTCCCATTCCCATCGTCTTCTCTTCTCACAGTCTTGCAATTTTATCTCTTGCATTGAAGTTATGAACTGATATGTATAGTTATTGTTTATGGCTTGTTTTTCAAACATTTCATAATCAATAACTTTTCTCTTACTAAGGAAAATAAGCATCCATCCTGCATATACAACACTTCCGATGAGGAATACAGAGAATATCAGTTTATTGTATATGAATAGGACTATGCCAAAAATCAGGAAACTCAGTAAGGAAAACATTACATTCAGAACCTGATTGGTGAGAAATTTTTCTATTCGACTATGATCATTCATTCTTTGTAGCAAATCACCCATCAGTTTTGTATCAAAGAATGACATAGGTAACTTTAATAATTTCAAGAGGAAATCACTAATTAACGAGATGTTTATTCTCATACTTATATGCATCAGTAACCATCTTCTAATAAAATCAATGATGGTTCTACTAATGGTAAGCATCAGTTGTCCTGCGAGTACAAGCCAAATGAAGTTAATATCTTGATGCGTCACTCCAATATCTACAATAGATTGAGTGAGAAACGGCAGCATTAACTGTAAAAGGCATCCTATAAATAGCCCTAAGATGATACTACCAAAATATTTACGAAAACGGTTTATATATCCCAATAGGAATTTAAATGACCTTGGAGCATCGTTAGGATCGTCTATCTTATCATAGAATAAAGATGTCGGTTTGATAAACATCGCGACACCTTT
>JAFQOE010000046.1 GCA_017395635.1 Lachnospiraceae bacterium | reverse complement strand
TGCGATGTGTTCGTCGCTTATAACGGCAAAGTAGAAGACGCCAACGTGAGTGCAAACGAGCACTGAGCGATTGCGAAGCAATTGCGATGTGTTCGTCGCTTATAACGGCAAAGTAGAAGACGCCAACGTGAGTGCAAACGACATTTTTAAAATTTATTTATCTTTCTTAATTTTCGTTCAAATTCTCCATTTTGTTTTTAATAAAAATCCCCTATTTTTGAACATTTTATGTTTATTTTGCAGATTCGTTCACAATTATTGATAGATGCATTTTATTATGCTAATTTAATCTTACCAATTGGAGAACGTCATAACGATAAAGCGCTCTTTGACAATTGAATAACACTTTGCATATTTAGTAATAATCCTTTATAATTACGGATATATGATTGTGAAGGAGGATGGAAGGATGGATAGTATGGATAAGAAAGAAATGCAAAATTTTATTGATTTGTGTGTTAGGGATGGCAAGTCGGAACTTCAAACATGGAGAGACTTTAGAAAAGTTTTAGGGTTAAAGTTTGAACCGAATGAAAAGATAACAGAAGAAAATGAAAAATAGTAACCAATTTATCAAGGTGTAAAGTCAATTCAGGCTTTACACCTTTCTTTATAATCCTTTATAATATAAATAGAATTATGAAGGAGGATGGAAGGATGGATATAATGACAGACAAAGAATTAGTAACAGTTACCATTGACAAATATACGGATTTACAGCGTATTAAGAAGGCAAATGGTGACGTTGAGAACAAAGAATTAGATTATCAAATTAAAGTAACCATTGCCAAACTTTCTTCAATGGGGGTATCAGTAGAAGATATAACATTATAGTAACAGACAAATCAAGGTGTAAAGTCAATTCAGGCTTTACACCTTGATTTCTTCACAAATAATTAAATTGCAATTCTACCCAATCTGTTTTATACTCTACTGTGTTAAATTATTGTAGTGATTCAGTGCCTTAAGAAATCCACTTGGCTCTGAACAGTTACAAATTGTCAAAGGAGAGGAATTATGAGCAAGAAACAAACAACAGGCTTGATTGTAGCCGCTGTTATTTTCGTGGTAGTAGGAATTATTAGTGTAATAACCAATGCAGTGTCATCAAAGATGACAAAGAAATCAAGTACTACCGATTTTAATGCAATGTTGGAGTCATTGACAGGAACGTCTAATGAGGCACTGATGGACATGCCAACAACAGAGGATTTTATCGCTGTGGTACCGATTGAGGGAACCATTCAGGCATCGACAAGTAGTAGCATGTATGCTTCAACACCAACATATGACCATGATATGTTGATGGAATATGTGAATCTTTTGATAAAGAACGATAAGAATAAGGGTATCGTTTTACGTTTGGATACTCCTGGAGGATCGGTGTATGAAGCGGATGAGTTGTATTTGAAATTAATGGAATACAAAGAAAAGACAGGACGTCCGATTTGGGCATATATGGAGAGTCAGTGTTGTTCCGGTGGTGTGTATCTTGCGGCATCTGCAGATGAGCAATATGCAAACCGTATCACGACAACCGGTTCCATTGGTGTAATTATGTCTACATATGATATGTCTGAGCTTTATGAGAAGTTAGGAATCAAAGAGGTTAATATCGTATCAGCAGAGAATAAGGATATGGGAACTTCAGGAAAACCGATGACGGATGAGCAGAAGGCTATTCTTCAGTCAATGATAGATGAATACTATAATCAGTTTGTTGAAATTGTAGCAACCGGAAGAAATATGTCAGTAAATGAAGTGAAGAAAATAGCAGATGGACGTATATATACCGCAACACAGGCAGTAGATAATGGTCTGATTGATGGAATCAAGACATCCGAAGAGTTTGATGCTTATGTGAAAGAGCAGAGCGGTGTGGATAAATTCTTTGAGCCGGCTTCTGAAACAGATCCTTGGGCACAGTTGTTTGGTATGATGTCAACAACAAAGGAGAAGTCTGAGGCAGAGGTACTTGTGGAATTAATGAATGAATTAGGAAGCGGGGTGCCAATGTATTATGCAAAACCAATTGGAAAATAGAGTATATGCAGGTTTTTGGGTTCGTTTGATTGCGTTTGCAATTGACAGCCTGCTTGCAGCTTTGGTGGTTTCTACGATTAAGTCGCCGTTTGCCATTGCATCTGAGGCTGGGATTGAATTATTTGATGCCAATTTCCTTTTTCATTATTCGTTTTTAGACGTATTGGATTATGTGGCTGTGGTAGCATATTTTGTGCTATTAACGTATTATAGCCATACTACCCCGGGTAAAATGGCTATGGGATTGGAAGTCATTACAGTGGATAAAGAATGGACATTATTGAATGTGATTTATCGGGAGACAATCGGAAGATTCTTTTCCTCTTTGATGTGTGCAGGTTATTTTGCAGTCATTGTAACGAGAAAGAAGCAAGGATTTCATGATATGCTTTGTGATACATATGTAGTATACAAGAATATGGTGCCTAAGAAGGCAATGACACCTGTTGCAAATGTTCAGATGAATGAACCAAAGCCTATGGTAGAAGCCAATATGGACGCAATTCACAATGTAGAGATGGTATCTCCAGTGATGCCGGAAGATATGATTGCAGAGCCTTTGGTATCCACACAAGAGATGCAAGAGGAACAGCCAAAAACAACTGCACCAGTATATTATTCCGTTCCGGAAAAAGAAGTAACCAATTCGCAAGACGCAATGAATCAGGATAGTTCTGATTTGTCCAATTCTGCAAGTGAAGAAACAGAATAATAATTACAGTTGAATAAAATTAGAAATGCCGTCAATCCTATGAGTAATAATTCTTTGAATAGGATTGGAGGCATTTTTTGTGACAAAAAAAGTAAAAATTAGTTTTTTAATACTGGTGTGGAGTATTGTGGCAATACAGATATATGTAAATTATCAAGATAGAGATAAGTTACGAAAGTTGGAAAAAAGAGAGCAGGCGGTAACTGCATTTGCAGTGACAGAAGATATACCGGAAAGCAGTATGATAATCGGACAGGGATATTTTGGAGATATGGAAATATCGGATGAAATCAAAAAGGAAATGTTAGCGAATCTGGCACAAAAACTAGCAATTCCTGAAGGATATACATTTTACCAGAGTAAAAATGAAGATGGTACCCAGATGACGTTAACGAGTAAGCTGGAAGAATCTATGACAAATTTGCAAATTATTAGTAAGGGTTCATCTGAAAAACCCAAACAATATATTATTGTGGAGATAAAGACAGAAAGCGAGGATATATATGAATTGTATGAAAAGGTGGAACGGGTATTTCGAGAAATTGGTTTAGAGGAGCAGGTACAGGTGGAAATGACTGTGAAGAAGAATGGAAAGTGTTGGAAAATAGAAAAAAGTTAAACAATTTAAAAAAATAATATGGATTATTCCCATAGTCTGTCCTAAGTGAGTGATATGCTGTTATCAGAAAATGACAGAAACGATTAGAAATCGTGAAAAGTATCAATAACATGAAAGGATAAGGTGAGAACTATGGAGAGAATGAAGAAAGTGGCAGGAGATGTTATTATTTATGGAGTATGTTTGATTTCACTTGTTGCAATTTTTGGTGATATATTTGAATGGATGCTTTATGTATAGGATGATAATGAAAAGGTTCCCGATTGTCCGTTATGAAACGGATGAAAGGGAACCTTTTGTATTGTGAATATTATTTTGCTTGTAGCGTTTGTAGACAAACACCTTGCTTTTACAAGTGGTTAAAGTTTTGAATAACCATAGCTGTTAACAATGGCTTCAATTTTCTTGCCTGCCTGACAATGTGGACACTGATTATGTGCATAAGTATTGTATGCCGGAATATCGCTCAATCGGAACAATGTGTGTATCTGCTGTCCTGCAATTACCTCATTTGCTGAGAAGATAGCAGAAATACCGGCAACGACACCACCGTAATAAGAAAGACACTCTAAGCTTCTTTCAATTGTACGTCCTGTTGTGGCAGATGCCAATAAGAATAGTACATGCTTGCCTCGAATCATAGGCTGTAGATTGTCGCGGAAAATCATCTGACCCACTGAGTTGAATTCCGGAGTAACCACATAAATTGCCTTGTGCTGATTCATAGACTGAATGCCGGAATGTGTTAATTCTTCTGCAAGATAAGAACCGATTACTTCTGTACCATCCATACAGACAATAGTATCAATAACAGTAGAACCTACATAATCACTGGCGATGGATTTTGCAGCAGCTCTTGCCATGCTCTGGCGTGTTTTCAAAACAGTCATATCAATGTAATGTGTGATATGTGAATGGTTTGTTGCAAAATGTCCGGGAAAAACTTTAATCTGTACACTATTGTTATAGCTGGAATTAATTGTTAGTGGTTGATGTTCAAATGTCATAATGAAATCCTCCTTATTGCTCGTTGTATAACATTACTATTATTTTATCGTTGTTTTGTATATATTGCAAGCATAATAGGATTTTCTTTGCTCAAAATTATACATAATGCGAAATTTTAGATAGAATATACAATTATGGATTTCTTTTGATTAGGAAAGTAATATTTTAATAAAAACTATGCGACATTATGTAATAAAAATGTAACAAATATGACAAAATTAGAGCAGAATAAGGAGTATTTTGGTCGAAAATGACAACAAAACGGAGGTGACGGTTTACATAATGAAAAAGGAGAGGTTGACATGAGGGGAAAATCATGCCATAATGTTACAAATTTGTTACGAAAACATTTAGAAATTCTTTCGAGTTCGAATGGTAACAAATAAAAAGTAAAAGGAGTGTAGGAATTTCCCTAATAAGGAGATTTCAAAGTATCATGAATTTGAGAAAATTAGTAACCCTGATTGTAGTCGAAATGGCGTTATGCCTAATGTTAAGTTTGCCTGCTGAGGCAGCTGCTACAACCAAAGCTACTACAAAAGCAACAGTATCAACACAGTTACAGAAGAATTCGGTTAAAATTGCAAAGAAAGCAAAAAAGAAAGCAAAGAAAAAATATAGTGAAACAGATCTTCGTTATATGACAGCAATCATTTATTGTGAAGCACAAGGTGAAAGCTATCAAGGAAAGAAAGCAGTGGGCATTGTAGTTATGAATCGTGTTCGCAGTGATAAATTTCCAAACACTGTGAAGAAAGTAATTTACCAGAGTGGACAGTTTTCCCCGGTACGCAATGGAAGCTTAGACAAAGCATTAAATTTATATGATAAATATAATAAAAAGGGAAAATTTAAAGAACCGATGAAGTCTTGTCTTAAGGCTGCAAAGGAAGTGTTGAATGGGTCTACTACCATCAAGGTAAATGGCAAGAAAAAAGAGATGAAGAATTATCTGTTTTTCTCCAGATATGTGCCGGGCGCAAAGTTCCGGTTAGGAGCACATCAGTTCAAATAAGATAGTTTAAAGGGAGTATATCGTGAAAGGTATATTCCCTTTTTTCTTTTAATATATATGGTATAAGTAAGAAAAGAGGGCTATCTGTGAAAGAAAAAGTAGATTTGTTTGTATTAGTGATGCTGGTTGGAATTTTAGTGATATTCTTGCCGGGTTGTAAATTGGAGGAGACTGATGGCAAAAAGATTAAGGATCTGGATTATACGATATGTGATGAAGGTAAACTGCCGGATGCTTTGGTGCAATTAATACAGGAAAAAAAGAAGGAACCATTTAAACTGACATACAATACAAAAGACTATCTCTATATCGTGATAGGGTATGGCGCACAGGACCGGGCGGATTTGTGTATTCATTTAGAAGAATTGTACCTGACTGAAAATGCAATTTTTGTAGATACGGAGTTAAGTTCGGTGGAGGGAAAAGTATTGAAAGATGACAAATTGACTTACCCTTGGATTGCAGTGAAATGTGAACGTTATGATGTACAGGTGATTTTTAAATAATTGCCAGACATAAAAGAGAAATCACAAACATATAATGGTGGATAGAGAAATCAATGTAACGGTGAGAGGTTTACACGGTTACAAATCATGATTGCAAGGTAGGAGGTCCTATGGAATTAATTAAACGTGAAATTCGTAATTGTGCATGGAAGGTAAAAAATGCAATGCAGTTTACCATTGATGACACCATAAATGTTCCTGACAGCTTGATGGATATGGAACGCCTGATTTTGGTAAAAGGAAATGTGGTGATTGAAGATACGGAGGCGATGACGGACCGTTTTCAGGTGAAAGGAAGTTTGAATTATCAGATTCTATACTGTGCAGATAAGGAGGGAACAGCTTTCGACAGCTTGGTTGGAAAGGTTCCGTTTGTGGAGTACATTAATGCAGATGGCACGAAAGAGGGTGATTACATAGAGGTGCATGCAAGTCTCAATGATTTGACGGTGACGATGTTGCACTCCAGAAAGATTAGCTTGAAATCGTTAGTCGGATTGGATTATCAGGTAAAAGAAAATGAAACCTTTGAAGCAGTAAGTAGCATTGAAGACGCATTAGACACGGAAGTGCTGGATGGCAATATTACAATGATAAGTTTGCAACATCAAAAAAAAGAAGAGATGCAGATTCGTGAACAGGTGGAGATTCCAGCTAATAAACCTAACATTTATCAGGTGATTTGGAAAAGCGTGTCTATATCCGGTGTTCAGGTGAAACCGGCAGACGGATATATGATGGTAAATGGCAATATGAAAGTTTTCTTGATTTATACGGCAGAAGACGAAAATATGCCAATTCAGTATTTCACGATGGAGATTCCATTTGAACAGAGAGTGCAGGAGGAAATGTCCACAGAAGATATGATTTCAGGAAGCTTTCTAGGATTAAATCAGTACCATATTACAGTGGTTCCGGATGAAAGTGGAGAAGACCGGTTATTGGAGATTGTGGCAGATTTTGCGTTAGAGGTGAAGCTATATGGAGAAGAGAATCTGCAACTGGTACAGGATGCGTATTCGCCTAATGTGGAAATGAATCCACAGTGGAGAGAATTTAATGTGCAGCATTTGCTGGTGCGCAATTGTGCCAGAACGAAGGTTACGGATGTGGTGGATATGCCAAAGAATCAGTCAGTATTGCAGATTTGTAATGTAGAAGGTTCGGTATCCATCGACGATACGGAACGAACTGCAAAAGGAATTCTGGTGGAAGGTGTGGTAGGAACGCAAGTGACCTATCTTAGTAAAACGGATGCAGGTTCCATTGCTTCTGTTACCTTTGATATTCCATTTTCTTATGAAATAGAAGTGGATGGTATGAGAGAGGATATTACTTATTCCATTGTACCGTTCTTTGATCAGATTACAGCTATGTTGCTAAATGAGAACCAGATGGAAATCAAAGCAGAGATTTCTTTGGAAGTCTTAGCATTTAGCAATGAGACTGCAAAGGCTGTGTTGAACGTGGAAGTAATGCCAATCGATGAGAAGAGAAAAAAAGAGCTTCCGGGAATTATCGGTTATATTGTAAAGCCGGGAGATACGTTATGGAGTGTGGCGAAGAAATATTACACTACGATTGACCGGGTGCGACAGATTAATGATTTGGAGAGTGATGGGATTAAAGCAGGTGATAAGCTGGTGATTTTGAAAGAATAACAGGAGAGAGAATAAATAGAAAGAGTTGTTATTGGACGGTGTTATTTGGGTTAAAATAATTGTGTTCAATAATGACTCTTATTATTTTATCATGAAAATTTATTGATAAAATGATATTTTGATGAAATTTCTTTCGAGTAACTATTTGAATAATGATTTTAAAAGTTAAAGTTTATGTCAAAGCAACTAAAAAGTAAAATGGGGATGAGCGGTTTGACATGCGTAAGTGCAAGTTGACAAATTGATGTGAAATTGAAATAATATCATGGTGTGCTTTTATTTCGTTAATAAGGGAGTAAATATCTAGTGACGAGTCATAAGATTAGAAAAAGGCTTATATAGTGAGAAGATGAATTTTGCCTCATGATTCGTGAAAGTCTTTGATATAGTGACATTTATGGAGGTAAATACAGTGGAAAAAGGAAAGGCGTTACAAGAGATAAGAATTGCAGTATGTGATGATGTTCCGGAAATGAGCAATATAATGTGTGGAATGATTCGTGATATTATGGAGAAGAAAGATATCATTTATACGATGCATGAATTTAATTCAGGAAAAGAATTGTTGGAACAAGTGAATAATATTGATATTGTATTTCTTGATATTGAAATGCCGGAAATGGATGGAATTGAAATCGGAGTAGAGATTGGAAGGTTGAGACCAGATTGTAAGATTGTGATTGCTTCGGCAAAAGAAAATCGCATGAAGGAATGTTTTCGTGTGAAAGCTCTACGTTTTTTGTCAAAACCATATATAGAAGGTGAGGTAAAAGAAGCGATAGAGACGTATTTGGACGAATCCCAATTGGGTATTCAAACAATAGAGGTTTTTAAAGATAGAAAATCGTATTGGATTCGGCAGAGGGATATTATGTACATAGCTACATTTGATAATGGTGTAGAGGTTATGGCAGGGAATGCATTATATAGAAAAAAGGTGTCTATAAAAGAGCTAGAAAAAAATTTAGACACAAGAATATTATATAAAATTCATAAATCTTATATCGTCAATTTATATTATGTGGATTCCTATACTGATACAGAAGTGATTATGAAAAATAAGATAAAAGTTCCGCTTGCTCGTAGAATAAAAAAAGAGTTTGAATTGGCATATATGGAATTTGATGTAAAATATAGATAGGAGAAATGTATGGAAGAAAAAACATTGTTGATGTTTCAATTTTTAGTAGAAATACTTCGGCTATGGATTGGGATGAAATATCTATTTGGTGCTCGATTTAAAAGAATCTGGCTTGTGGGGGGTGCATCTTTCTTTCTGTTTACGATAATTAATTTTTTTGATAATGATATATGGATTTTTAGCGTAGTGATGTGGTTGCTTGTATTTCTTTTGTATATGGCTATAATTCGAGTTCCGGATAACTATGATTGGAAGTGGAAAATCGGTTGTGGATTTGTTTTGATATATCAGGAAGAATTTGTGTGCATGATAATGAATGCGATTCCGTCTTATAGTGATTTGTTTACAGAATTTCAAAGGGAAGTTGTTAATAGTATATTTTCATTGATTACCACTATACTAATCGCCTTTTTAATAAAGCGAGTAAAGGAATATAATCGAGTTGAAGAAGTATTTTTGGGATTAAAAAAGAGTATTATTCCATTGGTAATAGTAGTGGTGTGTGAGATGATGGTTGTAATTGTATTAATGAATACACTGATTGAAATGTGGGGGTCGGAAAGTCAAAAGTCAAAGGGAACAATAATAAATATATTGTCTATGTTAGGTATTGGCATTTTATTTGCAGTGGTCATATATATAAAAAAGACAAATGATAAAGTGGAAAGATTACTGATCGAAGAACAACGCATGAAAGCAATACAGTTACAACATTATGAAAGATTATTGGAAAAAGAGGAAGCAACCAGAAAATATAGACACGACATTAATGGACATCTTGCTTATCTAGAAAATAGATTAAAAGAGAATGATATAGATGGTGCACAAGTGTATATTAAGGATATGTGTGAGCACATGCAACAAATTCGGAATATAAGTTTTGATACGGGGAATAAAGTTTTGGATGCGTTGTTAGGCTATCATATACCATCATTAAGTGAAAATGTGGATGTTAAAGTGATGGGAAAATGTAAAACGCCAATTATAATAGAAGATATGGCTGCTTGTACTATTTTTTCTAATCTGATAAAGAATGCTGTAGAGGCTATACAGAATGTAATTAGTAGCCCACGGTTTTTATTTGTAGAAGTATATTCAGGTGAGCGATTTGCCAAAATCGTAATTAAAAACTCGTACGAATCTCATAATATTAATAGGGATGAGAATGGAATATTCGAAACAACAAAAGAGGATAAAAAGAATCATGGTTTTGGAATGTTGAATGTAAAAGAGGCAATAGATATAAGTGGAGGAAAATTACTCGTTAATGTTGATGAAAAAGTGTTCTGCAGTACGGTATTTTTACCAGTTGAACACAAATGACCGAAAAGCACCCTGCATGACCGAAGAACAACTTAGGGAATTGTGGGGTGCTTTTTTTTGTGTTATTCTGTCGGAGTTGTAAAGGGTTAAATCAGACGGTGAGAGGAGAATAGACGATGAAGGAGAATCCATTGTTACAAATAAAAGGCATCAAAAAGGCTTATGGAGATAAACAGGTGTTAAATGGTATTCAGATGACCATTAATGAGGGTGATATTTATGGTCTGTTAGGTCCCAATGGGGTAGGAAAGACAACTACGCTAAAGTCTATACTTGGCTTGGTTTCTGTTGATGCCGGAGAGTTTGTTTATAAAGGAAAAAACTGGAAAGGTAATCGAAGTAATAATTGTATTTTCGGAGCATCCATTGATGAACCAGTATTTTACAATCATCTTTCGGGAATTGAAAATTTGAGGGTGTTTGGCTCTTTAGTTGGAATACAGGAGAAGGAGATTATCAGAATCATGAAGGATTTTGATTTGTACGACGCTCGCAATGAAAAAGTTAAAAATTATTCTCAGGGAATGAGACAGCGTTTAGCGATTTCTAGAGTTTTTCTCAATAATCCGGAGGTTATTATTTTGGACGAGCCAACAAATGGTTTAGATCCAAATGGGATTAAGTATATGCGTGCGCTAATTCGCCGTTTGTCGGAGGAGTTTGGAAAAACAGTTATTTTGTCGACGCATTTACTTGGTGAGGCGTGGCATACATGTACCAAAATTGGAATTATTCGCAATGGCACTGTTGTGGTAGAAGAAAGTATCGAAGAGGTTAGCAAAAAAGTAGGGAACGACATAGATAACTTTGAAGAGTTTTTTATAAAATATACGGAGGATGGTATTCATGATTAGGGTATTAGGATGTGAATTTAGAAAATGCACCAAGAGTATTGCGATCTATATATGTATGGTGGTTATGCTTTTTGTCCCTTTAGCTGAGTATGCTTTTCTTGGAATAAGTAGTATGAGTAACAATCATACGGAGGCAGAACAGCAATTAATAGATGCTTTTGCAAAGGCAAATGGTGACCAGCTTTTTGTTTATCTATATAAGTTGTTATTTAATGGTGGTTGTATTTTTGTTGTTGTTACGGTGATGGCTGCAATAATTATAGCAGAGGATTACGCTAGGGGAACAATGAAATATGTAATGTTATTATCTAGTAGAGCAAAATTGAGTTTTGGAAAGATAGGGATTCTTTTTGTTGTATCTACGCTTCTTCATTTTGTTGGAATGGTAATTCCGGTTTTCGTATCCATCAGTGCTAGAGAGATATTTTATGGTGAATATACCGAGGAGCAATTGGTTTATTATACATTGCTTGGATGGAGTATAATCACAGCTTTTACTTTATTGGTAGGAGTGATTGGTACTCTGACAAAAAACGTACCAGCGACTATTGGCATTGGTTTAGGAATATATATGGTGGGTGCTGGATTTGGGATGCATCTGCCGGAAATAATTCAGAAATATTTGTTTATAATGAATATCAATAAGATTGGAACTGCTGATACAGATAATCTGCTTTTGGCAGTGGAGGTATCTTGTGTTACATCGATATTGTTTGCGCTATTTTTATGGTATGATTTGAGAAAGAAAGAATATTAAGGTTGTTGTATATCGGACGAAAAAAGATTAAATTATAGTAAAATTGAATAAATTATGAGGCTTAATGACATTTATTTAAGATACGTATATAATAACTCTGGATAAGATGAAATGGGTGTTGTAGAAAATAGATTATTAAATGGAGAAAATTGATCTTATAGATTACTATAACAAGAACAGCGTGGTAGTTAAGAAGAAAACTATCTTAACTGCCACGCTGTTTTTTATATTAATTGTTTCATTCTCTTTATAGAAGTGACACAATTTTCAAATGCGGATGGTGTGTCAAATCAATAAAATTATTACCCGACATGATGCTAGGTTTGGAAACCTCGTTCTTGTTCGTCATAATAACCTCACCTTGGCGACCATCGTTTAGCATTACGGTATTATGCAAATAGGTATCTGAAATTCCTTGTAAAAAAGGTATGAGATATTTCGCTTCATATTTATCACTGCCCTCGTCTTCCAACATCTTGATAACATCAAATGGACATAACCCGTTGCGATAACAGCGATTGGCAGTCATTGCCTCGTAGATATCTACGATAGTGATGATTTTTGCAACCTCGCTGATTTGATAACGATTAAGACCAAATGGGTATCCGGTACCATCACATTTCTCATGATGGGACAATGCGGCACGGCAAATGCGCTCGTCTACATTTCTCTGTTGGAGTAGTTGATATCCTTTGAGGGGATGCTGTTTAATAATTTGGAACTCTTCAGAGGTAAGCGCACCAGGTTTTTTGATGATTTCCGGAGGTATTAAAACCTTGCCAATGTCATGAAGCAGACCGGAAATGGTTAATAACTTGAGCTCCTCTTCGTTCATGTGTAGCCATCGTCCGAAGATGTTTGCCAATAAAGCAACATTCATGGAGTGAGCATAGGTCGAGTCATCAAAGTAACGGATGTTAGTCAAAATATCCATCAAATGATAGGTATTGGTTTCACCGACCATAATTTCGTTGGCGGATTCAAAAAGATTGTCAAGGTCGACTTCTTTGTTCTTGGTTGCTATATCTGTTAATTGATAAGATAATTTTTCCGTGGATTCAATAAATTGTTTTTCTACTTTCTTAAAAGATTCGCTTTGGCGAATTTTTTCGGCATGAGTCTGTTTGGGAATTTCTACTACAGGAGTCTCTGTGTCAAAGGTTTCTTCTATAGGAGTAGGCTCATTGGCTGAATCCAAATCATATACAGACACAGAAATAATGGAAGAGTTGTGAAGGATTTTCACGGCTTCTTCATCCATAACTGTATCTTTGGGAATAAGGAGCTGAGTTCCTTTATAAATATCTTCCGCTAAGGTCATGCCCGATGTAACTTTGTGAAGCATAATCTGGATTACATTCATAAAAAGCGCTCCTTTCTTTAGAAATCAGTATCATTATAATTATAAAAAAAAAGACCTTTAAAGTCAATCTGTTCTTGACCGAAAGAGTCACATAGAGTATGATAGAGAAGTAGCAAAATTAACAAAAAACTTCTCTTATTCAGAGTGGTGGAGTCAGAAGGGACTGTGAAGCCACGGCAACCCCAGATTATGGAAGGTGCCGACCTGAAGCGGACAAGCAATTGTACCGGTCAATAAGGGTTTGAGTATATAGAAATGTATGACTTCAAATCCTTGCGGTTTGAAGTTTTTGTGTTATAAGGGTTGTCAAGCGGATGCACTTTCTGCAAGCTTGCTCACAAGAAAGCGTATCCATTTGACAACCTAAGCATCATGAGCATGGAGACTGGTAAGTCGGAATGCGAATGATGTGGAGCGATTGCGAGAGTGCGAAGCAGGAAGCAATCGTTTTTATAACAGTTTAGATGTTTTTAGGTAATTGCGAAACTCTCAAAAACTTTTATTTGCTTGTGCAAGTTTGACAAGTACCATAAGCAGGTGCTTCACAATCCGTCGGTACTTAGTGAGACTTTGTCGAACTTAGTACCGTTACGCATTGTGGCAAGTGCAAACGTCCTGCGTTGGTTTGTTAAATTTGTACAAGCATCACAAAATAAACTTGAGTTTCGCAAAC
>JAFQOE010000128.1 GCA_017395635.1 Lachnospiraceae bacterium | reverse complement strand
GTAAATGTTAATGAGCTTAATGTTCTTGTAAATGATGAGCTTGGAGCAATCGCAGATGCTTATGTTAAATACAATGACGATAACACAATCACAGTAACCCTTCCTGATGAAAAGACAATCACATACACAAACCGCATTACTGTAACAGTAACCGATTCTATCGGTGGTGCAGTAAAAGACAAGAGTGTAACTGTTAATGACATCAACGAAAAGACATATACTGCTCTTACAGATGAAAACGGCAAGGTTGTAGTTCCCCCGGTTAATGAGGATATGACCGATTCAGAGGGTAAAGGCGTAATCAATGGTTATAATGTAATTATCACAGACGAAACAAAGCCTATCGAAAACGCATATATCGAAATCGTTGACGGAAAAATCAATGTTGTTCTTCCTGAAACCTCTGTATTTGATTACCATAACAGAATTACAGCAGTTATTACAGATGCAGACGGAGCAGTAGTTCCCGGAATCAGCGTTACATTTACAGATGGTAATAAAAATGTTGAAACCGTTATTTCTGACGAAAACGGAAAAGCGATTGTACCGCCTGTAAATAAGGATATGACTGACAGCGAAGGTAAAGCTGTAGTAAATAACCTTAATATCGTTATTGCTGATGAAACACAGCCTATTGCAAACGCTTATGTTGAAATGGCTGACGGAAAAATCAATGTTATTCTTCCTGAAACTTCTGTAATTGACATTAACAACAGAATTACTGCAACAGTAACAGATGCAAAAGGTGTTGGTGTTAAGGATATGTCTGTTACATTTACGGATAAAACCGAAAGAACAGAAACAAATCTGACAGACGAAAACGGAAAGGCAACAGTACCGCCTACAAACATTGATGAAACCGATAAAAATGGATATGGTGAGCTTAACGGATTTGCAGTAACAGTTAAAAATGAAACAGCAAATATCGAAAAGGCATTTATCAGTATTGATGAAAACAATGCTATCACCGTAAAACTTCCTGAAGGTATTATGATTGACTATTCTGACCGTATATCTGTTATCGTACAGAACAAGGCAGATAATTCTCCTGCAAAGGGAATCAATGTAACTGTGACAGAAACAATCGCACAGCCTGAAACAGAAGAAACACCTACAGAGGGAGAAAACACAGAAGCTACAGACAAAACTGAAAATTCCGAACAGACAGAAACCGCAACACCTGAAGTTGTTACACCTAAAACATTAAGCGGAGTAACAGATAACAACGGTCTTGTGGTTTTCCCACCTTTATCAGAAGATATTACTGATAATGAGGGCGGTTCAAGTGTAACCGATAAGGAAGAACAGAACGGAACAGATACAGACGGTGACGGAAACATTGATGTTCCCGGCGATACTGTAGAAACAAAATATGTTGTTTCCGTAAAAGACACAAAGGGTAATATCCCTGATGCACTTGTAACTGTAGCAGACGGGAAAATCAATATTAAGCTCCCTGAAAGCCATGTGCTTTCAACAAGCAATCAGGTAACAGCAACCGTTAAAAACGAAAAGGGCGAAGCTGTTAAGGGTGTAAGTGTAACAATCGCAGATAAGACTACATCAAAAACAGGCACAACTAACGCAAACGGAGAAGTAACATTACCTGTTAAATCATCCGGCGGTGGCGGCGGTAGCTCTTATTCCGGCGGTGGCGGTGGTGGAGGTTCATATTCTTCAACCACAATCAAAGTTGTTGATTCACAAGGTAAGAGTGTAAGTGTAACAAGGTCAACAACTACAACAAAAGCTACATTAACACTTCCGACAGGAAAACTTCTGACTGATGATAACTATACAATTACTGTAACATCAGGTAGTAAGGCAAAAGCCGATTACACAGTTGTCCTTAAAGATAAAAAAGGCAATGAAGCTACAGGCACTACAGATGATAAGGGCGTTGTAATTCTCCCCGGTAAGGAGCATAAGGCATATATCTTCGGATATTCTGACGGAACATTCAGACCTGATAATGATATGAGCCGTGCTGAAGCTGCTGCAATTTTTGCAAGACTTATCGCAGAGGAAAAGGGCGAAACCGTAAACGGCAAGGCAACATTCTCTGATGTGGCTTCTAACTCTTGGTGCAACAAGTATATTGGGTATCTTGAAAACTATGACATTATTAAGGGATATTCTGATGGTACATTCAGACCTGACGAGCCTGTAACCCGTGCTGAATTTGTAACAATGGCAGTAAGATATTATGACCTCTTTAATGATGTTACAAAGAGCAGCTATACAGTAAACTATACTGACCTTAATAAGTCATATTGGGCTTATGCTGACATTGCATTTGCAAAGCATATCGGCTGGCTTAACGGTTATGCAGACGGTACATTTAAGGGTGACAACAATATCACAAGAGCAGAAGTTGTAACCGTAACAAATCATGCAACAGGAAGAACACCTGACGAGAATTATATCAATAAAAATATCTCCACACTCAATAAGTTTACCGACCTTAAAAACAATTCTCACTGGGGGTATTACGACATTCTTGAAAGTGCAAACACTCATATCGGAATTACAAATGGTAATTCTGAAACTTGGGTAAAATAATTTCTGTTGTGCATAAGGTAGAAAACAGCCCGAAAGGGTTGTTTTCTTACCTGATTTGTGGTAAAATTTTAAGTAATACGAAAGTAAATATTACCTATAGGGGTGTTTTGATATGAATAAAGTATTAGTAGCATATTTTTCGGCAAGTGGTGTGACCAAAAATGCGGCTTCAATACTTGCAGAGGTAGCAGGAGCAGACTTATTTGAAATAAAGCCTGTTGAACCTTATACAGAGGCAGATTTGGATTGGCGAAATCCTAATTCACGAAGCTCGGTTGAAATGAAAGACTTGTCTTTCAGACCGCCTGTTGCAGAGAAAGTTCCCAATATGGCAGAGTACAATATGCTCTTTGTATGTTTCCCTATATGGTGGTACATTGCACCGACAATCATAAACACATTCTTGGAAAGCTATGATTTACATGGTAAAACAGTAATGTTGTTTGCGACTTCTGGTAGTAGCGATTTCGGAAGAACTTTAGAAAAGTTAGAGGATAGTTGTCATAGCGCAATCTTGACAGAGGGTAAAATGCTTAATGGAAAGATTGACAAAGCGGAGTTATCCGAATGGCTTAAAAATTTACCCATAAACAAATAATAAACTCACACGGGCGTACCAAATGCGGTGCGCCCGTTATTTTTAGTTGGAGGTGATTCCAATGCAGAATAATGAAAAAATCTTTATAAAGATTGAAAGCGAGGAATCGGATGAAGTCGAAATGTAACTCTATAATCTACATTCTTTTGCTTGTTCTTGGTATATTCACGGTGTTTCAGTATTTGCAAACTGACACCATGAATTTATTTATCTATGCAATATCTGTTTGCTTTCTATGGTGTTTTTCTGTAAGCGACATTAAAACACGGACAATATCAGCAAGAATGGTAAATACAGCTATTGCATTGATTTATCTGATGCGGTTTTGTTCGCTGTGTATTTTATCAGCAGGGAAAGTCCCTCAATTTATAGTCGAAAGTTTAATTGTATTATTCATATTTAAAGTTTTGTCAAAATATTTAAGAGGCAAAATCGGAAACGGTGATTTCGATATTGCCTATATAATCTATTTGTGTATCGGCTTGACAGGCTTGTTTTGCAGTTTTGTAATTGCCTGTCTGCTTTCTTTAATTTTCAGCCTAAAAATAATTTTGAAAGAACATAAAAATCTTAAATCTCAAAGCGTACCTTTTATTCCATATCTGTATATGGGATATTTAGCGGTATTGTTGCTTGCAAAGGAGTTGATTTTTATTTGAATATAGCTAAAATCCCTTTTAGTGCTTTATCCGATAGGATAAGAAAACATTTTGTACCATACAGCGATGAATTTGTAAAAGGCGGTACAGTTATCGGAATGTATAAACACAAAAATTGGGAATATGTAATTTTTGTCGGCGGTGATATGCACACGCTTTGTATAGGAGCAACCCGTTCAGGTAAATCACGAACTGTAGTTCTTGAAAGTATTGGACTTCAAGCACTTGCAGGGGAAAATCTGGTGTGTAGCGATCCTAAAGGCGAACTATATCAATACACATATCCGTTTCTTGAAAGATTAGGATATAAGGTATTGACACTTGATTTTAAAAATCCTCTTAAAAGCTCACGGTATAATTTTTTGCAGACTGTTATTGAGTATGTAAATCAGGGTGATATTCCTAAAGCTATTGAGGCAACTTGGGATATTACAGCAGCTCTTGTTCCCGAAGATTCGCACGGAGAAAGAATATGGTCAGATGGTGAGGCTTCTATCATTGCGGCGGCGATTATGGCAGTTGTGTATGATAATAAGGATAAGCCTGAATATCAGAACTTAACCAATGTATATTACTTTATTTCCGAAATGTGTAAATCGGGCGATGGTGAGTTACCGCTTAACAAGTATGTAAAGGGCTTGAAGGAAGATCACCCTGCAAAAGCCTTGCTCGGTATTTCTCAGGTTGCACCATCAAAAACAAGAGGTAGCTTCTTTACTGCTGCTCTTACCACATTAAGACTTTTTACAAATCCTTATGTTTGTGATATGACTGCTATAAGTGATTTTACAGCAGAAGAAATATGTAGCGGAAAAACAGCTTTATTTATAATTTTGCCGGATGAAAAGGTGACATATTACAGCCTTGCTTCTTTGTTTATAAATCAGCTATATGAAAGACTTGTAAAGATAGCCGATGACAGAGGCGGCAGACTCAAGAACAGAATAAATTTTAACCTTGACGAGTTCGGTAACTTTATGAAAATCCCTGCATTTTCAAATAAGCTGACTGTAGGCGGTGGCAGAGGAATCCGCTTTAATTTGTATTTACAGGACTTTGCACAGCTTGAAGAAAAATATGGCAGAGAGTCATATCCAACAATCATTAGTAACTGTCATGTATGGGTGTATCTACAGTCGGACGGCCCCGAAACCCAAAAGCTGATAAGTGAAAAATTGGGTAATTATACCGTTGCTTCAAGTTCACAGAGTACGCAGTATTCAGGTAGCGGAATAAGCCCCGGTAATATGACATCAAGCAGTAACCTGACTGCAAGACCGCTTTTAACCCCTGATGAAGTCGGAAAAATTAAAAGACCATACAGCCTTGTTACATCAAGAGAATACCCTGCAATGCTTAATGCCCCGGATTTGTCAAAGTGGTATTTTAATCAGATGTTCGGACTTGGCGATCCCGAACATAACAGAAAAGTGCGTGAGGAAAGAGAAAAACGCAGACCTGTACGCACTTGTGACGGTAAGATGAAACTGTGGGGCGTATGGGATAAATTTTCGGGTTCGGGTATGGCATCAGGAATGGGTATGCCATCACCACGAACAAGTATCAGAAATAATATTCACGGAACGCAGACGATTCCGCCGGATATATTAAAACCAACAGGAAAGGTAGGTATAATTGATGAAAAAGATGAAATTGACCAATTCGTTAAAAAACAAGATTAAGAGTATTATTGCTACTGTTGCTGTTACAACAGCAACCTTGACTACAACTGCTTATGCCGATATTGCCGGAAGTAAAATTGCAACGGGTACAGTAAAGCTCGTTGCGGATGCTACATCTTGGCTTCTGGTAATCGCCCCCTCTGTATCGGTACTGCTCATTATTTATTACCTTATCCGTAAGGGTATGAGTGATGAAATGGAGCATAAGAAATGGAACAGCCGTATTGTTGTAACCATTGTTTCCTGTATCGGTGCGGTTGTTGCCTCTGTTTTAATCAATGTACTTGTAAGCTACTACAAATAATTCAGGAGGTAACAAAGAGTGGGAAGAACAGAAAAAATCCTTGACAGAATAGATGAACTGTATAAAGGCTTCGTTCAGAAACAACTTGAATGTTCAAAACAGGAGCTTATAAGCAAGGCAGAGGATATTGCTTTTGTAAATAAAATTGCTGATTTACTTCACGATGATGCAGAAGAATTACCTGAATATCTTGTAGCACATCTGCATAAAGAAGATACATTGTTTTCTGAACTTCTTGGAATGTGGAAGAACGCAGAACCTAACCGCAGAGAAGATGAAAATGAAACATTAAGAGGACTTTTTATGCGAAGAAACAGCGAACTTACAGAACTTTATTCGGTTGAGGAAGTGGATGATGAATTAGAAATGTGAGGTGGCATACTGAATGGAGGTCATATTGATTGCCTTAATTTCTGCTCTTTTAAGTGCCGCCTTAAACTATGTCAATAACATATTAAACTCTATTGTTCCAATCGCCCTGCACGCCGAGCAGTATATGACAACTCTGCTCGGCGGTTCGGGCTTTCAACAAACCTTTGATGTCATATTCAATTTCGGTATTTCTCTGATTGTATTAAAATTCCTAAAGCGTGTATTTGATTCATATATACTCTGGCAAGACGGTGATCCCGATGCCGATCCTATAAACCTTGTAACAAAGTTTTTAAGGGCGATAGTTATAGCGGTTTCATTCCCAACGCTTTATGACTGGATGGCAACGGCAACCGAGGATATGACTAATCAGATACTTAATTCACTTTCCGGCAGTTTGTCGGATAGCTTTGCCAATAGCGTAATGGCAATGGCTTCTTTAAATTTGTTCAATGCAGTAATTTCTTTAATATTTTTTATCTGTTTTTTCTTTCTGTATATTCAATTCCTTATGCGTGGTATGGAAATTCTTATATTAAGAATGGGTATGCCTATTGCCTGTACGGGACTTATGGAAAATGACAGGGGCGTTTTTGGCCCGTATATGAAAAAGTTTTTCCAAAGCGCCCTGACAGTAGTTGTTCAGATTTCTCTTGCAAAAATGTCTGTTGGTCTTATGATTAACGGTCATGTGTTTTGGGGTATAGCTGCAATGATGCTTGCACTTAAAACACCGAGATTCCTGCAAGAATTTATGATTACAACAGGAGCAGGGGGCAATCCTATGAACACTGTTTACCATACAACCCGACTTGTTCAGATGGCAAAATCGGTAATTAAGAAGTAGGTGATGCTATGCAGACCATAAACGATATTTCCGCATTACTTATAAATGTAATACGAGCCGGTCTTGGCTTTAGGGTTATATACTGCTGTATTCAGTTAATGATGGCTGATGAAGAACAGGGTATGTATAAACGGAGAATAAAAAACTCAATTATTGCCGTTGTTGTCAATGAACTTGTATGGGTTATTAAGGATTTGGTTATTTCGTATTTTTAACCTTATTCCAAATTGGAACAAGGTCAAATAGGAGCTTGTATGAAAGAAATTTATTTATTAAAATCCTGTAACGAGTGGAAAGAAAAGCAGAGTTCAGGAATAGTAGCTGCTACAGATGACAGGCATACTTTGCTTGTAATGATAGGCGGTGAAATTCTGATTGGTAATATGAATTACAGCGGTTTGCAAAAAGACGAAGCATATATGAAGCTATGCGAAGATATTGCAAAGGGCATTGAGGTTGAAAAGAATATTGAATATGGTTATGTTGAAACAGTAGAGGTTATATCTGAAAATGACAGAGAAGCATTAAAAGAGCGATATAATAATTTAATAGGTTTTCTTCCTAACCCTGAAACGGACGAGGAAGATTTGGAGTTGTGACCTTGTTCCAATTTGGAATAAGGTCACTTTGCGAAGGAGAGTGATTATCATATATGAAATTGTATATTCCTGAAGGTGTCAAAACAAAGTCGGAAATATTTAACGGCTTTGGTGCAGCACAGTTTATTCAGACCGCCCTTGTTACAGCAGTAGCAGGGGTTATTTCTTTTATTGCCTATACGGTACATCAAAATCTCCCGTTTTTAATCACATCAATCCTTATTGTATGTGCGGCAACAGTAACCGTGCTTACAAAGGATTCAACCAATCAAAGCGTAGTTGATTACGCAAAAAATATGATTGCATTTTCAAGAACGCAGAAGAAATACAGCTATCAGAGCAGAGAGGAGCTTTTTAAATGAGCTTGTTTAAGAAAAAGCAGAAATCAGAAATAAATCCAAAGGAACAGGCAGCAAATGATTTTGTTAATGTTCTTGATATAAAAAACAGCTTGCTTTATTCAAAAGACCATTATGTTTTCGCATATATCCGTGTACCGCCTCTTGCTTTAGAGCTTATGAGTGTTGCGGAACAGGAAGTAATAGTGCGTAATCTTGCGGTTGAAATGTCGGCAGAGAATAAGCCGTTTAAGCATTTGTCTATTTCAAGACCTGTTAATATTTCAGGATTGATTGATGACCTTACGGATGCGTATTTGGTAGCAGAAACGCCGCAACAGAAAGAACTTTTGAAACAAAACATTGATACCATAAACAATTTTGCGTTAAGCGGAGATGTGGTAGAGAGACAGTTCTATTTTATCATTTGGGAAAAGTATTATGACGGAGTACAAGATTATCTTGTGAAACGAGCAGAAGAACTTTGTATGAGATTAAATTCCGTACAAAAGGATATTACACTTTTAGCAGATAACGAAGTGGTACAGCTTTGTAACTTGTTTGCTAACCCTGCTTCTTCACATTTCGAGGATGGTAATATCATTCCGTCAATTCCGATTTTGGGAGGTAATGGCTGATGAGAAAGAAATATGATACCTTGCCTGTAGAACCTAATGAGGCAATATTAAATATCATAACACCTATGGGCTTGGAGTTTAAAAGAAACAGTATGTATGCCGGAGAAAATATCGGTAAGCTGTACGGTATTATTAAATACCCACCTGAAGTTAATATCGGGTGGCTTTCAAAGATTAACAATATGCCGAGTACGATTGTTTGTCAGACCTTTACGCCTACGGATAACAGCGAGCTTATACAAAATATTTCGTCAACTATCAGACAGAAAACAGGAGAGGCTGAAAGTGCGAGAGATCCCCTTGTAAGACAAAGGGCATTAAAGGCAGTAGAGCAGGGCGAAAACATAATGAAGCAGATAGACCAAAACGGAGAAACAGTTGGGTATGTATCTAATATCATTATGGTAACAAGCAGCGATGAGGAACAGTTTCAGCAAAGGTGCAGACAGGCAGAAACAACCATTGCAAGTGTCAAATGTAAGGCGAGAGGTTTGGCTAATCTGCAAAAAAACGCATATAAGGCAATTTCACCTTATCATGTACCCGATGAAAAGATTGAAAATGTATGTAAAAAGCTAATGCCCATTTCAACCTATGCTGGGGGCTTTCCGTTTGCTTCTTCGTCTTATTCGGACGGTAGAGGCTATTATTTTGCAAAAGATGTATCAGGCGGTATGGTTGCTATTGATCCGTGGCTTCGTCACGGTGACAGAACAAACTCTAATTGGGTTATTATGGGTGTTGCCGGACAAGGTAAGTCTGCAACCACAAAACACATTATCACAGAGGAATACGCAAAGGGTACAAAAATCATACTCATTGATCCTGAAAGAGAATATAAAAAACTCACAAAGGATATGGGCGGTGATTGGCTTGATGTTGGTGGCGGTGCTGGCGGTATGGTAAATCCGTTGCAGATTAGACCTATGCCCGAAGATGATGACGATGAAACAGGCGAATATGAAGAAAACGATAATTTAAGACTTCACAG
>JAFQOE010000127.1 GCA_017395635.1 Lachnospiraceae bacterium | reverse complement strand
TATAATTCAAAATAATTTAATATATTATATAAACCGTTGAAGCGGAGATAACGGCAATGATGCCTTTACAGAGAGCCTGTGGTGCTGAGAATCAGGTGAGAAACAAGTTGTCAAATGGACCGCTGAGGGCGCAGTCAAAAGTGTATATACGCACCTAGTATTCTGCGACGTTTGGGCATACGTCAGTTGCCGAGGATATGTTGGTATCCTGCTAAGTGTACAGCAACATAGCTGTAAATCAAGGTGGCACCGCGGAGCGTGTATCTTTTAATTAAGTATCGTATTCGTCCTTGACAGATTTTATTTTTCTGTCAAGGACGTTTTTTATGATATAGGAAAGTTCTATGAACTTCCTATATCATAAAAAAAGCTCCGCGAGGATGAGCACTCGCACGAGAAGAATATGTCAGCTAACGCTGACCGTGCTCCGCTTTGTTCTGCTTCATTGACAGAAGAATGATTATACTATCAGGAGGTGTGAAGCATGATGCTAAAATTGTGGTGGCGCTTATGCGCCGGAATATATGAATAGGACAGATAGGAAACAGTTAATGAAACAATAATCAAAATTGGAGGATAATACTATGATGTATAATAATATTGAATTTGACACTTACTTTAAAAATTACCCAAATGATAATGGGTATTTTGGAAAATATGGCGGCTCATATATACCACCGGAATTACAAACAGCTATGAATGAAATCAGTGAAGCATATCAGACGATATGTAAGTCGAGAAAATTTATTAGTGAACTGCGTCGTATCCGTAAGGAGTTTCAGGGCAGACCTACACCGATTTCACATCTGGCAAGGTTATCTGATAAGATTGGAACGGGAGTCCAACTTTATGTAAAGCGAGAGGATTTAAATCATACGGGCGCACATAAGTTGAATCATTGTATGGGAGAAGCTCTTCTTGCAAAGTATATGGGAAAGAAAAAGGTTATCGCAGAGACCGGAGCCGGTCAGCATGGTGTTGCACTTGCAACAGCCGCAGCCTATTTTGGATTGGAGTGCGACATCTATATGGGAGCTGTGGATATAAAAAAACAAGCACCTAATGTTGCGAGAATGAAAATACTTGGTGCCAGAGTTATAGAAGTGACAGATGGATTACAAACACTCAAAGAAGCTGTTGATGCAGCGTTTATAGCATACTGTAAAGAATATAAGGATGCGATTTATTGTATTGGTTCTGTTGTGGGGCCGCATCCGTTTCCTATGATGGTTAGGGATTTTCAGAGTGTGGTAGGAATTGAGGCAAGAGAACAATTCGTAGAAATGACAGGGGAATTGCCGGATGCGGTTGTTGCCTGCGTGGGTGGTGGTTCTAATGCTATGGGATTGTTTTCCGGATTCTTAAATGATCCGGTTGATATTTATGGTGTTGAGCCACTGGGAAGAGGTACTGCTCTTGGTGAACATGCAGCCAGTCTTACCTATGGAGAAGAAGGTATCATGCATGGTTTTAATAGTATTATGCTAAAGGATGAAAAGGGAGATCCTGCTCCGGTGTATTCAGTTGCAAGTGGTCTTGATTATCCGTCATCCGGACCGGAACACGCTTTTTTACATGACCTTGGCAGAGTTAAATATGATGTGGTAAGTGATGATGAAACGATAGATGCATTTTTTGAACTTTCACGAATGGAAGGCATTATTCCGGCAATCGAAAGTTCTCATGCAGTTGCTTATGGCGTGAAGTTGGCTAAGCAAATGGGTAAAGGCACTATTCTTATTAATCTTTCAGGTAGAGGAGATAAGGATATGGATTATATTATTGAGAAGTATGGAATAAAGTAAATCTTACGAAAATTATACAATTCCCATAGCTATTTCAACACCTAGTGCTACAATGACAACCAATGCAGAAATAATGAATCCATGTATCATTGGTCGTATCCCTGCCTTTTTCATATTTGAGAAGGAAGTGTTTAAACCGATTGATGCAAGTGCACAGACCATCAGGAATTTACTTAGAGCTTTTGTTCCAGATATCACTGTTGCAGGAATAGGGAAAATGCTTGCAATGCAGGACATGATAACAAAACCAATAATAAACCAAGGGAATATTTTTTTGATGCTAAAGTTTGCTTTGATGGAGCTGTCATTTTGGCATGTTGCCTGAGCTTCTTTACGTTTCAGGTTGAATTGTATAAATGCAAAGGTAATGACGGTTGGTATAATGGCGAGTGTTCTTGTGAGCTTTACCATTGTTGCAAAATCACCTGCACCCTCTGAAAAAGCGTATCCGGTTGCTACAACGGAAGAGGTATCATTCACTGCTGTTCCTGCCCAAATGCCAAAGGCTTCATCTGTCATGCCAAGTGCTCTGCCCATAATAGGGAAAAGAACAATCATAGCCATATCGAAGAGGAAAGTGGCAGAC
>JAFQOE010000045.1 GCA_017395635.1 Lachnospiraceae bacterium | reverse complement strand
TTAGGCAATTGCGAAACTCTCAAAAACTGTCATTGCCTTGTGCAAGTTTAACAATACCATAAGCAGGTGCTTCACAATCCGTCGGTACTTAGTGAGACATTGTCGAACTTAGTACCGTTACGCATTGTGGCAAGTGCAAACGTCCTGCGTTGGTGTGTTAAATTTGCACAAGCATCACAATACCAACTTGAGTTTCGCAATTGTCTATTCCCTATTTATATCAACTGTCGAAACAACTCCAGATATCGCTCTTCCACCTCTATAAATGGTACATATTCTTGCGAAAATATACTCTTCATTTCCGGCTCTTCTCGGTCTAATACCTCACCCAATAAGACCTTCATATCAAAATAGAGCATATCATCATCCACTTGCTTAACCAACTGCTCTTCCTCTTCCGTTAGTTCCAAGCCAAGATACTTCTCATAAACCACACGGATAATTTCATTTTCCCATTCCTTATATTGTGGCATTCCTGCCTTAATTGGTCGTGGCACATCAGACATATATGCTTCTCCCCCATCGTGTAACAGACAAGCAAGACACACACGTCTGCTATATCCTCTCGCCATAGCTTCCAACGCACAGTTGATGCAATGTTGCCCTACCGAAAAGAAATTCTTTACATGACCATTTCCTCGACATATATAGGATAACGCATGCGCTATATCTTCAATATGAATATTCTTTTCATCCGGCGCAGTCGGATAAAAATGCTCTCCTGTATAGGTAGTAATATAGCCCATCTGCTGTGTAATTTCATTTGCTATCTGTAATGTTTGATTCTTTTCCTCTATCGCCATACTTTTACCTCATACATCAATTGTCCGACACCTGAATAAGATTAATTAATATTCATTATTATACTACTAAAACTTTTTTAAACGCAACAATTCTACTTTTATTACCGCCATAATAATCGCATACAACATCAACAATGTAAAACCCACCAAGAGCTTTCCCATATCAAAACGAGAGCCATTAGAAAACCAACTCACAACATCCGAAACCGGGGGCACAACCCATACCAAAAATCTCGACATTGGATATTTTTCAACAAGTCCCGACCTTACAATCGCAAATACCACCACAAAAAAAGTAGCGCCTACAGCTATTGTGCGTTCCTTTATAACTCTTACATGAAACAATTCTCCTAACATCGCTCCTGTGAAAGCACAAGCAAACAAGAGAGCAAAGCCGCCAATCACATCTAACATTTCTATCTTGCGGCTAAACATTGTACCTGAAACCAGTAGATTTTTTACAAGTGGAATCCCCATAGATACAAATATCCCTATTACACAAAGAACTGCCAAGAACAAAATATGACATATATAATATTTCCGCTCACTCTTAAGACGCAGAATCAAAATTTGTTCTGAAACCTCCGGCTCTAACTCTTGAGTCGTTACACCAACCCATGTCATAACACCAAAAAGGACCAAACTCGTTATAGCAAAACTATTCACAATCTCAACAGGACTAATCGAATAGAAAGAAGCAACAAATGCAATCAATAACACAAACGGCATAACCCATTTTGCCGAAAACATATATTGCTTATATTGATAACGAATCACATCACACACCATCTTCATTCCACATACCTCTCAAATTCCATCCTGCATTTAACATTTCAACTATAATTTCATTGCTGTACCGTTCCGAGCATCGTAACTTACAACCACCTTCCACAAATTGCAAATGTCCTTTGCACTTTTCAGGCACCACTGCACCCAGTCCCTTTTCAAAGAATAATACAAACCACTTTTCTTCTAAAGATTTTTCATTTTTAACAGCGGTCAATTTTCCGTTTTCAAAACGGTAAGTCCAATCCGTAATTGCATCAATCAGATAAGGTTCATGACAGGACATCAAAATCGTAACCCCATTTTGCCGTAGCGCATTCATCTTATCGATAAACACCTGTTGAGAGGCCACATCTTGTCCCGACAAAGGTTCATCCAACAATAAAACATCCGGTTCTTTCAGCAACGCCTGAATCACCCCTACCTTTTGCAAACTACCCTTAGATAAATGTTTCATTTTCGTATGTAACATGTTTTCAAAAAAGAAATCTTCCGACAAACAATCTATCTGTTCTTTTACCATCCCTTCCGTCAATCCATCCATACCACCTTGAAACAACAGATATTCTTCCGCTGTAAAATTCATCTTCGGAAAATGTTCCGGCACATAATGAAAAAGGAAAGGTTGCTCGTACTCCACCTTTCCTGATGTTGGTTGTATCAATCCCGCAACCACCTTGAGCAACGTGCTTTTTCCACAGCCGTTATGTCCCGTAAAAGCAATTGATTGCCCCGGTTCGATTGCAAAACTGATATCATTCAAAACCACTTTTTGATTGTATTTTTTAACTACGTTATTCAATGTTATCATTTATTTGTTCCTCTTTACTCCACGACTATATAATCATTCTTAATTATCAACTATATCGTCACCTTATTTCTAACAAATCAACCGAACCATTATAACATAGTCCATTCTTTTTAATTCTTAAGAAATCTCTAACTTTTCAAAAAACAACCTAATCTTTTATAATTACTATGATCTAAACCGATTAGTTCACACCATCCATCAATTCAGTTCGCCCCTTACAATCTTCTCATTCACGTATGCCTTAAATGCATCAATCTCTTTATAGTTCGGCGTCTTCGGTAATGATGTATTCTCCTTCGCATATTCAAAACGCTTCTCATACTCATTCAACAATTCATAAAATTCCACCTTCGGTTGCCGATTTGCATCCAGATATTCACCGTTACGAATACTCATGAGCAAATCATGTTCCTCTGACCGATAAGTAACAATCTCCTCTTTTTCCAGAATATCAATACACATCATATAAAGTCGGAGTAAATGAGCCATATGCTTACCAAGCTTATTATGGCTGATTGCCTTTTCATTACGCATTCCCGTCTTATTGTAGCTACTGACAATCGCTTTCATTTCATTCCACATACCTGTCCAGTCACGCAATGGGTAGTGTTTGAGATTCACATCCATGAAAATTTCTGTATCATACCCTTCCTGCACCGCAGTATCCACATACAACTTTACATCATTTTCATCCTGCGGATAATATCGGTTGCGAAAATCATACTGGGCATTCTGAATAGATTTCAAAATATAAGCCTCATGTTCCGACTGGCTGACCAGTCGTGCCGCCTTGTTCTCCATACGACGAAGCTGGCTACCGGCATAACCACCAAAAGTATGCACGCAAATTTGCGAAAGAAACATCTTTCGATTCTCTAACAACTCTTTTCCAAGCTCTGAAACATACAGATAATGCTCCGGCTTACAACCCAATATCTCAATGGTATTCGGATTGTTATTGGTTAGTAATTGTATCATCTTATTGAAAGAATAAATACTGGTATCCGTCGGTACATTTACCACCTGCTCAAAATCCTTGCCGAGCAATATTTCTTCCTTTGTATTAAATGCAATACCCCTCACATCCAAATCACTGTCTGCCGTCTCCATACCATAAGCATGACTACCACCTAATGTAAGTAGCATGATATTATCGCCTAAATGTTCATTTTCTCTTAAAAAGGTATATTTCTTTGTCTGCAATTCTTTCTTAATCTCTTCTATCGTCATACCTTCACCTCCATCCTTGTCCAAAAAAAGAAAAAAACTCCGGATAGAATCCTACCCGGAGTTAATAACACGTCAGTAACGATGATTATTTCATTGTAACCTTAGCGCCTACTTCTTCTAACTTAGCCTTAATCTCTTCAGCCTCTGCCTTAGAAGCACCCTCTTTAAGAACCTTAGGAGCGCCATCAACAACTTCCTTAGCTTCCTTAAGACCTAAACCAGTTACCTCACGAACAACCTTGATAACCTTAACCTTTTCAGAACCAACTTCTGTTAACTCAACGTCGAACTCATCCTTCTCTGCTGCAGCTTCACCAGCAACAGCACCAGCAGCTACTACTGCAACACCTGCTGCTGCAGAAACGCCGAACTCTTCCTCACAAGCCTTAACTAAATCGTTTAACTCTAAAACGCTTAACTTCTTAATCTCTTCGATAAAATCCTGAGTAGTCATTTTAAAAATCCTCCATAAAAATTAATATTGATATTATATATCTTGTTTTCTAATTCTTGGTCTTCTTACACGAGACCTTTAAGCTGCTATTCGCAACTCATGTGCAAAGCCATATATCTTATGCCTCTGCCGCACCGCCGTCTTTCTCTGCAATCTGCTTAAGCACTCTTGCAAAGTTGGCAATAGGTGCCTGCATACTTCCAAGTAACTTTGAAAGTAACTCTTCTCTTGAAGGGATGCTGGAAATAGCCTTGATACCAGCCTGATCATAGTAAGTACCTTCAACCATACCACACTTAATCTCTAAAGCATCTGCTTCCTTAGCAAACTTAGCAAGAATTCTTGCTGGTGCTGTAGCATCATCCTTAGAAATAGCGATTGCGTTAGGTCCTTCCAAATCATCCTTTAAAGCTTCGAACTCTGTACCTTCAATAGCGAAACGTACCATTGTGTTCTTGTAAACCTTGTAAATGATACCAGCTTCTCTCATTTCCTTACGAAGTCTTGTATCCTGCTCAACAGTAAGACCACGGTAGTCTACGATTACAGCTGACTGTGCACCATCAAGGTTAGCTTTAATCTCCTCAACGATTGGTTGCTTTAATTCAATCTTTGCCATCGTTTCTGCGCCTCCTTATATATTCAATGACTGCGCGACTGAAATCGATCAGTTTCAAAATCTTTATAAAAAGAAAAGCTCCATATCCAAAGACATAGAGCGAAACGTCATTCATACGATTCTTCCTCGGTAGGCGCTATGCTTACACCAAATGGTACCTACTGTCTTCGGCAGTTCATCGGTGTCTAATCTACCACACTGTTCCGTGTGTGTCAAGGCTTTTTTTAAAAGTTTGTCACAAACCTTCAAAATCAGCTCCCTTATTTCAAATGAGCGAATATAAATTCATTTTCTTACCTGGTTTAATATTTATTTTGCAACTTATTCCTTAAATTATATGTATTTATTATAGACATTTCGAAAATTCTTTCGTATAATGTTGCCGTTATCATATTTTACTTAAGAAAAGGAAAGGGAGGACATTTAATATGGTAAAAGAACGTAACATTGCAGTTTGTATTATTTTATCTTTGGTAACTTGTGGAATTTATGGAATTTATTGGTTCATCTGCTTGACTGATGAGACAAACAATGCATCTAACTCAACCGGAACATCTGGTGGTATGGCATTTTTATTATCATTGGTAACTTGTGGTATTTATATGTTCTATTGGATGTATAAGCAGGGTGAAAAACTCGATTCCGCAAAATCTGCGCGCGGTCTTGAATCAAGTGGTAACAGCGGCATTATCTACCTTGTATTAACACTATTTGGTTTAGGTATCGTTTCTTACGCTTTAATGCAGAATGATCTTAACAAACTTGCTTAATTCAATGAATATTATTACACGAATCGGTATTGATTTCGTTGAACAATAACATCAGAGCCTGATAACAAAAACCTTGTTATCAGGTTCTTTTTCTTTTCAATACTCTCTAATTCTTCTCACTTAAAATTAATCCATTATTTATTTGCATAATATTTTATGATATACTTTTGCATTTTTATTCATATTACCAATGGACAATATGCTCAACCTGTACTATAATATTCTTAATTATATCTTAATTATGGGGTACTAGACTCAAAGGACTGTTTCTACCCCTATAATTTCAATTATGCCATTCATTATCCAAGGAAGGAGGTAAATGATATGCTGAATCTTAATCATGTATATAATTATTATAGTGCTCATATCACCCCACCACGTAGTACTCAACGTGTTCAGGCAAACAAGCGCAATGACTTAAAAACTGTATATAACAATATGGTAAAACAAAACCAGCATTCGCCATTTTATAAGTTTACCTTCTCCGATGCGAATCAGGCATATGCAATTGGAATCAAGGAAGCCGCACTAGCCCTGGAAGCAGAAAGCAGGATTCTAAGTGGCGACAGCCACAGTCGAACCCAGATGAAAGCTGTTTCTGATGATGAGAATGTCATTTATGCCAATCTCAATCATTCAGATGCAGATGATCTACCAGAGAATTTATCAATTAAAGTTAATTCTTTAGCCACCGGTCAGACTAACGTCGGAACTTACCTTCCATCCGAAGAAGCATACATACCTGCCGGAGAATATTCATTTGGTATTGCTGTAGGTCGTAACCAATACACCTTTCGTTTGAAAGTTAATGAAGGAGATTCGAACCAGAAGATTCAACGCAACCTGGCCACCTCCATCAATGAAAATAATATAGGAGTCCGGGCCGCTATCCGTAACAATCGTACAGAAGGAACAAGTGCATTGGTATTACACTCCGAAGCAATCGGCAAGCCGAATGACAGTGAACTATTCTTCCGATTTGACGAAACCTATTTGGAAGATGACATCTCTACCGTATTAGGTATGGAACAAATCGAAACGTTACCTTCCAATGCGGAGTTCTATATTAACGATACATTGCACAGTTCTATCAGCAATCGTATTTCACTGAATCATTCTATCGATATTGACTTACTAGCCACAAGCGAAAAACCAGTCAATGTAAAATTGGTTCCAGACGAGAATAAAGCTGCGGATAAAATCAAAGATTTTCTGGATTCTTACAATCAATTAGTTGATATCGCTCGTAACGGAAACCAAAAAGGAGCCACTAAATTATTCCGCGATGTTACCGGAATTGCCAATCGACACAGAGCTTCCATAGAAGAAGCCGGTCTCACAATCAATGATGATGGCTATCTGACACAGGAAGGAGAAGTGAATCCTTTAAAACTTCAAGAACTATTTGACGAAGATACCTCTTCTTTCCGAAAAGATATCAAAAGAACCACAGATAAGATGACTTTGAATCCTTTACATTACATCGATAAAGTTGTTGTCACTTATCCAAACACCAACCGAACATTTCCAAATCCATATTATCCATCGAAATATTCGGGATTGCTTTTCAACGATTACTCATAAATCACATACAAATTTTAAAAATAAATTAAATCCTACTATAGGTGCTAAATTAACTTTCCAATTGTTCGAGTTTTAGGTCTAACTTTTGGAAATGTTATTAACACCTATAGTAGGATTTTTGATTTTCTCAATATTCTTTACAAACAAAGGGTTCTATTATACCACCATCTTAGCAGCCAAAGCCAGCTTGTTCAAAAACGGAAGAAAATCATTCTCCAAACAATCCGCCACCATTGCATTGTCTCCACTTCCAAGAGATTGTCCTAAACTTGTAACTGCTGCTATCATAGTTTTTTTGTCAATATAACTACTCTTAGCATTAATCAAAGATGCACACTGATTATAAACTTCTATCTCCCAATTAATTCCAATGATGACTTCATTCAAAAAATCACCTGTATCTTCTTTCACATTCTCACGCATCTCTTCGACAATCGTCCGAACTGCCGGGATTAGTTTCTCACTGTAATCAATTAACTCTTTCAACACCTCACGCTGTAATCTTTCTCTCTCTTCCATCTTACCTTGCTCTCCTTTTATTCTACTGCTGTTCCAAAAAAGACATTATCAAAAAATTCCTTAGTTTCCATCTCTCCAAGTTCTTTCTTAAACACATCGGTTGAAATTCCACCCTTATTAATCAGATTATCTGTATATTGTACCGTAATCATCCTCTTCTCACTTTGCTCCTCTTCCGACAACCTCGAAAGCCCTTTTTCATGATTCACATAAATCTGCAAGCTATCCAATAATAATGCCTCTAAATCTACATCCTCACCAAAACTCCCACTCTTATAAGATGTAACCGTTAATAAATCTGCATACCATGCCGGAGAAACTTCAACATTCTCCAAATGTGCATATTCTTCATGCATCTTGGATAGCTCCTTTAAAAGCTTGTTGTACATATCATCCTTTTGTGTTACCACATCATAAAATTCCAGATAACATTTTCGTTTCGATAATATGTACATATAATCGGCAGAAAGCAAAGGCATATTTTTATCTCTTGGCGTGATAACTATTGTCGCCATTTGCATCAAGCCCACATTCATACGCATAACAGAAAGATTCCCAAGCTCTTCAATTTCATACTGTTCCACATCAAATTTCATCAAACCATATATGGTCATATCTTCATATTTACCAACATCAAGAGCCTTCATTCTATGATGCTCTTCCAAGATTGCCAGCACCGAGTCCACACAACTATTCATCGCTTTAACATTCTTATCGGCAATTATTCCAACCACAACAGCTCCACACAGCACAATTATAAGTACGATTCCTAACATAATCCATCCTTTTTTCCTTTTCTTCTTATTCAAATAATTGGTATCATTCATATCCCCACCCTCTTTCAAAATCCAGGCATCTCCAAATCATTTCACCAATACACATATCTTCTACATCACAACAGAATTCCTCCCGTCACTTTTTCGGCAACCAACTTTGTGTATTATACCACAAACTTCTATTATTATGTCGAATAAGTTGTCTCATATCCATTCATATAACAAAGACAGAGACTGTAAAGTCTCTGTCCTATGCATTTTATTCTTCTCTTAACACAAAACGTCCTACCAAATCATCCATACTAATTGCCTGTGCTGACAACTCTTCACTTGTAGCCGACGTTTCTTCTGCGGTAGCTGAATTCGATTCCACAATCCCTGCAATCTTATCAATACCTTGATCTGCCTGTTCCATCGCTTCTGCCTGATTAGCTGCAACTTCACTTAACATCTTAGATGTATCCGCAATATTTTGTATTGATGCCACCACATTTTCCAATACTTCAGAAGTTCGGCATGCTGCCTGATTGCCTATCTCAACCTCTCTCATAGAACCTTCTATCAGCTCTCTTGTATTCACTGCAGAACGAGCACTTTGTTCAGCCAAATTACGAATTTGTTCTGCTACTACTGCAAATCCCGCACCTGCATCTCCTGCTCTAGCCGCTTCAATCGCTGCATTCAACGACAACAAATTCGTCTGACTGGCGATATCTTCAATCTCACTAATGATTTGTCCAATCTTATGCGATGTATCATTAATCTGAGCCATCGCTCTCATCATAACTTGCATTTCACTTTGACTTTGTTCTGCCTCTTTTGCACAATTCTTCGCATTATCATATGAAATCTGAATTTCTTTCACGGCTTGATGCAAAAGATTGGCGACCTTCCGGCGTAACCATTGTCACTTCAATCGCCGCCAGAAGCTTATCCAACTCCTCTACCGATTGGTCATGTTTTGCCATTTCCTTATCCATTGCCGACTGTTGCTCATACCCAATAACCGCACGAGTCGCACTGCGAATCTCAGCAAGTTCCGTCATAGCCAAACCAATATCTCCTTGTGGAAATGCATAATTGGTCAATGTGTGATCATATCGACTTGTCATAATGAACATAACCACAATTCCAACCAACGATGCCACACCAGCAAGAGCTATAACGATGTTATAGCTTGTCTTTAATCTTTTTTGAATTCTCATGTTTTTCAGATTGGCAAACATATATACACCCCTTATCTTATTGTATTGAAAAGAACAATGATTTTCTTACCAGTAACCGGATATCCCCCTTCCTGTCACATGAACAAACAAGAAAATCACCAAGATTCTAAAAGTGCTTTTATTATATCATATGACAATATAAATGAACACCTTTTTATAGTTCTATTACAACGAAACATTTGCGCATCATTTTCATATTTTCGTAATAGACCATCTAGCGGACAAAGACAAATTGCCTTGACCTCCTCTTCCGTTTTCGCAAAATGGAGCGTTCTGGAAATCTATGCTACCAGCATCGATTATGATCCTCGTGCCGAGAGTTCTATTCTGTTCTTTAAGCAGGTGCAGAATAAGATGCACTGGGCAGCACACAAGCACACAGCCGCAGAAGTTATTTACCAGCGTGCAGATGCCAAAAAAGATAATATGGGACTTACCTCATGGGCTAGTGACACCATCCGTCGCTCCGATGTAGAAATTGCCAAAAACTATCTCACCCAGCAGGAGCTGGATGCTTTAAATAAAATAGTTACCGCCTACCTTGATATCGCCGAGGTACACGCTCTTAATCAAGAACCAATGTATATGAAAGACTGGTTGGAAACCATTGACGATTATCTGAAAATGACCCGCCGTGATATTCTTACCAGTAGCGGTCACATCAGCCATAAGCAGTCACTTGATAAGGCTCATGCCGAATACACCAAGTACAAGAACCGCTTGGAAAACACCATTTCCCCGGTTGAAAAAGACTTCATCAAAAGCATTAACACCTTGGAAGGGATTGCGGATTCCGAAAAAAATAATCTGCTTATATCCATATTTTGTTTGACCGCTGTTATCTGTTCCCTTATAATAGCAAGTAGCAATATTGCTGCTCGGGCTGGTCGGAAGACCCTGGTCCATCTGTAAACAGGGAAGTTCCCTGTAAGTAATATAGTTAAAAACTGAGAGGTTTGCACCATACTGTGGGGCAAACCTCTTTCTAACATCTATATAATGCAACATAAAGATACTATATTATTATCATTTTAGTAACCGTAAAGCTGAAAATTTATGATTCATTAATAATATGCTGAACACTTTGATAATTTAAACTATATATTATTTGCTGTGAACACTCTGGTTTAATCTTAATCTTATCTAATTCAGCTAAATCAAACCACTTATAAATACCATCAGAATTATCTTTTATTTCTCTTTCTCCAGCGAACATATCCAGTTCTTCATTTTCATCTTTTATTAAATAGAGAAACAGAATTTCATGCCATTCTTTTGAATTAAAAACAAAAAAATTTTCAACACAAGCCGCCAACCGTTCCACTACAATATTAGCCCCTGTTTCTTCATAGTATTCTCTTATAATAGCCTTTTCTGAGTTTTCTCCAATTGCTACCTTTCCACCAACAAAAGTCCAAAAGTCATCACTTTTCAACCTATTCAGCAAAATTTTATTATCTTTTATAACCGCACCAGAAACCCTATAGTTAAAAACAGTTTCATTGTCTATTATTTGAATATCTTTCATTATTGCACCTCTGCTGTTGTGATATTTTATGGTTTTATTTTATTTATCTAATGTTTGTATTTTATAGCAAAATGTTTCCAAAATGTTAATTTTTTATCCTCTATAATGTACTCTAATTCATCAATGAATAGTAAAATTCTTGGTGTCAATTCTGCCTTTGCAGTTTTAGAAAGATAGCAGTAAACCGGATAAGCAACTAATATTTCTTATCCTTTTTATCTATTTTATGATGCGAAAGGAAACTTTTTTTCGGCTTTTTTAATGAGTACTACACCCACAACTAAAAATATGAAATTGATTAGACCTAAAACGATTTGGGCACCGAAACTACATCCCGGTAAAACGCCATAAGTATTAAGTACATTTTGCAGAGTTAACTTATCATATCTATAGTAAAATTCAATGGATGCATATGGAAGTATGCCATAGATAATAAAAGCAGATACATCACATAAACTATGCCAGAATACCATTCCCAAAATATTTCTTGTATATATAGTAATGCCTGCCGCCAACAAGCCAAAGCAGAAGGTGTAATACACCTGATACATATTGCCCATAAAGTAGTCGAAGGAAAGAGTGCCATGCTCTAAAAAGTAACGAACACTCCAATTTAAATGAATACAGGAAAACAAGAGAGAGCTAACGAGGGCTGCTTTTAAATAAACATTCTTTTTATTTCTCCATTTTTCGCATAGCAGCGGAAGGATAACGCCACGTATAGCAGATTCTTCCATAAGACCAATGCCAAAGCAAGCTAGTACAATAGATAATATAATTCCCCATTGTGCATCAAACAAATTTGAATTCACAAGCACAAGTGGTATTAAATTAGGTGCCATAAATAAAAGAAAAAGTGTTCCAAGTAAAAATCCGATTGCAACTTGCTTCTTAGTGGCTTTTTTCGTATATCCCCACTTAATCATTAAGGTAATTGGCATAATAGAAATGCTACATTTAAATATAGATTCTATCAGATAGGAGATAGTCAAATTTTTTGTAAATGGTGCTTGAAGAAAACCAGTAATAAGGTTACTAAATAATGCAACGATTATCGCAAATACAAAAAATATTAAAGTATGCTTTTTACAGAAATTTTTCATTTATTTTCTCCTCATGTTTTATAGCTATAAGTGATTCCATCCTCAACGGACACAAAAAAGTAGACTTTCCTTTATCTCTTTAAAAGAGAATAGACGAATGTATCTTTCCAAATCGGATTACTATTTGCATCTTTCCAAAAATACACATTTTGTTTAAAATGTGCTTCTCTAATAAATCCTAGGCTTTCAAGCAATTTCCATGACCCCATATTATTAGGGTCACATTCTGCATAAATTCTGTGTATTCCGTCTGAAAATAACTTCTTGATTAATTCAGCACAACTTTCCTTTGCATATCCTTTGCCCCAATATTGCTTATTGAATACATAACCAATTTCAATAGTGTCAAAGTCTCTTTTTCCCAGATATACATTTCCAATCATCTTGTTATTTGATTTTAGCACAATTGCAAGCATTTCATCACTAGAAATTCTCCAATCAAGATTATCTTCTACTTCTTTTATATCCATAGGTTTATATGGTTCGTATTTAACTACATCTTCGTTGGACAAATATTCATACAAATCTTGTAAATCCTCTTTACAATATCTTCTTATAATCAATCTATCTGTTTCCATAATAATTTTATTCTCCATCACTGTATTTCCTCCATCTTTTCCCAACAATATACTTCTGATGAACATTCAAATCCAATTTTATAGTAGAATGCCTGATCCGATAGAACAATTGCTCTTTTTGCTCCTTTGCTTCTAGCTCGGCTGCATGATTCAAAGACGACCGCCTTTGCAAGACCTTGTCCTCTATCCTTTGGAACGGTTACAACGGGTTCAATATAAGATGTATCACCTTCTGAATACCACAATCCACAATGAGCACAATACTCCTCTTTTTCTATTGCAAATGTTTGAATAACTATACCTTTGCTGATTGTGCGTGCAAAATAACCAAATAGTTCATCACTCCACTTATCAGGTATATCTTCACCATCAAATCCCTTATGTATAACTAATTGATATTTCCAATTATCCGCAACAAAACTTTTCGGAGTTAATGTATATTTTTCTGGAATTTTATATTCCATCTCTTTACTTAAATCTAATTCTAATACACTAACATCCTTACATTTTTTCACAAACTGTTTTTCTTGTAATATTTCACAAAGAACTGTATCCTTAGAATTAACCTTAATGACAGCTCTATGACCTTCCCTTTCGCAAATTGTATCTACCATTTGATTAAGTAACTCTTTATCCGGAACTGTATATATTATATATGTTCTGTCGTCATAACTGGTATCATAGAAAAGCATTCCTACAATCTTGTCATTATCATTTTTGAACATAGTTATTTGTGTCAGTTTGTCTTCATCTAACATAGAGTGTAAATTCATCCACTCAAAACGTCCCCAATGAAAATGTTCATTATATTCCATTTTTTGAGCTTCTAAAAGAAACCTATATATTTCCTCGTATTGTTCATTAAACCTCTTACAATTCTTATAGTGTTCTATTATATATTTCATTCTATGCCTCCTTGAATTTCTTCCAATGTTTTTATTCCTTCTATTATAATATTTATGGATAACTCAAAACTCTCTGCGATAGAAATAGGATTTCCAAAGGATTCATTATTAACAAGCAAGGAAAAGCCTTCTAAAAATCCTCTTAATGTTCTAATAATATGATTGCAATTTTCTTCTGAAATATTTAATGAAGAAGTTATTTTAAACAAAACAGAAAATAATCCAGAGGTTGCTTCCATCGTTTCCTCATTCTGAAACTTGTTATACCAAAGCATTACATTAAATAGTCCCGGATTCTCTATAGCATATTCATAAAAAGCATAACAGCCGGCTCTTATCGCATCATAACCACTTACACCAATAACTGACTGCATAATTCTTTGTTCCATTTGTTTCCATCCATAGAGCATCAATTGCATTTTTAATTCTTCAAGTCCCGTTATATGATTATAAAGAGAAGGTGTCTTTACTCCTAGATCCTCTGCAATCATTTTCAGCGTAATATTTTCTAGACCCACCTCATTTACCAACTGTGCACCTCTACTTATAATCATATTTATATCAAGTCCGTTTCTTGCCATTCTTACCTCCATTAACATCAGTTTTGCTAATCCAGTTTGTATTATAACTAATACGATTAGTTTTTGTAAAGAAAAAATACGGACAAGTCCGTATTTCAGACCGTAGACAATTCATAATACGATACCGATTACATATAGAAAAACGCAAAAACAATCCAGAAAACGATGAGTTGTTTCAAAAATCCAAACAATTCATTTTACCAAAACAAAAGTATAGGTTAGAAATTGTCAGATTCATTTTTTAAAAAGTGTCATATCGTTTTCTACCTTAAAGGGATGCCCCTCAAAGTTCTGCAATTCCGATATTGAAACCATTCTAATGTCTGCTTCCGCCATAGCACTATTCTCTTGTTGCGGAAAAGAACACAATTCTTCTCTTTTCGGTCACTTTGAGAGAAGAGAATACGTCGCTCAAAGTGCCTAAACTCGAGAAGTTTTAAAAACTTCTCGGTTCGCGGGCAGTCGTCGAATTCCGCATAAACTCGGGCTTTTTCAGCCCTCGCTTCTTTAGAACTCTCCTCGTTGCCTTCGCGAAAATTCAAGGAGTTTAGTCCTAAATCTTTTGGAGCAATGTTACGCACTCCACATGAAGTGTATTGACAAACTGATCCACCGCACAAGCACGAACCACCTTATAGCCTCTTGCCTGCAAAATCTCCAAATCTCTTACCAAGCTAGTTGGCTTACAGGAGATATATACCATTTCATTCACTCCATATGCGATAATCTTTTCCAATGCCTTTGGGTGAATCCCATCACGAGGTGGGTCTAGGACAATAATATCCGGCTTATCCGTAATATCATCTATTACTTTTAACACATCACCGGCAATAAACTCACAGTTAGAAAGTGCATTTAGTGCTGCATTTTCCTTGGCTGCTTCCACTGCTTCTTCGATAATTTCCACACCAATTACTTTCTTCGCCACCGGTGCTAACATCTGGGCAATGGTTCCTGTTCCACTATATAAGTCAAAAATCACCTTATCCTTGGTCTCTCCCACATAGGAACGTGCAGTTTCATAAAGAACCTCCGCACCCTTAGAGTTGGTCTGGAAAAATGAGAACGGAGATATCTTAAATGTTAATCCCAATATCTTCTCATAAATGTAATCCTGCCCATACACAGTCACAATCTTTTCCGGAATGACTGCATCTGACAAGCTGTCATTATGGGTATGAAGAATACCCACAATCTTTCCGTTCAAAGAAAGCGATAATAATTTCTCTACCAGTTCTTCCAGATACAGGCTTTTCTCTAATTCCTTCTGTTCCAAATGCTGTCCGGAAAGTCCACTCTGTGTTGTGGTTACCAAATTTACTAAAATATCTTTACTGCATGCTGCCTGTCGAATCACCAAATGACGCAAGACACCAACATGCTGCATTTTCTTATAAAATGGAATCTGCTTTTCTGTATAGAACTCCAAAACCGTACGCAATATCTGATTATAATCATTATCTACAATCTTACAGCTGTCCACCGTTACGATATCGTGAAAGCTTCCTTTCTTGTGCATACCAAGTGCCAAAGGACCCTCCTTGAACTCATCACCAAAGGAGAACTCCATCTTGTTACGATACGCCTCCTGAACCGGGCTACCCTTAATCCCATCCCATGCGTAGGAATCCTTTGGTAACACATTATCCAACAATGCCTTCACCTGAGCTTCCTTAATCTGTAACTGATTCTCATAACTTAATGTCTGATATGCACAACCGCCACAAATGCCAAAATGCGGACATGCCGGCTCTACATTCTCCACAGAAGAACGTTCCAACACTTCCAACAATCTTCCTTCTCCACTTCCCTTGCGAAGCTTCTTTATCGAAAAACGCACCTTTTGTCCTTTCAATGCGCCCTTTACACAAATTTCTCTACCTTCTATATTCAGATACCCTTTATTTGGGAAGGTATAACGTTCTACCACACCTTCATAAACCTGACCCTTTTTCATCTCTACCTATCCTTTTCTATATTTATCTAATAGGAAATTGTGAAACTCTCAAAAACTGTCATTGCCTTGCGCAATTTTAACAAGTACCATAAGCAGGTGCTTCACAATCCGTCGGTACTTAGTGAGACATTGTCGAACTTAGTACCACTACTTAAACAGCTCCTCATAAAACATCCCTAAAGAAGACTTCAAGATTCCTCTGGAATAATGAAATTCTCCCTCTTTGTCTACTTCTATCAGCATATATGTACATTTTCTGCCGTCTTGACGAGGATAAGAAATGCTTCCCGGATTGAGAATGGTCACATTTTCACCAATTTCCAAATATGGTCTGTGCGTGTGGCCAAACATAACAATATCATAGCCGTTATCCACTGCATACTCTCTTAATTTATCCACTCCATATCCCACATAAAACCGATGACCGTGTGTGATAAATACTTTCTTTCCGGCAATCTCAAAGGAATCCTGCGGTGGCAAATCAACGAAAAAATCATTGTTTCCTAACACCATGTGTGTCTCACATTTCGCCAGCTCTCGCACATAATCTACATTCTTTTCCACATCTCCCAGATGAATAAACATGTCAATATCACCCACCTGTTCAATTACCCTCTTCACATCATCATTTTTACCATGGGAATCACTCACTACCAGAATTCGCATCTCTACTCCATGTCCTTTCCTTATTCCTACAATAAGAATTATGAAATTCTTGTAAACCTTTGATGAGTAGTTTCCGTTTAACAAGCACCATAAGCAGGTGCTACTAAGGCCGTCGGCACTTAGCGAGACAAGGTCGAGCTTAGTACCGCTACGAGCCGCGGGCAGCGAAAGCGTACCTGCAATGGTTTGCTAAACGGAAACTGCTTTCACAACGTCAACCGGAATTTTATAATTCCTCTTTAATCATTTCCAACGCCTTACCACGATGACTAATCTGATTCTTCTCTTCCGGCGAAAGCTCTGCCGTTGTCTTACCATACTCCGGAACAAAGAAAATCGGATCGTATCCAAATCCATTCTCACCGCGCTCCTCATATCCGATAATTCCCTCTATTGTTCCACGTTTTGTCACAACACGTCCATCCGGAAATGCCGCAGCAATCGCACATACGAACCTCGCTGTTCTCTTTTCATCCGGCAACCCTGCAAGATTATCAATAATTGTCTGATTCTTAACCGAATACGGTGTATCCTCTCCAAGATATCTTGCTGAATAAATGCCGGGCATCTTATCCATAGCATCTACTTCCAAACCGGAATCATCTGCCAAAACCACACAGTTGGCAATCTTGCTGATAGCTGTTGCCTTGATAATGGCATTTTCCTCAAATGTCTTACCATCCTCGACGATATCCACATCAATTCCCGCTTCTTTCATGGACAAAATCTCATAATCTAAGTCGCCCAAAATCATGCGAATTTCTTTCATTTTACCCTCATTACCTGTAGCAAATATTAATTTCTTCATAATCTTTTCCTTTCTCACCCACTAAAGTTTCTTCGGTGGTTTCGGTCCCATATATTGATAAAAGTAAGACTTAATCATTCCATTATATATCTTACGGTTCTTCGTTGCTTTTCTTCCAAGATAACGCTCCGCATCTTCATAAGAAGTAATAATGAACTTCGACCATGTATCTAACTTATCAAGAGTTTGTCCGATTTCCTTATAAAGTTTCGGCAAATCCGCCTTATCTTCCAAACGTTCGCCATATGGAGGATTCGTAATAATAAATCCATACTTCTTCGGACTGGACAAATCTCGCATATCACGCTGTTGAAAATGAATATGCTCCTCCACTCCTGCCTCTCTGGCATTTTGCATTGCACATTTCACAATACCCGGGTCCAAATCATAGCCCTGAATATTCATTTTTACATCCCGAAGAATCAAATCCTCCGCTTCTGTTACTGCATCATACCACACTTTCTTCGGTGCAATATTTTTCCAATTCTCTGCTGTAAATTCACGGTTCATTCCCGGTGCAATATTAGCTCCAATCAAAGCTGCCTCAATCGGAAAGGTTCCACTTCCACAAAACGGATCGACCAAAATTCTATCCTTGTTCCACGGTGTCAGCATAATCAACGCAGCAGCCAGAGTCTCAGAAATCGGTGCTTTACCAACCAACTGACGATACCCTCTCTTATGAAGAGAGGTTCCCGATGTATCTAACGCAATCGTAACCATATCTTTCAAAATGAATACACGAATCGGATACTCTGCACCATTTTCTTCAAACCAGTTAATATGATAAATACCCTTTAATTTATCTACAATTGCCTTTTTCACAATCGATTGAATATCCGAACCGGAAAACAACTTTGACTTATTCGTTGTCGCCTTGGTTACCCAGAATTTGGCATCCTGTGGCAAAAAGTCCTGCCAAGGTAATGCTTTCGTACCTTCAAACAATTCATCAAATGTAGTAGCTTTAAATGCACCTACCTTAATCATTATTCGCTCTGCTGTACGGATAAAAATGTTCGCTTTTGCGATAGCTGCCACATCCCCCTTAAAGGTGATACGTCCATCTTCTACCGTTACAATCTCATATCCCAAATCTGTGATTTCTCTCTTCAATACCGCCTCAAGTCCAAAATGACAAGGTGCTATCAGTTCTAATTCCTGCATATCCATTTCTCCATTCTCGCCACATTCAGTAGATTCACTACTTCTTGTCAACTCATTGCTTCTTTTCTATTAATCTGTATATCTTCTAATATTTTTTTGCATTACCCTTTACTTTAACATAATTACATTGATATTTCATCCCTTTTTGTATCTATTTTGTCAAGGAACCATTATAATTTTTCAATCCACCCACACAATTTATCACACGATAACCCATTTCATCCAAAATTCGTGCTGCCTGTATGCTTGTATTACCGCTATCACAATACACAATCAAGATTCTTGTCTTTGGTAAAGTAATTTGCCCTGCCTCAATTTTTGTCATCGGCAAATTAATTGCCATGGGAATATGCCCCTGACGAAAGCTTTCCATTTTCCTGACATCTATAATAATGGCATCCTTCGAAAGTGCAACTGTTACAATCTGTCGGATATTGATGTGTTCAAATGCCATAACTACTCACGCTTTTTTCTTTACTTACTATTAAAATATTCAGGTTTCTAAGGTATCGTGAATCTTTTCAACCGAAAACACATTTTTATTCATTACCCATTATCAAATTCTTATATGTATGGTATGATATCACCATATTAGGTGATTGCGAAACTCAAGTTTGTATTGTAATGCTTGTGCAAATTTAACAAACCAACGCAGGACGTTTGCACTTGCCACAATGCGTAACGGTACTAAGTTCGACAAAGTCTCACTAAGTACCGACGGATTGTGAAGCACCTGCTTATGGTATTGTTAAACTCGCACAAGGCAATGACAGTTTTTGTGAGTTTCGCAAAATCCTATTTCACTATGTATAAAAAAGGAAGGACGGATAACAAAATGGAAGCACTAGAGTGTATCAAAACCAGACGAAGCATCCGAAAATTTAAGGATGAACCTGTTTCACATGAGACAATTGAATCAATTATTGAAGCTGCCAGCATGGCACCATCTTGGAAAAACACACAGATTGCCCGTTATTATGTAGTAGAGAACACGACTATCAAACAGGAAATCTCTGACAACTGTGTATTAGACTTTGAATTCAACCAAAAGACCATAAGTCGCGCTCCACAGCTTGTAGTGGTTGGCATGGTTGAAAAACGCTGTGGCTACGAGAAAGACGGCAGTTTCTCCACCTCCAAAGAAGACCGATGGGAAATGTATGATGCCGGAATTGCATCTCAGACATTTTGTCTTGCAGCCCACGATATGGGTGTCGGTACCGTTATTCTTGGAATCTTCGACGAAGAGAAGGTTGCCAAGGCAATTTCTTTACCGGAAGGACAAAAGGTTGCCGCGTTAATCGCCATGGGTTATCCAGACCAGGAGTGCGAAGCACCTAAGAGAAAAACTGTAGACGAGTTGGTAAATTACATTTAGAACTTCTGACCTCAAAAAAACAACGAAAGGTGGATTATGAAATTCATTTCACAATCCACCTTTTCATTATATTCCGAACGTCTTTACATTCGTATATTTGTCTAGAAAATATTTTCGCAACTGTTCAGAGCCTTATTCGATAATACTCAACTCTAAACAATTACATATTCTCTTTAACCTGCTTATAAATTCCCTCTGCATCTAACTCATACTTATGAAGCAATTCTACTGCCGGACCCGACTCACCAAAAGTATCTCTTACACCAATCTTATAAACAGGTGCCGGACACTTCTCACAAAGAACATCACATACTGCAGAACCAAGTCCACCGATAATAGAATGCTCTTCTACTGTGAAAATCTTCTTTGTCTCCTGAGCCGCTTTAACAATAATATCCTCATCAATTGGCTTAATTGTATGGATGTTGACTACTCTTGCATCAATTCCATCCTTGGCCAACATCTCTGCCGCTTCCACTGCAAACCCAACCTCTAAACCGGTTGCTACGATTGTAATATCCTTACCATCTCTTACCGTTACACCCTTGCCAATTTCAAACTTATAATCCGGCGTATCATTGATAACCGGTGCCGCCAAACGTCCAAAACGAAGATATACAGGACCATAGTGCTCATAAGCAGCCTTTACAGCAGCCTTTGCCTCTACATCATCTGAAGGATTAATGATTACCATATTCGGAATGGTACGCATCAATGCGATATCTTCATTACACTGATGAGTTGCACCGTCTTCACCTACTGAAATACCAGCGTGAGTTGCACCAATCTTAACATTTAACTTAGGATAACCAATCGCATTACGAACCTGCTCAAATGCACGTCCTGCCGCAAACATAGCAAAGCTGGAAGCAAATGGAACCTTACCGGTTGTAGCAAGTCCCGCTGCAATACCCATCATATTACACTCAGCAATACCACAATCAATATGTCTTTCCGGAAATTCTTTCTTAAATGTTCCTGTCTTAGTAGCAGCCGCTAAATCCGCATCTAAAACCACTACATTATCAAACTCTTTTCCTAACTCTACTAACGCATTACCGTAACTGTCACGAGTTGCAATCTTCTTTACTTCTGACATAATGCTTCACCTACTTTCTCTAAATCCGCCATTGCAGTTGCATACTGCTCATCATTCGGAGCTGCACCATGCCATGATGCCTGATTCTCCATGAAAGATACACCCTTGCCCTTTGTAGTCTTAGCCACAATTGCAGTAGGCATTCCCTTCGTCTCTTTTGCAGCTTTAAATGCTGCCTCAATCGCGTCAAAGTCATGACCATCAATCTCAATCACATTGAAATTAAATGCCTTGAACTTGTCCCCGATTGGATATGGAGAACAAACCTCATCTATACTACCATCAATCTGTAAGTTATTATTATCTACAATTACTACCAAATTATCTAACTTTCTATGTCCGGCAAACATTGCTGCTTCCCAAACCTGACCTTCCTGAATCTCACCATCACCAAGTATCGTATATACACGATAATCTTCGTTCGAAAGCTTAGCTGAAAGTGCCATACCAACTGCTACCGAAATACCCTGTCCTAAAGAACCTGCTGACATATCCACACCAGGTGTTCCCTTCATATCCGGATGTCCCTGTAACATAGCTCCTGTCTTACGAAGCTTCAAAAGCTCTTCCTTCGGGAAATATCCTTTCATTGCAAGTGCAGCATAAAGAGCTGGTGCCACATGACCCTTCGATAATACAAGACGATCTCTATCTGCCTTCTTAGGATCCTTAGGGTCCACATTCATCTCTTCAAAATATAAATATGTCATAATATCTGCTACGGACAATGATCCACCCGGATGTCCACATTTTGCAGCATGTAAAGAAGTCACAATGTGCTTTCTCAACTGATTTGCATGTTGTTGTAATTCTAACTTATTCATGTCGTTCTCCTATCTGCCTTACGATTAGACATAAAGCGAAATAATCAATCTGTACCATACTCTATTTTATAAAAGAACAGAAAAAAAGCAAGTCTTTTATCGAAAAAAGTCCGATATTTATCTCCAAAAAGAAAAGGCTATTAACACGTTATCGTGTATCATAGCCTTTAAATTCTATACAATATATCTGCTTTGCACTTTCGTTGTCACTACTTCAAGAAATCTTAGTAATTCTCAGCTCTCAACTTAAAGTAACTCTGTGGATGTGCACAGGTTGGGCAAACTTCTGGAGCTTCCTTACCAATGTGAATATGTCCACAGTTCGCACACTCCCAAATCATATCCCCATCTCTTGAGAATACCAATCCACCTTCAACATTTGCCAATAACTTACGATATCTTTCCTCATGTGCTTTCTCAATCGCACCTACCAACTCAAATGCTTTCGCAATCTCATCAAATCCTTCTTCTTTCGCAACCTTTGCAAACTCTGCATACATATCGGTCCATTCGTAGTTCTCACCTTCTGCTGCATCCTTCAAGTTCTCCACGGTACCAGGGATTGCACCACCATGAAGATACTTAAACCACATCTTTGCATGTTCTTTCTCATTGTTCGCTGTCTCTAAGAAAATGTCAGCAATCTGATTGTAACCGTCTTTCTTTGCCTTACTTGCATAGTAAGTATACTTGTTACGAGCCTGTGACTCCCCTGCAAATGCCGCCATCAAATTCGCTTCTGTCTTACTTCCCTTTAAATCTGCCATAAAATAGCCCTCCTTAATAAATATGTTGTCAGTCCAGAGTGTTCTTCTATCATGCTTCATTCACTCTGAATCATCATAATCCTATGCTTTCATAACCAATCCCAAAACAAAATAGGAATGATTACTGTTTTATTATAGCATACATTTTCTTATTTTCAAGTATATTTTTAAAAAATTACCTATTTCTTCCATCTTTTTATACAATCTATCGTAACTATTCATTACCTTCATAGTTACGATTCGCAAATCCCATCTTGTAAGCAAACATAGTTTTAAGTCTAGCCTGTTACTATGATATATGTTATAATGAAAACGTTGTAACTTGCCGACACACGGGGAACGGTGAGTTTGAATTCTATATTGAAATACTATTATCATGATATTTATAGAGGAGGTTACATATGAGCAACTATATTATTTCTTGCTGTTCCACAGCCGATCTTAACCAGAGTTATTTTGATGACAACAAAGTCCCTTTTGCATGTTTTCAATTTTTTGTAGATGATGTAATGTACGAAGATAACTTAGGTAAATCCATGGACTTCGCCACTTTCTATCAAAAGATGCGTGACGGCGCCATGACTCGTACCTCACAGGTTAATGCGGAAGGTTACATCGAGATGCTTCGCCCATACTTAGAAGAAGGCAAAGATGTTCTTCATATAACCCTTTCATCTGGAATTTCCGGCACATACAACTCCGCTTGCATTGCAAAGAATATGTTATCAGAAGAATTTCCAGACCGTACAATCTATGTAATTGATTCCTTAACCGCTTCTGTTGGCTACGGTTTATTAGTGGATACCGCCCTTGCAAAACAAAGAGAAGGAATGGACATCCACACATTGAATCAATGGATCTTAGACAATCGTTTGAAACTGAAGTTGTGGCTAATGGTATCCGACTTAACCTACCTTGTACGTGGCGGTCGTGTTTCGAAAGCATCCGGTGCCATCGGTAATTTATTAAACATCTGTCCATTAATTGATTTTGATGTCGAGGGCAAATTAAGTGTACGCGAGAAGGTTCGTACCAAGAAAAAGGCATTAAAGACACAGGTTGAAAAAATGAAGGAAAGTGCATCCGGCGGTACAGAATACAACGGCAAATGTTTTATCAGCCACTCTGATTGCTTAGAAGATGCAAAGACATTAGCTGCTATGGTAGAGGAAGCTTTTCCTAATTTGAATGGTCCAGTTGAAATTTCCAACATCGGAACCGTTATCGGAAGTCATACCGGTCCCGGCGCTGTAGTACTTTGCTACTGGGGTGACGAAGATACTGTGTAAGTATTCTTAAATATAGTAAGATAGAAAAAAGAGTCAAATTTGACTCTTTTTTCATATCCACACTTACTAGCCATTTCTGTCTATTTATGTACCATATTTCTCATATGCACATCGTTCCAAACTGTACACTGTATATTTTTCCATGAGTTTATTATCTTCATAAAGTCCTATAGAGATACGTCTGGGACCAACAAAATTAGCATGGTATTCATATATATTATTGTCTATATATTCATAACACGTATACTCTCTTATTCTCTTCAAAGATGTACATGCTTCTTCTATTAATTTTATTCTGTCATTTTCATCAAAATAATAGATAAAATCATCATCCTTCATTTCTATTTCATCTACTACTTTTCCTTTTGTTTTATATCCATATTGCTCTGCATAATACGGAAACACGTCATATATTCTTCCTTTTGTTTTTATTTGACTACAGGTTATCTTTCGCTGTTCATCTGCCCTAGTCTTATAATTTTTCTTAAAATCTGCATAAAGTTTTTTTAATTCAACAAAATATTTTTCTTCCATACTACTCCTTGTTTACTTGCTGATAATAGTATTTATATCAAATTTTTATCATATTAGTTTCTATGATAGAATTAATATAACTATATGTTTTCTCTGTAATACCAACTTGCTCAGCGAAAGATTGAAAACCTCTTACCTTAGTTGCAATCTCATTTATGATATCTTTACAGCGTCTTTCTTTTACTCCCATTTTTGCTCCCGCCTCAAGAAGATCTATTTTCTCTATCTTTGTTGTCTTTCCATTTATGGTCATCTGATGCGCCCGTAACCATCTATTAGACGGATTATACGAAAATGTAATATCATAAGCAGGCGAAAGCATCCATTTTCCCTTTCTATCCATGATAAAAGATATATTTTTAACATGGTCATCCTGATTAACAGCCAAACAATTAAATACCATTCTCCGATAAAACTCTTCTATCTCTTTATATGAAAGTCCAATTTCCTTCATATACATAGCTGCTAATTCATATCCACACACACCTGGCTCCTGATAGCTAATATGAGCCAATGCCCCAAGTGACTGCATATGAAGTTTTTTCCCATTCTCACGATCAAATCTTTTTGTCATAAAATGGTGTTCATCATCTGAACTATATATTCTACATTCATTCATCGTAATTCCACAAGACCGTGCCATAAGATAATATGCATATTCGATTAATGTATATTCCGGCTTGTCTTCTAATCCATGGTCACCATTTTTTGAAACATTATCAAACTTCATCAACCAATAATCATAACCTTCTCCTAGTTGCATTTGTCCGGATCGCACTTCATTTGTCTCTTCATTCCATGCAATTACCGCTTTTGCTCTTGCACCACCAGCTGAGCTCCCTATCTGCACCAATTGCGAATAAGTAAGGCGATCATTCGCATTTAACGAAACCTTTTCTCTATTGTTCAAAACATCTGATGCAAACTTTACCATTTCACGAACATTAATATTCTCATCTATATCCTTAATTTCCGTACTTGCCGGAACATATTCAAGCGCGCCCATTCCACGTTTTCCGGTATAGCAGAGTCTATCAATCGCAGTAAAATCCGACAATGACTTTCCTAAAGACATAAGCCATTGTTCAATAACCGCATTACCAAATCTGTCTGGTAACGAATCCGCCACAAGCCCCGGCATTCCATAAAATGGTTCGCCTATCAAAGCTGGAAATTCATATATATTCTTACCAAGAGGCATCCTTAATGGCGATAATTCAATCCCACTATTAACAAAATTCTCATCATACTCGAAAGCTGCATATACTTTAGATATATCCTGATGAATAATACCTACTCTCGTTCCCCATAAATATACTTCCGCTGTATCATTCATTCTTCATCCCCCCATTTAAAGATATCCTTCTCTGTCTTCCTTCTTACTCGTTTAGGTTGATTTTTGGATTCTTTCAAATAATAACTTGGTCTTTTGGTTTGATCTGGAATAAGTAATTCTATATTCTCTCCAAGATCTAAAGCTATCAAAATTTTAAATAAATTTTCTAGCTGTACAGATTCTCCCTGTTCCAATCGTGATATACTTCGCTTTGAAACACCTGATTTTTCTTCCAAATCCTGCTGTGACATCCCTTTCATTATTCTATATGTTTTTATCTTCTGTCCTAATTCTCGAATATATTCACTATAATCCTTTATCATATCCACACCTTCTAGCCATTTCTGTCTATTTATATGCTATATTCTACATTAACAAGTCAATTTTGTCTACTTAATCAAAAGTAAATTTCAAACAAGTTTTTAAATCGAGTAGGCTGACTCCTACTCGATATGGTTAACACCACACATCGCATGCAAAGCATGCTCAGTGATGGACATTCGCCAAATAGATTTTCATGCAAGCATGAATCCACTTGGCTCATTGTTAACACAAAATAAAGAGCAAAAGGATTACCTTTCCTTTTGCTCTTTCTCGTTCATTCAATCATTCTATTATAGATAGTTCTTCAACTTATCTACCATGTCAAGCTTCTCCCATGGCAAATCAAGGTCTGTACGTCCAAAATGTCCATAAGCTGCTGTCTGCTTATAGATTGGACGACGAAGATCCAACATTTTGATAATTCCTGCCGGACGAAGATCGAAGTTCTCGCGAATGATTTCTACTAACTTCAACTCATCCAATTTTCCTGTTCCAAATGTTTCCACACGTACAGATGTTGGACGTGCCACACCGATTGCGTAAGACAACTGAATCTCACATTTGTCTGCCAAACCAGCTGCAACAATATTCTTAGCAACATATCTGGCAGCATAAGCAGCAGAACGGTCTACCTTCGTACAGTCTTTACCAGAGAATGCTCCACCACCGTGACGAGCATATCCACCATAGGTATCTACAATAATCTTACGTCCTGTAAGACCAGAGTCACCATTTGGTCCACCAATTACGAAACGTCCGGTTGGATTGATAAAGAACTTTGTATCTGCATCTACCATATCAGCTGGAAGAATTGGATCAAATACATACTTCTTAATGTCTGCATGAATCTGTTCCTGTGTTACTTCTGCATCATGTTGAGTAGAAAGAACAACCGCCTCCAAACGAATCGGATTACCATTCTCATCATATTCTACTGAAACCTGTGTCTTTCCATCCGGTCTAAGGTATGGAAGAGTTCCATTCTTACGAACCTCTGTAAGCTTCAATGCAAGCTTATGCGCAAGGCTGATTGGGTATGGCATATACTCCTCTGTTTCATTTGATGCATAACCGAACATCATACCCTGATCACCGGCACCAATTGCTTCAATATCTGCATCGCTCATCTGGTTTTCTTTTGCTTCAAGTGCCTTATCTACACCCATAGCAATATCGCTTGACTGTTCGTCAATTGCAGTGATTACACCACAAGTATCACAATCGAAACCGAATTTTGCACGGTCATATCCGATTTCACGAATCGTTTCACGTACAATCTTTTGAATATCCACATATCCTGTTGTCGAGATTTCTCCCATAACCAATACAAGACCTGTTGTAATAGCTGTTTCACAAGCTACACGGCTATTAGGATCTTGTGCCATAATCGCATCTAACACTGCATCTGAAATCTGATCGCAGATTTTATCCGGATGTCCTTCTGTAACGGACTCAGATGTAAAAAGTAATTTTTCCATGATTTTTCCTCCTTGTAATTAAAACATCAAAACTAGGTGTTTGCGAAACTCAAGTTTATTTTGTGATGCTTGTACAAATTTAACAAACCAACGCAGGACGTTTGCACTTGCCACAATGCGTAACGGTACTAAGTTCGACAAAGTCTCACTAAGTACCGACGGATTGTGAAGCACCTGCT
>JAFQOE010000126.1 GCA_017395635.1 Lachnospiraceae bacterium | reverse complement strand
TCATAAAAGCAACAATGTCCGGGAGAGTGTCCGGGAGTATGAAGCACTTGAAGCCTTCTATTGCCTAATTCTATAATGTCACCATCACGCATAGTGAATGAAGGCATACCTTGAAAAACTTGATAGCTCTCAATATTGAAACCGCTTGGAAAATCACACGGCTTTCGAGTGAGGTTTTCTTTGACCATTTTAAGAGGAATCGGAAATTTTTCGGATATCCAAGCTATCTCTTTTTCATGCACGGCGAAATCACGAAAATACTTGTGACCGCCGATATGATCCCAATGAACATGAGTTGTTATCACGAGGACGGGCAATGAGGTAATACTGTTAACAATGCTTTTTATATTTACCACGCCTAAACCGGTATCTATTAAAACGGCGCGTTCTGTACCGAGCAATAAATAGCAATGTGTTTCTTCCCAGTGCCCGTATTCACTTATTGCAAATGTTTCATTATCAATCTTTTCGATATGAAACCATTCCATAGCACATACTCCCTCAAATTGGAATTTATCACTCTACGAGTTTTCTAATTTCTGCTTTGACTTTCTCCAAGTCGCTACAAGTCAGAATAGGTATCAGCTTGTCAATTTCATCTATTGGTTTGTCCCACCACTTGAATTTAAGCATAAGTTCTATCAATTCGTTATCAAATCGCTTGCGAATCTCTTTAGCGGGATTCCCAACCACTATTGTGTAGGGTGCAACATTACTGCCCACAACGGCATTTGCTCCTATGATTGCCCCATCTCCAATTTTGACACCGGGCAATATAACTGCATTTTGACCAATCCATACATCATTACCGATAATTGTGTCGCCTTTCAAAGGCATATTAGACATAGTTGGTGCTTCCATATTCCAACCCTCGAGCGTATAGAATGGAAAAGTCGAAACCGCATTCATTTGGTGATTTGCACCATTCATTACAAACTCTACTCCAGACGCTATTTGACAGAACTTTCCGATAATCAGTTTATCTCCATTCCACTCATAGTGATGTGACACGTGGCTCTCAAAATCCGAATTCGCAATGTATGTAAAATCACCAACAATAATATTCGGGTTCTTAATGGTTGGTTTTACATAAATTTCTTTATCATATCCTACAATAGGATGTATTGTATTGGGGTTAGGGATTTTTCCGTTTTTCATAAAATCAATCCTCCAACATATTCTTATTTTCCTAACTGTTCGACCTATTGGAATTGGGTTAATTCACATTTGTAGCGGATAACCGTTTCACCGTCATAAATTTCAGAGAATTCTGTAATACTAAAATTGTTCTTCTGATAAAAACCGACGGCATCATTATCCGTTTCAGCATATACAGACAATAAATCATAATTATTTATCACTTGTTTTATCATATAAGAACCAATGCCTTTGCCACGAGCAGATAAATCAACCGCAATTCCTAATATCTCAACTTTCTTCTGTTCAATAAAAGAAACAGCCATAACACCCACAATCTTTCCGTGACTAAAACAAGCAAAGATTTTTACAGAGTTATTATTCAGAAATTGTTCTACTTTCTTATTAAACTTTTCTTCGGTAGGCATAAACATACAGTGTTTGTAAATCTCATATGTTTGTAAAATATCGTTCTTGTGAGTTAATTCTATTAGGTTCATTGCACGCACCTACAAATTCT
>JAFQOE010000125.1 GCA_017395635.1 Lachnospiraceae bacterium | reverse complement strand
GCATCTTCCGAAGATACAATGTGTATAAACAACGGTGGCGTATGAGCGAACTACAAGGTTCACTACATACGCCACTCTTATTAATCATTTTTATAATATAAATCGTTTAGAAACTAAATCCAACGCTACATTTTACCTGATGAATATGCTCTCCGTTTTTATATCCCCAACAACCTAACTGATATTCGTAACCGACCTCAAGAGAGAATCTGTGAATATCAATGCCAATTGCGGGGTTGGCAAATGTGCGTATGCCCTGCACCTTTGTACTTGTTACATCAGCATAACCACCTGCCTTTACACTGACATAAGGTGTGGCTAATTTATTCAGGAAGCTATACTTCACATCCGCAAATAGTGGTAGCAGAAATGCCGGTTTTGTCTTGTAATCCGTAAATTCGGCAGTAAATCCTGCACCACCACCAACATACAAACCATTGCCAAAACTGTATCCGTGAGAAGATGCGATACCCCAAGTGCGAGGATTTTGCCAAGTTAATTCCACATCTGCTCTATACGATTTGTTGTACATTCGACTTTTGTTGTTCTCCTGTGCGAACAATGCGTTGCCCGTCATAACAACTGCGAGCAACATCAATAACCATTTTTTCATAACTTAATTATTTTTCACTTGTTGTATCTTCTGCGGTCTCCTCTAAAAATTTATCCACAAACTTACCTTCAATCCTCTTGTAAGTTCCAACTACGGCATCTTCAATAGCCTGATAGCCATCTACGACACCTTGTTCAATCTTCTTGTATGTGTCCACAACGACACCCTCAACCTTACCTGTTTTTAATTTGTACTTTGTCATAACAATTATTTTTTCACGCTATCTACCTTTGCTTGTGCTTCGTCAACTCTTCTATTTGCCGCCTCCAACTCACGCTGCATTCTTTCTTTTTCGGCAGCGGTTCTTACAGATGGTCTTGACAATCTTTTCTGCTCCTCATAGAATGCCTTTGTTTCAAGTTTTACCGCTTTGAAGTTTGCCTTGTCAATCTGACGCTGAAGTTTTGCACTCTCCTTCATATCTCGGAAAGCTCTCTTCATAAATCCATCTTGCTTTAACTCTTCTTGAGCACTTGCTGTCATTGTGCAACCCAGCACAGCCAATAATAGGCTGATTCCTTTCAAAAACTTTTTCATACAATTTATCAATTAAAATTCCACCGCAAAGGTACGGTATTAGCCAATGCAATAGTTTGATAGAATCGTTGATTATTGGTATAAAACATAGAAAATACGAATTATATACATGTTATAGTGGATAATATTTGTATATTTGCACTAAAATCAAATAGCATGAATAATCCGTTTATATCTTATAAGTGGCGTAACCGAATAGATGAAATCACGCCAAGCAATCTGCGAATTGGAACCGATGTATTGTTGATAGAGGATGCCAATGCTATTCGTGCAGAAAGAATAATAGACGAAGAACCATTCAAGGTTGATATGTCAATGGCTATTATCTACGACCAAGGTGAGGCCGTTATTAAAATAGATATGCACAAGTATAACGTGAAAGCCCCAGCAGTAATTATTATAATGATAGGACAAACTTGCGAACTACTTAGTTTCTCAAAGAATTTGCAAGGGCGTGCCATCGCTATGTCTGGCACATTTGCTGATAGTCTATTTACTAGGACAGAAGGAGGATACACCCATAGATTATACTCCTCAATGATTAATAATCCGCTAATCAATCTCGATAAAGACCAAAATGTATTCAGTGAGTATTACGGGCTACTTAAAAACATTGTGCAGTCACCACATTCAGAATTTAAGATGGATGCCGTGCGTCATCTTACACTTGCAATGTTTTATGGCTACTCACATATGAAGCACGATATGAGCCCGAGTATTAAGGGAACAAACAGGCAAAATGACATATATGCAGCATTTTTAGAGGCTGTTGGCAAGTATTACAAGAAGAAACGAGAAGTCGGATTCTATGCCGAAAAATTATGTGTTACAGCAAATCATCTATCGCAAGTAGTCAAGGAGGTTTCAGGCAGAACCGCATCTGATATTATTGAGGACTATGTGATTACAGAGATTAAGGCACTGCTTATCTCTACCAATATGACAATACAGCAGATTAGCGATTACCTTAATTTCCCTTCACAATCGGTATTTGGCAAATATGTCAAAAGGGTTACGGGAATATCTCCTAAAGGGTATAGAAAGATATAAAGCAAAGTATTAGGTTGTTACTTGATTTTATTTGGTCACACTATTTAGTTTTAAGTTAGAGTACATATAAGACTACACGAGAAGAACAATAATAACGTTCAAATAACTTTGGTGCTGAAAGTCGTTTCACCGTTAAACAACTTAACACTCTATCATTCAGTTAATTCAGGAATATTCCGTTATTCACCGCCGAAAAAGGACAGCCCT
>JAFQOE010000124.1 GCA_017395635.1 Lachnospiraceae bacterium | reverse complement strand
GGCAGAAATTTTTTTAACTGGTTTCCTGCCGTTCTCTGATATGCTATGTATTGATAAATTTTGCTTCGTATGAGCAGATAGATAACTGCCCGAAAAAAGGACATAAAAAAATCCCTCCAAATTTAAAAACAAATTCAGAGGGTAATTTAGGGTATAACAAAATAACCCACCCGAATATCGTTTTTTTTATTTGGTGAGTTTGTTCTTTCAAATACGAAACAAAAAGAGCCGATGATTCGTGAATTGTTCCACAATTTCATCGGCTCTGCGTCTTAAGCGTCTGGCTCTTTGATGACAGTTATCTTCAAGTTGTCAACTTTAATCAATCTTTCTTGTCTGCATTTTGGACAATAAAGGGGATAATTCTCCAAAACAGTGTCCTTCCTAATTTTATTACGGGTTTTGCTCCCACAAACAGGACACAATATCCATTCGCATTTCATCATAATTAGTCTCTAATCCTTTCAAATCTCATTTTATATGACTTTTGCAAGCTGTTAAGCTAACTTGTGGAACATATGCCGAACCTTATCTATACGGCTATTCGGGCGGCGGGGTTGGCAAATAAATTTACCAATAGCTGGCTGGTATCCTTTTAACTCTGTCAAGCAGACTCCCTGCCCATTTGTGAAATAAGTTAAATCGTTCCTGTATTCTTGAATACATCTAGCAGGGATTTCTCCTTTCAGAATGACCTCGTCATTCTTTATCTGAGTACTTACAATATCTGCACAATACCTTGGAGCATCATGATACGCCCGTGAGAGATATTCCTGCGGTGCATAAATTTCAAAGTGGAGATATGGCTCTAATAGTTCTGTCCCTGCTTTTTTTAAAGCCTGCTCCAATACGATAGGGGAAAGCAGCCGAAAGTCTGCGGGGGTACTTACAGGACTATAATACAATCCATATTCAAAACAGATTTTACAGTCTGTCACTTTCCATCCATACAGCCCCTGCTCGCAGCCATAAAGAACCCCCTCCATAACCGCATTTTGGAACGATTGATTTAAATATCCAAGTGAAACTCTGCTTTCATACTGCACTCCGCTTCCAATAGGGAGCGGCTCTATGGACAACCCGACAGAAGCCCAGAAAGGATTTGGCGGGACTTCTATGTGGATGGTATATTCTGCTTTTCTAAGCGGTCTTTCCATATATATAACAGTAGGCTCTTTTATTTCTGCCTCCACATGATATTTTTCCTCAAGGATGGCACAAATGACTTCCATCTGCACATTCCCCAAAAAAGAAAGTATAATCTCATGCGTTGTAGTATCCACATAATATTTTAAAAGAGGGTCGCCATCTGAAATTTCTGTAAGTGCCCCAAGCAATATTTCCCGCTGTTCAGATTTCTTTACTGCAATCGTTGTTTGGAGCATAGGGAGAGGATTTTCAATAAATTTTCTCTGCGGCAACAGCATTTCGTTCCCCAAAATACTGTTTAGCTGCAAAACATCATTTGGTAAAATTACAATATCACCAGAGCAGGCTGTATCGGATGAATATAATTCACCGTTTGTCGGAACACACATCTCTGTGATTTTTATTTTCTCTTTTTCAGATATTCTAATAACATCCCTCAAATGCAATGTTCCGCTATATATACGCACATAAACAAAACGCCGCCTTTTCTCTGAATATTCAATCTTAAAAACCTGCCCGCATAGTTCAGATTGACCTTCAGGCGTTGATGAATAAAATTTACTGGCAATTACTTCTATAAGCTGCCGAATCCCCAGATTGTTTTTAGCGCTTCCGTGATAAACGGGAAATAACGTTCCGTTTTGGAATCTCCTGTTTTCTTCCTGTTCCAGTTCTGACATTTTAAACGGTTTCCCTGACATATATTTCTCTAATAGTTCATCGTTTCCCATAATTACCGCATCCCACTGTTCCATATCGTCATTGTCCGTTACATTTATATGGGGATGCTGCCCAACCTTTTGCTTCACTATAATTTCCGAAGAAAGCTTTGCTTTCATTTCCCGATATACCATTGGCAAATCAATCCCCTCTTGGTCAATTTTATTGATGAAAAAAATTGTCGGAATCTTCATTATCTGTAGTGCATGAAACAGTATACGGGTCTGTGCCTGTATGCCATCCTTTGCAGAAACTAATAATACTGCTCCGTCTAATACGGATAAAGAACGGTATACTTCCGCCAAAAAATCCATATGGCCTGGCGTATCTATAATGTTGACTTTTACATCCTCCCACTGAAAAGATGTCACTGCTGTCTGGATAGTGATTCCCCTTTGACGCTCCAAATTCATTGTATCTGTCCTTGTTGTGCCTTCATCTACGCTCCCTAGTTCTGCAATTGCACCACTGGTATACAATAAACTTTCCGTTAATGTTGTCTTTCCTGCGTCAACGTGAGCCAGAATGCCTAAGTTAATTATTTTCATGTGATTTTCCTCCTATCAACACCCAAAAAAGGGCATAAAAATACCCAGTGATAAATACTCCTATCACTGGGTAAATAACTCCAATAGCCCCAAAACACTTATATGTTTTCGGGCATATAAAATTACATGATAAAAGTATTCTTAAACTGGGTACAAAAAACTAAGCCCCATATTAAAAGTGAAACGGGACTGCTACTTTTTGTTCCCACTATCAAATTGACAGTTTATTTAAGAATACCTTGCCGCATATTTATTAACTCCTTGTATAATACTGAATCTAATTATATTCCTTAACCCTTTATTTGTCAAGCTGACAAACTAAAGCAGAAAAAGCGGCAGGATTTCCCCCTGCCACTAATCATCTGTTTATGCAAAAATAATTTCCTTTTCCACAATCTCCCTCGCACAAGCCCTTATGTTATTGAGGCATCCTGTCCATTCTAAGGCGTTTTCTGCCTTTAGCTGTTCCGTTATGCCCTGTGCCTGTTTCATACCCTCTATGAGCCTTTCAAAGCGTTCCTGTGCCTGTCTGTTGATGTCGGCAAGGTAGGCGTTTAGCCTGCCGCTTGTAAGAAGATTGGTGTATGTAACTTTACGGTACTGTTTTAGATAATCTAAATGCCGTTGCCCCCAGATGCCTATTGCCTGTTCTTCTTCGGCGGGTACAGTTAAGCACGGTATCAAATAATCCCCTTGCCTTTCGTATTTGCCGCCCAGTTCCTCAAATAATGATTGTACAATAGACAACTATTTATCTTTACCGGAAGGAAATACATATCCAACAATAGAGGAACTATTGACACATACTTCAGGCTATAAAGGATATTATTTAGAAAGTCCTATGGTTTCTAACTTTTTTAATGGTAGAAATGATTTTTATGGTGTTACAAAAGAAATGGTTTCTGACAAAGCAGGAAACTTGAATATGAATAAAGCAAGTTATGATTTCGTATATTCTAATTATGGTTATGCAGTATTAGGACTTGTTCTTGAGTCAGTATATGAAACGGAATATACAAGCTTGTTAAATGATTTTGCACAAAATGAATTATGTTTAACCTCAACACAGATTTCTGATAAAAGCGGAGACCTTGGAAAGTATTGGGATTGGAAAGAAGGCGATGCATATTTGTCAGCGGGAGCTGTCACATCAAATATTGAGGATATGCTTTTATACGCACAGATGCAACTTGAAGATAATTCATATTTTTCAGATTGCCATAATAGCCTGAAAAGCATTAATGCATCAACCGAAATGTATAAAACCATGGGTATTCATATGGATGAGATAGGAATGTCTTGGATTCTTGATAGTAAGAATAACATCATATGGCATAATGGTGGTACAGGAAATTATAATAGCTATCTTGGTTTTAATCCCGAAACAGGTACAGCTGTTGTTGTGCTTTCAAATCTCGCCCCGAATTATAGAGTCCCAGCTACTGTATTAGGTGTAAAATTGTTATTAGAACTTGATAATGAGAAGTGAAACTTTCAG
>JAFQOE010000123.1 GCA_017395635.1 Lachnospiraceae bacterium | reverse complement strand
TGAGCAGGTAGCGGAAGGAGGTGAAACAGCAAACGGGTAAGCCTATGATAAAGAAGATTTGTATGTTAGTATGCAGCCTTATGATAACGGCAGGCAGTTTGTCGGCACAGGTGATCAGCGAACTGCCTCCGTTTGAAAGGGCGATTGCAGTAATCAAGCATTTCGAGGGACTCCATAACAAAGCCGAACATTATCCGTATGTAGGGTATGGGCATAAGGTATTACCGGGCGAAAACCTTTCAACGGATATGACGGAAGAGGAAGCGGACAGGCTGCTGCGTTCCGACCTGATGAAACTCTGCAAGATGTTCAGCGGTTACGGACAGGACTCATTGCTCCTTGCCACACTTGCCTACAACGTAGGTTATGTAAAGGAAAATATTATGTAAAGTACCATTTATAAAGTATTTCAATATCTGTTGATTATACAATGTTATTCGAGTATTGTTTTTACATAATATTTTAACCAATGTCTTTTGAATAATTGACACTCTATTATATTAAGGATTCCACAATCTTGTATTTGTGGAATCTTTAATATTTATGTTTCATTTAAAAAGGTATTGTATGAGTAACCGTAGTTTTATTGAACTCAGAGCAAAAGTCATTGAGCAATTGCAATTAAAGCATTATGCAGATTTGACTATTAGCGCTTTTAAAAGTAGTTACAGGAAATTAGAATGGTACATGAGTGAGAATGGTATTGAATTTTATGACGAAGATGTCGGAAAATCTTTTCTGAGATCACGACATAATGGAAAGCCATATGCTCTATTATCTAATTTTGAGAAAAACATTATTAGACATATTGGAGCCATTAATGAAGTTCTACATACAGGGGGCTTTTCAGGGAATCACTCTCCGCGTATCCCAAAATTTGAATATAATGGTGATTTAGGAGTACAATTCAATGAATTTCTATGTCATGAACGAAAAATAAAAAGTCCCCATACTGTTACTAAACTGCATTTGTATTTAAGAGAGCTATATTCTTTTTTGAGAACAAAAAAGAAGAATGTGGGCGAACTGGACATTCCTCTTGCTCTGACGTTTTTAAGTGAACTAAAACAGAAAAAATGTCCTTGGCATCATATCATTTCTTGCGTAAGAGTTTTTATTCTATACTCTTGCGAACGTAACTTGTTAGCAGACAACAGTTTTGTACGATGGGATAAAATTTTAAGGCTTCATCGTCCTAAAAATCCACGGCTACCATCTCATTATAGCAAAGAGGAAATAGAAATGTTATTAAATACTATAGACAGATCTACTCCTAAAGGGAAGCGTGATTATGCTATGATATTACTAGCAGCACGTTATGGTCTTCGGGCTTCTGATATAACAGGAATAACTTTCTCCAATTTTGAATGGGAACTCAATCGCTTATCTCTAGTTCAAGCAAAAACGGGGAAACCCATTTCATTTCCATTATCAGAAGAAATCGGGAACGGAGTCATTGACTATATCAAATATGGACGACCTGATATAGATTCTGCATATGTATTCTTGGAGCATCAAGCCCCATACCGAAAAACCTCCATAACTTCTTTAGGTAGAAGTGTGTCATACTGGATGTTGGCTGCTAACATAGATATATCAAAACGTAAGCATGGACCACACGCTTTACGCCATAGTCTTGCGACTAATTTATTTGAGAATGGAGAAATGCCAAGTGTGATTTCTGAAATTTTGGGACATTCTAACTCTGAAACTACATTGAATTATTTGAAGATTGATTTGAAGCATTTAAGACAATGTGCACTTGAAGTTCCTTTAATCCCCAGAATCTTTTATACTGAAATTTATGAGAGAGAGAACCGTTAAATTATATTCTGTCTTTGCGGGATTGATAACCCAATATATAGACTATAAAGATAATATGGGTTGTAAAACAATCGTTATGGAATATATCTTAAAGCGTTTCGATAAATTCGCCTTTGAGAGAAAAGAGACAAACGTTGGTATTACCAAAGAATTGTCTGACGCATGGTGTTATAAACTACCCGGCGAGTCTGAAGAGAATCGATATTATAGAATAGTTGTTATGCGAGGATTCTCGTCATTTCTTCAAATTATAGGATATGATTCACACATACCCAAATTGCCCAAACAACAATTAAATTTTACTCCATATATCTATTCTTCCGATGAAATTAAAAGAATATTGATTGAGTGTGATAGAATAAATTCTTATCACACAACATTAAATTCTATCCGATTTGCTATGCCGTGTTTAATCCGTACATTATACGGTACTGGTATGAGAATTGGTGAAGCAATAAAATTAAAGCATCGTGATATTGATTTAGATAGAGAATGCTTGATTCTAAACGGTTGTAAAAACGGTAAAGACAGATATATTCCTCTATCGCCCTCATTGATTATTATATTCCGTGATTATATACAGCATAAGCAAAGACTTGGTTTTGGAATTGCTCCTGAAAATTACTTTTTCGTAAAGTGTAATGACACCTCTATATCTTCTAGAGCTGTTTCGTATAATTTCAACCTAATTCTAGAACGTGCTGGTATAATGCGGAATAAAAATAGAAAGGGACCTCGTTTACATGACCTTAGACATACATTTTGTGTAAACTCTTTTGTAAAACTATGTGAATCAGGAAGGGATATATATAATGCAATGTTGATTTTAATGACATATATGGGACATCAATCTATTGCAGCGACCAATAAATATGTTAGAGTTGTGGAAAATATGTTCCCGCAGATTGTCAAACAAATGGAAGCGACAAACAATGAGGTCTTTCCTGAAATGACTGTTTATAATAATTAATTTTTCAAAATTAAATACTTCCTATGACTGATTTCGGAAAATATCTTACTGATTATCTTAATCAATACCTACCTGTAGAATGTGGATGTTCTAACCAAACTATCAAACAGTACAGTGCAACATTTATTCTTCTATTGCAGTATATGTACAAATTTGAATTCATTGTGCCGGAAAAGCTGTTCCTGAAAGAACTGACTAAAGAAAGAATTATAAGTTTTTTGTCCTGGCTGGAAAATGAAAGAAAATGTTCTATCTCGACAAGAAACAATCGTTTAAGTACGATACGTTCATTCTTTAAATATCTCCAATATCGTGATGTTAAAGGCATGTCTCATTGGCAATCTATCTTGACTATTAAACAAAAGAAATTGCCATATAAGGAAATGTCTTATTTAACGACAGAAGGTGTAAAGGTACTTCTTGAGCAACCAGACCAACAAACTTTTAAGGGTCGTAGAGATTTCATACTCATAGGTTTGTTATATGATAGTGGTGCAAGAGTTCAAGAGATAATAGATCTTACTCCTGCTAATTTGAGATTTGGCGATATTACAACGATTAGATTACATGGCAAAGGAAATAAAATCAGAGTAGTTCCACTTTCAGCCAATCAAGTTAGAAATTTGAGATTATATATGGAAGAGAATAACTTATTTACTTCCTCTAATAGTTCTCATCCACTATTCCCAAATCCTAAAGGTGAGAAATTAACAAGAATGGCTGTTCTAGGAATTATAAAACGACATGTCAAAAATGCTCGAAAAACACACCCGGAACTTATTCCTGACACTATATCATGTCATTCTTTTAGACATTCAAAGGCTATGCATATGTTAGAAGCAGGTATTAATCTTGTATATATTCGTGATTTTCTTGGCCATAGTTCTACTACTACCACCGAAATATATGCCAGAGTTAGCAATAAATTAAAAGAAAGTGCTTTACAAAAGCTTTCATCAAGCATCATACAAGAAAATAAAACTACTTGGCATAAAGATGGAGAATTAATGGGATTCTTGAAGAGTCTACAAATGAAATATACAAAGTAGTTTTATTTGAAGGAGAAGGGAGCAACAAAACTCCCTTCTCAATATTATGTAAACAAATTCATACCTTATAAAAACATACTCATAGGTTTATCTACTAATACTTTACATAATATTTTCCTTTACATAACCTACGTTATGCAAAAAGAAGCATAATTAGGGTGCTTACCGTCTGTTGGGCTACGGAGACCGACCGAAAAGCCGACTTATTCAGATGTTGGACGAGGGCGACCGGAACATCTATCGGGAATACATCACCTTCCGCAAGTACAAAGGAAAGGTAATCCCGTCTCTGGAGCTTCGCCGAAGAATGGAATTTGAGTTGCTGTATATTCCATAATGCTATACAGCCATATACGACAATCGGACAGAGTGAACAATATTCATTCTGTCCGATTTGATTTTCAGCCTATCGCAGATAAAAGGCTTGGGTTTCTTTGCTACTTTCTTTGTCCGCCTTCCCCTGCTCACCGAAAGAAAGTAGCGGGCGGAAAAATCCGCCCGATGTTCAGAAGTGGGTGCGTAATCCCGTAACCTCCGTA
>JAFQOE010000122.1 GCA_017395635.1 Lachnospiraceae bacterium | reverse complement strand
TTCCACTAAAGAGAATAAACCCACAGAAAGGACAAAGTCAAAAACAGAGATTCTGCGTGTAGAATACCCTGATGGAAGAGTTGTGCAATATCAAAAAGCCGTTGATACTTTCGTTGAGGTTATCGAGAACAACTATCCAGACTTGATACACGAGTTGAACATCTTGCATGCTAATGTCAATCTTGTAACAAAAGAACGCAGCCATCAGTATGCTTCTGCACAGCGAGAAATAGCTGATGGTTGGTTAGTCTTCACTAATATAAATACTCGCAGAAAGAGAGAGGACCTTATCAAAATATCTAATGAATTAGAATTAGATTTGAAGGTAGATATTGTGTCTGTTGCTACTGGTGAAATTATCAATCTTGAGGATGAACCAAGTACATCAACCAGACAAAAGATTAAGGTAACATTCCCCGATGGTAGAACGATACAACCAAATAAGGTTTTAGAAACTCTGGTTGAGGTTGTTAAATATGCAGGTCCAGAACAAGTACGAGATTTAGGTATTATTGTTTGTGCAGACAATTTAGTTCTCAAGAATCCTAAGCCAAGATATGAAAAGCCATGCAAGCCTGTTGGTAATGGTTGGCTTGTAAATACCTGTTCAGATACTCCTACGAAGTATGAGCAGATAAAGCAGATTTCGAACGAACTAGGATTAAATCTACAGGTTGAAATTATATCCAGCGAAAGTAAACCATCATCATATGTCAATAACAATAATAGCTGTATTATTAGCGATTGTACCTCCAGCTATACTGCAAGAAATACTAATAGCATATTAACTGTTTATGATATTTGTCAATGGACTGAAAACTTGAGGACTTTCAAATATAATGGTATGGGAAGTCCGCATAAACCTGTATACATATTAAGTATCATAAAACTCGTCACAGAAGGTCATATAGTAGATGGCAAGATATATTTAAATAATCTATTAATAGACACGTTTAGAAATATTTGGAATATAGTAGTTCCTAGACCAAATTCCTTTACAATGGATATCTGCAATCCATATATACATATGGCATCAGAACCGTTTTATAAGTTAAAGATGAAGCGAAACGATATTTCGTATTTAGAGGTTAAAAAGAGTATTGGAGCGATTCAAGAGTCTTGTGAATATGCCGAAATAGATTCTCGTTTCGTGGAAATTATAAGGAATCCTAAAAACGCAACTATTATAAATGAGCATATTTGTGAATATTACAAGTTAAGCAGTATCATTTAAGTTCGATTCAGAGATCGTGATTACAAATTATAATTAGAATAAATATGGCTATTACAACCCCATCTGACATATATTTAGATTTTGATGCTTTTTTGCGCTCAATCAAACAAAATCTTGATGGAAGTTTTGGCGTGCTTTTAGGTGCTGGAGCTTCTATCTCATCGGGCATACAATCTGCTAATGATTGTATATGGGATTGGAAAGCATCAATCTATCAAACCCTATCTGGGTGTCAGCAAAATTTAGTTGATCCTAAAAAATCTGACAGGAGTAAAACTATTATCCAAAAGTGGATAGATTCTCAAATTGGCTTTCCGAAAGAGGGATCTTCTGATGAATACTCCTTTTATGCAGAAAAAGCATATCAAATTGAATCTGATAGAATTAAATATTTTCAAAATCTTTGCCAGGATAAGACTCCATATGTTGGATATAAATTACTATGTTTATTGAATAAATATGGAGTTGTGAAATCTATATGGAGTACCAATTTTGACGGTTTAGTGGAGAGAGCTGCACAACAAGCAAATATAACTCCTATTACTATTAATTTAGACTGTGTTGATCGTATATATAGGACAGAAAGCAGCAATGAATTACTATACATAGCATTGCATGGTGATTACAAGTATAGTACATTAAAGAATACAGCAAAGGAACTTGATTCGCAACATACAGATTTTGTATCTGCAATGTGCCGCTATTTTGTAGACAAAAATTTAATTGTTATTGGCTATAGTGGTCGAGATAAATCTTTGATGGATGCTTTAACTCGAACTTTTACAGATAAAGGAGCAGGCCGATTATATTGGTGTGGATATGGAAGTAATATTACACCTGAAGTACAAGAACTAATAACAAATATTAGAAAGGCGGGGCGAACTGCATATTATATTGATGCAGACGGCTTTGATAACATTATGTTATCACTTATGAAGTATTGTTATAACGAAGATCCATCCAAACAGAATGAAATAAATGAAATTTTAAAGATTGTCCGCACAGAATCGACTGATACACCATTCTGTATTGGTGATGGCACAACGATCAAATACTTAAAAAGCAATTTGTCTCCTGTAGTATTCCCAAAGGAAATATTTCAATTCCAAGTGTCTTTTGATAAGACTAAAGGTAAATGGCAGTATATTAGAGAAAAAACTAATAATACAAGTGTTGTTGCTGTTCCTTATCAGGATAAAGTGTATTCAATTTCAACAGCATCAATGATTCAAGATATTTTTGGCAATGACTTAATCAGTGAAATTGAACGCATACCAATTACTGTTGACGATATTGAAAGCAATGGAGTCTTTAGGGAGTTAATTCTTAAAGCTATATTATTGGGAATATCTCAACTTAAAGGACTGAATGTAAATTACAAACGTGGTATTCTATGGAAGAATGAAAGCATTTTCAAAGAAGAGAACATTATAGTACATGAGGCGGTAGAATGCGGATTGTCATTTATACCACAGAAAGAATATGCTTTATTTTCAATAACTCCTACTATATACTTAGAATCAAGTGAACCTATTGAGAAAGAGAAGAAACAGAAATATACTCGTGAGTACCTAGATAGGATGAGAAATAAAAAATATGAAGAAAAACTTCAGATGTGGTATAATATTATATTAGGTAATAATAAAACATCATTTGATATTCCTTTGAATTCAAATAGTGGTTTTACATTCAAATTATCTCCCAACAGAGGATATGCAGAAATTATAGACCATAATGGATTTAAAACACACGCGCCAAAAGAATTCGATAAAAGACGAACTATATATCGTGGTATACATGTAGACGAGCCGAAACTTGAGTTTATTAATTCATATGCCGATAGGCCCTTTTATGATGATAATCCGATGAGAGGACTTACTAACCATAAACCTTTTGACTCTCACTACTATGACAAATTAGCTCAAGACATCCGAATCGGTGTCATATGCCCTGGTCCATATTCCACAATATTTAGTACATTCTTAAAAAGACTAAATAGTACAATAAATACATCTCAAACATCAGATTACATCCACGATTATACAGGGTTTAGTAATATCTATAATTGTAGATTAGATATTCCTGAAGTTAACTCTGAGAGATGGCTGTCAATAAATGATAACCCATCAAATGTTTTGGAACTTGTTAGGGCAATCTGTTTTGGAGCGAAAAAATTAGCGGAGCAGACACCTGGAAGTGTAATAACGATATTCATCCCTAGTTCATGGAGTCACTATAGGCAATTTAAACATGAGCACGAAACTTTTGATCTACATAATTATATCAAGGCTTATGCAGCACATCATAAGTTTACAACACAAATTATAGAGGAAAAGACCTTGTCTGATAGGATGGAATGTGAGATCTCTTGGTGGCTCTCTCTTGCTTTATTTGTTAAGGCATTAAGAACTCCTTGGACTTTAGCTGACCTAAATCCTGATACTGCATATGCAGGTATTGGCTATAGCATTAAAAAGAAGCCAGATGGAAAAACAGATGTTGTTTTAGGATGTAGCCATATTTATAATTCTCAAGGACAAGGTTTAAGATATAAATTATCAAAAGTAGAACATCCTCAGTTTGATAGCAAAAGAAATCCGTATCTAAATTTCGAGGAAGCATATAAATTTGGCATGGATATCTTGAATCTATTTCAGCACGCAATGGAAAAACTCCCTAAAAGGGTCGTAATCCATAAACGCACACCATATAAGAAAGATGAGATAGAGGGAATAACACACGCATTAAGACAGGCAGGAATTTTAGAAGTTGACCTAATAACCATTACTAATGAACATAATCACAGATTTATTTCACAATGGGTTAACAACAAAGGAGAGATGTGTATCGATGGCTATCCTATTGATAGGGGAACTTGTATAAAACTATCTAATAGAAATGCCTTATTGTGGACGCATGGAGTGGTTCCTTCGATAAAAGCAAATCGCAAATATTATCAAGGTGGTAGATGCATCCCATCTCCTCTAAAAATTACTAAGTATTATGGAACGGGTGATTTGAAAACAATAGCTAAAGAAATTATAGGATTTACGAAAATGAACTGGAACTCATTTAACCTATACACCAAGTTGCCTGCTACTATTGACACTTCAAATACCTTAGCCCAAATCGGTAACTTATTGAAGCAATACAAAGGTGTAACATATGACTATAGATTCTTCATATAAGCCATACAGATGTACGACGATGTGACTCTGAATATAATTCACATAGTAAGTCAAAAGGACTTATTGATGATCTTATACTTTTGAGAAAAATAACACGAGTATATTTTTAAAGAGTGAGTGTTTATAAACTGTGCATAGACAACTTATATTAAACCATAGAAACAGAATATGAGCAAAGATATTATACATGACCCCAACAATATCCCTGAACTGCAATCGCCGTTTGAGCAGCTGCGAGAAGTGGACACTGAGGGTAAGGAGTGGTGGAACTCGCGTAAACTATCGCGAGTGATGGGCTATGGGAAGTATTGGAACTTCGAGCGCGTGATTGCAAAGGCTCAGGCTTGGGTAACACAGAAGGGCTATCATCTCAAAGAACACTTTGTGGAGTTTATTGAACTGGCAGAGCTCGGAAGTGGTGCTGTGCGTGAAGTTACAAGCGTCAGATTATCTCGTACTGCTTGTATGGCTATCGCTATGAATGCCGACCAAAAGAAGGATATGGTGAAGGTTGCACAAGAGTATTTCTCCGCAACATTAACTGACGATGTGGCTGTACGCAGTATGGAATCGACCATTCTTCTCTACAAAGGTGCGAAAGGAAAGGCTCAGGTGCAGGTCATTTTCGATACCAATACATTTTGGCTATCGCAACAGCGAATGGCTGAGCTATTTGGAGTGACTGTGCCTACTATCAATTACCATCTAGACCAAATTAACCAAAGTGGAGAAATCCATTTGTCCGATGCAATTAGAAAAATTCGAATACCTTCGGGGAAATGGTCTGGTGAGGTAATGATGTACAACCTCGATGTAGTAATTGCAGTCGGCTATCGTGTGAACAGTTACGAGGCGACACAGTTCCGCATCTGGTCAACTCAAATCTTAAAAGAGTTCTTAACGAAGGGCTTTGTACTGGATGATGAACGACTAAAAGGCAAGAATGTGTTTGGAGCAGATTACTTTGATGATTTGCTTGACCGTATTCGTGAAATTCGTCTTTCGGAGCGTCGTTATTATCAGAAGATTACCGATATTTATAGCGAATGTAGCTCTGACTATGACAAGAACAGCGAAACGACTAAGCTATTCTTCAAGACTGTGCAGAATATGATGCATTACGCTGCAACGCAACAGACCGCTGCGGAGATTATCTATAATCGTGCTGATGCAGAGCGCCCTCATATGGGGCTTACTACCTGGAAAAATGCACCCGATGGCAGAGTTATAAAATCGGATGTTATGGTTGCAAAAAACTATTTGAGTGAGCAGGAGGTTGATGTGCTGAATAGATTGAGTAGTGCCTTCATCGACCTGGCAGAACTGCGAGCCAGAGACCATATACTAATGACAATGGCTGATTGGAGAGATGTTCTTGGTCGATATTTGGAGCTCAATGATAGAGGATTACTCCCTGATGCAGGCAGTATCACGCACGAACAAGCTGAGGAAAAGGCTTTGACCGAATATGAGAAGTTCAGAGTGATACAAGATAGAGAGATTTTGAGCGACTTTGACCATCAGTTGAAAACGCTATTTGAATAATAACAAACAAGGTGCTCGGCTATGACCGGGCACCTTGTTGTTTTTATTAGTTGGTAGTCTCTTGTGTTGAGGTTTCTCCATTGTTGAGGCTAAAACTCGTGCCACTTAACGCAGCTGACAACTTATCCATCTCTCGGCTGACCGTTTGGTCGACGATGCGGGCGTAGATTTGGGTGGTGGCGAGTTTTGTATGGCCGAGCATCTTGCTGATTGACTCGATGGATACTCCGTTGGCGTAGGTTACGGTCGTAGCAAATGTATGTCTGGCAAGGTGCGAGGTTACTCGTTTTTGGATACCCAATGTGGCGGCTATCTCTTTGAGGTAGAGATTGTATTTGGCGTTGCTCAACACGGGCAGCAAATAGCCGTTAATGCGGGTCGGCTCGTACTTTTTCAGGATTGAAAGTGGTATGTCGAGCAGCTTGACCTTTGATGCGACACCGGTCTTGACTCGGTGTGTTTCAATCCACATCGAGCCGTCATCAGCCAAAACAAGGTTTTGTTCGGTCAATGATGCGGTAGTGGAGTAATCAAAGCCCGTAAAGCAGCAAAACACAAAGACATCGCGCGCCTTCTCCAATCGTTTTTTCGTTGGTTTATAGTTGAGTATCAGCTCCAATTCGTGGCGAGTCAGGTAGCCTCTATCCTTCTTGACCTTCTTTAATCGCACATCGCAGAATGGATCTTTCGCCATCAGTCCGCTCTTAAAACACATCGTGGTAATGCGTTTGAAGATACGCATCAACTTCTCGGCAGAGTTGGCTTGCAGGTGGTAATCAACCTTCAAATAGGCCTCAAAGTCGAGCACAAAATCTCTATCGACCAGCGATACGGGGATATCTGGTCGATTGCGTTTCACCCGCAGGAACTCTTCCAGACGGCGAAATGTCAAGTCGAACTTGTTGAATGTCGATTGCGTAATATCCACGCCGATAAGATTCTCCTGCCTATCGTTGAACTCGGCAAACACCGAAAGTAGTGTCTTACTTGGTGCTTTCACGCCAAGGAACTCATCACGCACCATTTGAGCCGTTATAGCCTCGCTCTGCTCGCATAGGCGATAATATATGGTATTTATGCGTGTAACGACGCTATCAAGGTAACGGTTAGCTTGTAGAGCTTCGTGGCTATGCCCGATGGCACGACCACTCTTGGCGTCCCAGATTTTCTCCGACACGCGTATTTTAAGGCTGAAACGAGCCTTTGTGCCGTTGATTGTAATGCGAACATAGATTGGGAGCATCTTTGCCTCATCGCTTGCCTCCCACTTTGCGTAGAATAGGATTCTGAATGTACTTTTCATCTGACTGTTTTTATTAAAG